>JBEWPZ010000100.1:0-1028 GCA_047689535.1 Candidatus Sulfurovum kebritense | reverse complement strand
TCTGTGTACCGTCTACCTCTTTCTTTCCTCTGTAGCCTCTATCGCATATAGCTTCAATAATAGGTTTGGTTCTGTGTTTATTGGCAGAGCTTAATGCAGCTTCGAGTGTCTTGGAATCATGTTCATTCTTTTGGTGTGCTGCAACACCTATGATAATATTGCTTTTCATAGTGGTTACCAGTGAAGCCTTGGTACCATACTCATATTTTTTATGGTCTTTACCTTTGGCTACAGCATAAATATGTTGTTCGTGAAGAGAGTAGACCTTATTGGAATCTTTTCTTTTTTGGTTTATCACTTTGGTGTAGAGCGCAAATGCTTCTTTATGTTTGTCTAATTGTTCTTGCGTAAGCTTTCTTGAGATATCTCTCATTAGGATACCTACGATCGTACCCAGCCTTTTCATTGCAGCTCTGGCTTTCTTGATCTTTTTAGGATGCCTGAAGAATCTTAAGGAGATACGGTGCTTCTTGATCTCCTTGACGTAGGTACGTCTTAGCTGTATCTCTTCCTCTTTGGCAATACGGTGTAGATGATGGATCATTTTGATGGCCAGCTTACCGTCTGTAGGGTATGTGACATTCTTTTCCTGTACGGTGGTATCTATGATGACTTGTTTCTCCTGGGCATCTTTACCGTGCAGAGACACACTCATCGCAAAGATTTCTTCCACTCCCTCTGTACCGATTCGTTTTCTGAAGTAAACCAGATCTGTGGGGTCACAGGGCAGTGCCGGTTGATATTCTACCATACCGCAGAAGTACTGGTAGTAGGGATTGCGTTTCCACTGGAGTACCAGGTTTTCATCACTGAGGTTTTCTAACTGTTTCAAGAGCAGTAGTCCGACCATTAAGCGTATCGGCTTTGCAGGCCTGCCTTCATCACTGTAGTATTTGGCAAAGGAATCATTGAAAATATCCCAGTTTATGGTATCTGCAAGGGCAACGAGTGGATCATGCGAATCCAGCATATCTCGCAACTGGGAATGAAAAAGATTGTGTTGAGTATTTTTAGGGGAATTTGGAAGC
>JBEWPZ010000097.1:0-1084 GCA_047689535.1 Candidatus Sulfurovum kebritense | reverse complement strand
ATGCTTATACAAAAATTCATGGTCGCCCTGTTTCACGCCAAGGATAAACCGACAGTTATGTTCTTTGAGGTCTCGAATATGGGGGCCGTTTGAGCTGAGAGCGTCCTCAACGACAATCACTTTCAGATGGGGATGATCCTTTCGAAAACCTGCCGGCCACCGTCTGACTGCACTCCTTTCGCAGTCGTTTTTGGTTTTTCCGTCTTGGGGACGAATCATTTCCGGCATCAAGGGGACGACGATGGGTTGACCCGGACACACAATGGCTGCACCGACCATCTGCTGATAATAGGTGATGAGTCCAGTCTCTTTGTTGACTTTTTTTTGAGAGTTTTCAGATCCGATATGATGAGAAGAATGAGTTTCTGTCCCATCCAAGGCAAGAAGATAATACCCATCGAGGAAGGTGAGCTGCTCCAAGGCCTTGCCCCGCTGCAGGGACCGAAAAACGGCTTTATAGGCAGGACGGAATGATTCCGGTTTCACCGGATCGATGATTTCACGCATGGTGGTATCAGCCGGAATGATGGTGATCCCAAAGATCGTTTTTAAGTTTGCCGCTTCTGCTTCATTGAGCCTTCTTTCATCGAAACGAAGCATAGAAGGATCCTTGAGGACAAACATGGCAAAAGCGGACATAAGGGCATCTACCAAGAGGATATCGCACTTTCCTCTGCGATGCTCTGGAATTTTTTTCAAGGCGATAAAAATTCTGGAGTAGAGAGCATCGGCGTTGAGATGCTTTCGGAACCTTGTCAGTGTAGGGATTGTGGATTGAGTCTTCATAGACTCAATCCCTATCAAAAAACAAAGGCAGTGTCCATGAATAAAATCAACAAGTTATAAGTATAAATTTTTTTTATGTTAAATATCAACAAGATAAAAGTGAGTTGGTCGGCAAAAAAAGTTTACGAAAATGGGGCATGCTTCATAACATCCCTTCATGAGCACCTGTTTTGTCTGCCCCCGCTTCTGCTACTGGATTGGTTGCATAAGATCCAGTGAGGTCCAAGTCACTTTTATAAGATAGCAAACCTGCATTATTATATTGCCATTCACCGTTTTGAGCATAGCTTTCTAGGTT
>JBEWPZ010000094.1:0-1137 GCA_047689535.1 Candidatus Sulfurovum kebritense | reverse complement strand
TTATATCCAAATCATCTTTATCTTCAATCATCTGATCACTGATGGTAAGTTTCAACTCGCCTTCCAGTGGTTGCTCATAACTTTGACCGCATCTATCACAGTCAAGGCCTACTTTCCCACCTATTACAGCATCCAATGTCACACGATGATATCCACTTTTTTGAAGCGTACCACTCAATGTGGCATCTCCAAGGCTTACCTCAAATGTTTTAGGGGTTGTGCCTATTTTATCAAATCGAATCGTCATCTAAACTCCTAAAAAAGCTCAGCTTTTGGGAATTTAGTGCTTAGTGAATCTCTCTCTGTGCAAAGAAGAAGTTGATCTCGATCTCTGCATTTTCCAATGAGTCACTTCCGTGTACTGCATTTGCATCTATACTGTCAGCAAAGTCCGCTCTGATCGTACCAGGTGCTGCTTCTTGCGGGTTTGTTGCTCCCATAAGCTCTCTGTTTTTTGCCATTGCATTCTCACCCTCAAGTACAGATACTACAACTGGACCAGAGATCATGAACTCAACAAGCTCACCAAAGAATGGTCTCTCTTTATGCACTGCATAAAATGCTTCTGCATCTACACGTGAAAGTCTTGTTTTTTTCGTTGCTGCGATTGTAAGACCTGCATCTTCGAATCTGCTAAGAATTTGACCTACAACATTTTTTGCTACTGCATCTGGTTTGATAATTGATAGTGTTCTTTCCATCTGGATATTCCTGCTTCATAAATTTTACTTCAAATCTAAAAATGAGTTGAAAGTATCGGGCGGGATTTTACCAAAAAAAATGTTAAATAGAGATTAAATATAAAGGTGGGAGTAATTTTACATAGGGAAACCCCTATGTAAAGAGAAGAGTATATTAGTCTTCTACAACTGGCTTTCTAGCCGTTCTATCTTCCATAGAGATAGAATCTACAAATGGCATTTCCGCATCAGCGTCATCCATTACGTAGTTGTTACCATCGATGTAGTTACCACCGGCAAAGAATTCTTTGTTCTCAGCTGTGAATGGCATATCCCAAGTAATACAACCCTCTGTTGGACATGCTTCTGCACATGCTGGAGTATCATGGTGACCTACACACTCAACACATTTGTCAGGATATACGTAGTAGTACTCCTCACCTGTTGGGTTATCATC
>JBEWPZ010000091.1:0-1312 GCA_047689535.1 Candidatus Sulfurovum kebritense | reverse complement strand
TAATTTTCTCAAAAACTGAAAAAACTTTCTTCCTATAATGGGTATTTTAGCGTAAAACTTCTGTTATCCCATACAAAAGGTTACCAAGCGGCCTGAATAGCTCTAAAATGGCTTACACGATCTTTGTATGAATGGGTATATCGATTTACTTTTCTTGTGACTGCATTTATTGTTGAGTTTCCGGCCCCGTTGTCTGCAATCTTCCACAGGCCATTGTCGTACCAAAATGCCATAGCCGACATGATGGCCCCGATCGGAGTAAGCAGCAGGCCCGGTTCACTATAGAAGTCCAAGACTATCCCGGTACGCTCATAGATCACCCTGGTGATGCGCTTGTAGTTTACTGTTCCGGTAAGTTGAAATGCTCCCCGGCCTCTGGTTCTCCAACCATCTCCGCTATCTATACCACCGTTCCCCATCCGGTTTGCATAGACCCTGTTCGCAATCGCCTCCTGATCAGCCCTGTGCCCATTGCAGCGTCCAAGCTTTTTGGCCTCCGATCTATTCTTCCTGAAATAAGAAAAAAGCTTCGTGAGTGCCTTGCATTTATAATTAAGGCTCTCTGCCCTGGATAAACCGAAGTTCACCCCTACTTCCTCCCTCATTTGAGCAAAGAAGTGAGCTTGCCTTAGTTTTGTGTCGACCATGAAGGCTTTGGCGTAGTACTCGATCAACTCCTCTGAGTTGATGAGTACCTGCTTATCTGCAGTGAAAACATTACTCAGATTGATCATCAGAACAGCTCCAGGTCTACCGCTTCTCTTTTGTATTTTTCCATTACCCCTGACCCCAATATGCTTGTTTTGTCTTTGCTCCCTTTTGAGCTCCCGAAGAAGAAGTTGATCACTGTCGCAACGATTGTTCCCAATAGGAAACCAAGTACTGTATCGGCAAACCTTACATTTTCTTCCGGTATGTCATAAAACGTGATCAAGAAGATATACGCTGCACCCACCAAGCTCCAGAATGATGCCAGATAGTAGACAAAGCGCTTACTAAAGAGATCGTCCTGGGAAAGTGCTGACTTTTGCATATCTCTTGCATTGCCCCGGTCCTCCATTTCGGCCTTGAATAAATCCATATCGTGTGCAAGTTTTGCTTCTTCGTGTCTATTCTTCTCTGCCATCACTTTAAGCTGAGCATCAAAACTTTTAAGCTTGCCAAGATCACCCTCTCCCGGCTTATCGTCGCCAGACAAGTCGATCTTTACCCCGGTTTTATCCTCTATGAAGTCTTCTGCTTCGTCTTTTGCCATGCCGATCACTTCGTCCGCAATAAACGATAATCCCATCTCTGCCAGTGTTACAAAAAT
>JBEWPZ010000098.1:0-1070 GCA_047689535.1 Candidatus Sulfurovum kebritense | reverse complement strand
CGCTTAGCGGCATCTTCGACAGGCGGGGTAAACAAAGGACGTAGATTACACGGTTTACCCTTATTGCTTGAAGTGACGAGGGGGTCATATATTATAACCCCCTAAATGAGAAAGCTGCAGGGTTTAATTTTCCGCTGCTTGCGGCGGGGTAGTTCATTTATAGGAGCTCTACATGCCGGTTTTTTTCAGGAAAAGTAATCATATCTTGATCCAAACGGATTCCGATGAAGATTGGAGCAGTTTTCTTGATTGTTGTGATGGTTACCTGATACAGCGCGATTTCGATCGGCTCTTTGGATATCTTAAAGATGATGTTAAAACGATTGTCCTTGAAAAAGGATATTATGATGCAGATTACAGAAACACTTACTACAATTTTTTCTCTCACAAATTTGCAGGCTATCCAGACACAACTCTTCGGGCTAACTTTTTTTCCATAAAAATATCACCTCAAATGCTCTTTAAGCTTGATCGATATCAAGATCAGTATATCGGATTCTCTGTTATAAGACCAAACCGTGTTGCTTCAATCGGCAGGACTTTGTTAAATCCCAAGATGTTAACCAAGATCAGCGGGTACGTTTGTATGGCCGAATATCCAGTTCACATATTGGGAGCTGAACTGGTTGCGAAAGGTTTTCCTTACATAAGCCAAGACACTGATGTAACGGTTTGTGCACATGCTGCATGCTGGATGGTATTCAGGTATTTCAGCCAGCGATATAGCAGATATGCTGAGACATGGCCCTATGAAGTAACACAACTAACCCAAGACTTCTCTCAGGGAAGATTGGTCCCCTCCAAAGGACTAACCGCCTGGCAAATTACGGAGATGTTTTCCAGATTTGGATTCTATCCTGAAATCTATATGCGGGATGATCCGCGTCATGCTCCCATATTTGATAGTCTATTATACCAATATGTCGAGTCAGGTCTGCCTGTGGTTGCCGGGTTAACAGGATATGGACATGCCATTACCATCATCGGTCATATTTCCGATCTTTCTTTAGGGTCTTCAGGTGTTACGAGCGATCGATATTTGAAAGCCTTTCTTGCCAATTCATCTGGGT
>JBEWPZ010000093.1:0-1164 GCA_047689535.1 Candidatus Sulfurovum kebritense | reverse complement strand
TCATAGTCTGATCACTGAGCACTTTATTTGTTTTTACAGGAAGGGCATATGCGATCCTCTCGCTAAAGTAGGGGATCCCCCGCTCGACAAATATATAGATACTCAAAAGTAAAACTACAAATGAAACAACTACCCAGGAGAGTTTTGATTCTATATGGTGAAGGAGACGGTTGGCTTTTTGGTGTGAGGCAAAAAGTGTGTCGATCTCCGCATGTTCGTCACTTGTAAAAACAGAACGATCCTCTAAAGTGATCCGTCTGGTGATATTGCCGAGTCTGTGATCAGGAGAGAGTGAAGCGAGGGAGCCTGAGCTATGAAGGTGATCATCAACATAGAGCTGATAAGCATCTCCGTCAGACTTTAATATACTCAGATGCTGTTTAGCACTTCCCTCGGCATACCACTTCCCCTCGATCCGCATCTAAAATCCTAAACCGACATCAACATCAAAAGCATCCCCAAGCTCTTCACCGAGCGCAGAACTTTGTGTCTGCTCTTGCGAGATATACTTGTCAAAACCGTTGGGCGCTCCTACTAACGTGTTGCTCAGTACTATCTTCGCAACACGTACTTTTGCCCAAGGTGCACCAAAACCAAGCGTTAAAACGATAAGAAAGAAGTAAGTCCCACTATTATGTCGTAATGGTGGTTTTGTGCAAGGGAGGTTTTTGTGCATCCGTTGATATCTACCAGATCGGTAAAAGGTGTATTTGGACATTTGTCCCGAGCATCACTTACCCCATCCATATCGCTATCAGCTCCATACAGGCTACTGACAAAGAGTAAGGAACTAATTATTGTAAGGGCACGCCGCCCAAAGGCGACCTTTGTTTGAACAGACATCTTTTTAGTGTCCGCCCATCATAGGTTTCATAGGCCCTCCATCTGAACCTGAACCCTGCATCTGAGTGCGGAATTGATTGGCAGTTTGGTGCTGATTCATATTTTGCATCTGCAGCATATCTTGCGATTGTTGCATCTGCATCTCTTGTTGTGCTTCAGGATTTTGATTTGTTTGTAGGCGCATTCGCTGTTGAAGCTGCGTGATCGCCTCTTCTCTTTGTTGTTGATTCATATTTGCAACTCTGAGTTTGAAGCGGTTCATCAGTTGAACACGTTCTTGTTCGGGAGCATTTTGGATCTCAGTGATCTGATCATCGATTG
>JBEWPZ010000101.1:0-1025 GCA_047689535.1 Candidatus Sulfurovum kebritense | reverse complement strand
GATCCCCGGGTCAAGCCCGAGGATGACAGTTGTAAACAAGCCCGAGGATGGTATTTCTCAATGCAATAGTAGAATGTTCTAATAATTTAGACAACAAATTTATAATGCTCAGGATGAGCAGCTTATATGGGATACTCCGGCAATGTCAAACAACTCGGCAGGCTTTTGTCTATAGTATCTCTTCTCTATTTCAGATGATTGTTCACCGTATGGATCAGTCATCACCTCCTGCAACTCTTTTAAGAGTGTATAGTCCCCTTTTTCGGCCTCTTTATAGGCAGGGACAAGAAACCACTCTCGTAGTGTGTATTTTGGATTGACCTGTTTCATTTTCGAAGAGAGTTTCTCTCTAGACTCCTGGGTAGCGGCATCGATAAGCGCTCTCCATCTCTCAAGCCATTCCGACCAGCTTTTTAAAATTTTCTGATCATATACGGAAGCACCGTAGAAGCTTTTTGTCAGTGCTGAGATATCATCTGGGATATTAGAGAGTTCACGGAAAAAAAGAGTGTAATCTACCGAGGTATCCATCATAAGCGTTACAAGCTCGTTGAACAGATCTGCATTAAAGGTTTCTAGTCCCAGTTTGGAGCTCCACATATTGATCATTTTTACCTGCATCACTTTGGAAAAACCATCTTTTATCTCACCGAGTTCTCGAAGTTCGTTTTCGTGTGACTCCACTAGCGGCAGGACTGCTGTGTAAAACGACTGGAAGTTACGCTCGGCAGCTTGGGGCTGATTGAGAAATGAGAAGTGAATACCTCCGCCCGTCCACGGCTGATATCTGGGGTGAAAATTATCAATAAATCCAAACGGACCATAATCAAGAGTAAACCCTCCTGCTGCACAGTTGTCGCTGTTGAAGTTTCCTTGACAATAGCCGACACGGATCCAGTCTGCTACAAGTGAAGTGAGGCGATCGCAAAATTCACGTGCGAGTAACACCACTTTTTGCGCAGTAGTTAAAGAGCTGTCAATTGTATCGCTGTACTCACGGTCAATGAGATGCAGCACTATCTTCT
>JBEWPZ010000099.1:0-1060 GCA_047689535.1 Candidatus Sulfurovum kebritense | reverse complement strand
TACCTTTTTTACAAATTTGATCTAATCTTTACTGAACTTCTCAGCCATCTTGACTGCAGTAAGTACATACTCCGCACCATCAGCCATAAACACTTTGTGCCATATTGATACCCTGTTTTTATTTTATCTTTTAAATACGGCTGTTTTTAAGTTGTCATACGCTTCCGCTACTTCTATCATTATTCCGTCTCTGTCCGCATACTGCTTGCGTCCGTGTACGCTTACAACCTGAGCATCGTCTCTGTATGCTATGCCGTTAAGTGCGTCTTTAACGCCTTTTATTAGGTTATCCACATCTGGCTTAAAAGTGTGATACGGTGGGTTCTCTTTCTTTTTTTTGCTCCAGCTCTTTGGCTTTTTAAAGAAGAAATCTATTTGCATTGCAAGGGCGGTGTCTTTTTTTGTAAACTTCTGCTTTGCGACTAGGGCTATGGTACTCTTGTAGTCCGTGTAATCTCTTGGGTTGTATGTCCCTCTGCGTGTTACCCGTGGTCGTGGTGCCGCTTTGGGCTTTATTTCTATAAAAATTTTAGCCATCGTTGCACCAACTCTTCCAGTTCTTCTCTCCTATCTCGATAGCCACCTCTCTTAACTCTTTACCCCTGCCTTTGCGGCTGTGATGAATAAGATGATGACATCCTCTGCATATCCCCACGAGCGTCCTATCGTCCTTATTGGCACCGCTACACCCAAACTGTGCGTGATGGAAGTCTTGCACCCCCTCTGTTTTGCAAACTTGGCATATACCGGCCGATGTGTCCAATATACTGTCTTTAAACCCCCTAAGCTCGCATGGGTCTAGCTTCTTGGGGTTTGGTATCTTTGTTTTTTTGAGTTGCTCTTTTTTAGTTATTTTCACTTCTTTGTCCCCATGGTATTGTGTTTTTTCGTCCTCCATTATACCTAAATTCCGCTATCTATAGCTATTATTACCTCACTCATCAAACAATCCTTTCTCTACTGCTGTGCCTTCTATTCTCTTTATTGCCACAAATAGGCAAGATGGCACTCGAGACAAAAGAGTCTACAGTTGAACTTCTAAACCCTTATAGTTTTCAGC
>JBEWPZ010000096.1:0-1127 GCA_047689535.1 Candidatus Sulfurovum kebritense | reverse complement strand
TCAAGGAGAGTAACCATGTTGGCAAATAACAGTATAACCTATTGTGACTTTCTCAAAGATGCAAGAGAGCCACTGCGTATTCGGTTAGCAATAGTCAGACGACACAATGAGATAAAAAATATCACGCAAGTAGCCCTTGAGTTTAACACAACACGAAAAACAGTCCGAAAATGGATTAAGCGTTTTAGTGGAGCTGTCTCATCCCTAAAGAACCTGTCAACAGCACCCAAAGACCCTCACAGACAGATAAAGAGCCAAACTGAAGAGCTGCTTGTGGCATTCAAAAAAGAGAATGAGTCACTGGGATATGACTATATTCACTACTACCTATTAGAGCACAAATGCACAGAGATCCCCTCTCGTACGACCTGTTACAATATTTGGAAGAAGCATGGCTTTAGCGCTAAGTCAAAAAAGAAACATGAAACAAAAAAAGACCTCAGGGAAGTAAAGGCTAAATATAAACCCTTTGAGAAGATACAGATAGATGTCAAGGAGCTAAAAGATATTCCCAACTATCTTGACCAGTCCTATGCATTGGCACTCAAGAAGCAACAAGAGGTACCAATAAAGTATGGCTTGCCTATGTATCAATATACGGCAAGAGATATCAAGACAGGCACACTCTTTGTCTCTCATGCCTATGGACACAACAGACATACTGCTGCTATCTTTGCGGATAGGGTACTGACACATCTAGGCAACTATGGTATTGTCCCCAGAGTCATACAGACTGATAACGGCACGGAATTCTGCAACACAAGAGATGCGCTTGATTTATCGCCACTGTTTATCCAGGTGGTGACCAAAGATGGCAAAACTGAGCATCGTCGCATCCCTCCGGGAGCTAAAACATGGCAGAGTGATGTGGAGACTTCCCATTGGATTATTGAGAAGGAGTTTTACAATAGAGTCAAAGCAATAAGTGATACCAGTATGATAACGAAATTAAGAGCTTACCAGTGGGGCTTTAATGTACTTAGAAAAAACCGTTACAAAGGAGACAGAACACCACTTGAGATATTGAGAGAAGAAGATAACCAAACCTATGCTACACTACCAAAAGAGATCATGGATTTCCCTGCCTGTATCCTAGATGAAAAATTTGATACTTTTATTAGGGGTGG
>JBEWPZ010000092.1:0-1166 GCA_047689535.1 Candidatus Sulfurovum kebritense | reverse complement strand
TTGTCGTCTGTAAGGAAATTGGAGCAGTCGATAATTAAGGTCTCTTTGCCTACCATCTCCACCACTTCTGTGGGATCAAGATCTTTATATTCAGCATGGCCTACAGCAAAGATGACTACATCTGCATCTTCCAGTGTATCTACCAGGGTTTTCTGGATGGGTACATTTTCCATCTCGGGCCAGTACTCCACATAAGGATCGTGAGCCTTGACCAGTGCCCATTCTTCGTTGAGAAATTTTATAAGAGTTTCACTGGGTGAATGGCGTGTATCAGCCAGGTTCTCCAGATAGGATACTCCCAGTACGGCAATTCTTACATCCTTCAGATCTTCATACTCCTCTCTGATAAGCTCGATTGTATGTAAAGGCATAGTATCATTTACATCCACGGAGTTTATGGCTATGGATAGCTCGTCATCTATCTCAAAGATGGACTGCATCGCCCAGTTAGCCAGGACCGGATCCTTGGTCAGGCAGTAGCCGCCTACACCCAGACTTGGACGCAGCAGATTATCATGCGTTCCCTTACGCTTACGAATGGCAGCTCTCACTTTATGCAGGTCCACACCGATCTTCTCGGCATATTTAGCCCACTCCAGAGTAAGAGCAATATTGGTGGCGCGGTAGGAGTTTTCCATCACTTTGGAAAGTTCGGAAGCATTGGTGCTGCCCAGTTGGGTTAAGGGATACTTTTCCGTATCCAAAATACTATTTAAAAATTCTCGGGCTATATCTTTACTTTTTTGGTTAACTCCTGAGAATACTCGCCAGAAATCCCGAATGGAACTGACGTAATTGGCTCCTGGCATCACTCTTTCGTAGGAATGAGCAATAAGAGGAGGATATTTTTCCGGATTTATACCGCGTTTTTCAAACTCCTTTTCGATAATGGGCTTGACCACATGTTCACAGGTACCGGGCGGGACGGTTGTTTCCACCAGGATCATACAATCCGGTTTGATATTTTGTCCTAAGGTGCGCATGCCGTCACGGAAAGCAGAAAGATCACAATAGCCCTGGGCTGCATCACCAAAAGCGGGTTTGGTGGCATCCAGTTGAATATCCACCACTACGATATCAGCTACTTCGTAGGCAAAATTGAGCCAGGTAGCACGCAGTGTTTTCTTTTCGGTTACGGTTCTGCGGAAAATCACGGGTACTTCCCT
>JBEWPZ010000095.1:0-1131 GCA_047689535.1 Candidatus Sulfurovum kebritense | reverse complement strand
TTGAACCTGGAGAAAGTAGAAAAACAGGACGAACTTCGATGGACGGCGGTGCCAGAAGAATAAAAGGGAGAATGACATGGATATCACAGTGAGAAGCATAAGTAAAAAATATGCTGAGGTCAAAATTGAGAGTGAACATGCTGAATTTGAAAGCGGAACTCTTGACAAAAAACAAATGGAAGAATTGGCTCTGGTCTTCTCGGCTGCTGCCGATGATCTGGAATACTATGCAGAGGTAAGCACAGATTAAAAGGAGAAAGTATGACAAATACTAAAGTATATTGGAACTGTAAAATTTGCGGAAGTTATACTCAAAGCCCATTTTTTGAATCAAGAAGTCTTTGTCCTATATGCGGAAATCAAATGACAAAATGGACAAAGGAGGAATTGATTCGAAAGCTGGCAGATACCCAAAAGATATTACGGAATTTAGAACATTCTTATGAAATCCCTAATGAATGTTCAGAATGCGAATATTTCAAGGGCCTGGTGATACATTGCGGGCAATTGGCCGGGCAGCCGTGTTCGAAACGAACAAGTTGAAAGGAGATATCATGCAATGTTCATGTGATGTAGATGTAGATGTCGGATCGGATGAGATGCCATCTTTTCATGTAACCACGAAACCAGTTTCTTGGATTCATCGTCGCTGTGGAGAGTGTGGAGAAACTATTGATCCAGGAGAGCAATACGAACACGTAGCAGGCGTATGGGATGGTAGATGGGACACCTACGTAACCTGCATGGACTGTCTATCTGTGAGAGAACAATTTTTCACTGATTACCGATATGGGCAAATATGGGAAGACTTGGAAAACACTTTTGAGGAATGGGGCTATGAGGTGCCGGAGACTTGCATCGCTGCATTATCGCCGGGTGCCAGGGATAAGGTGTGTGAGATGATTGAGGCTGAATGGGAAGAAGAGTAAACTTGACTTGTAAAGAAATCCTTAACAAGTGAACTGTTTAATGCCATCGAAAGGTTGATACCGCTGATTTGCTACGCTGGCCCAGCGGTCGAAGCCTCGATACATCCAAAGCCGATTGGCAGAGGACTCAATGCCAGGGTGTTTTCGTCAAGCAGTAAATTATAATAGCAATATCACATATAATACCGACTATGATACCATA
>JBEWPZ010000066.1:0-4532 GCA_047689535.1 Candidatus Sulfurovum kebritense | reverse complement strand
GCTAAACGCTAAACGCTAAACGCTAAACGCTAAACGCTAAACGCTAAACGCTAAACGCTTTATATAACTCTGCTATAATTATCTAAAACTGAGGTAGGGGACTCTTCTTTTATGCTATCTACGATCACACATCGAATGGTTACACTGTTACAACTTTTTGTTGTCATTATCTATATACTCTTTGAAGAGCTGATATGGGAAGGTATCGCCAAACCGATCTATACCTATGTACATGCACTTAAGATACTGCGACAGATAGAGGAGAGGGTCCATAGTGCCAACCCCTCTTTGATACTTTTCATCTTTGTCGTATTGTTGGCGATGGTAGAGGTATTCGGTATCTATGCAGGCGTCCTTTTTGTCAGTGGACAGGTTGTTTTGGGGTTAGTGCTCTATATAGCGAAGATACCCGTAGCGGCATTTACTTTTTGGCTTTTTCGAGTCACTGAAGATAAGCTGATGCAGTTTGGCTGGTTCAAGTGGAGTTATGGGAAGATCATGGATGCGATAAAGTGGTTTAAGTCATGTGAAATCTATATACAGACTATGGAGAGACTGAAGAGGTTTAAAACAATACTGAAAACATGGTTCAACGCTTTGAGAGTGAAATATTTTTCCCAAGAGAGTGCTTTTGTGAGAAGGACAAAACAGTTTTATAAAACGGTGAAAGAGATAGTGCGTAGATCAAAATATGAAAAGAGATAGTCTTTTTTGGGGTTCAGTCATTCTCCTGTGCGGTATATTGCTTCTAGGAGTTTTGTTTAGTATAGAACAGAGCCGTACCTTTATGGTAGCCCTCTTGATCCGTCTGTTTATTTTCACCAAACATCATCTGATCGCTATCCTTTCAGCATTCTTTCTCGTGAACGGAAAGTTTATTCTTTCGCTTTTTGTCAAAAAGATCGCCTTGCTCTCTGCAACAGGTTTGAGCAAACGTTATTTTATTGAAAAGGTCCTTACCCGTCATATCAAGATACACTTGTTAGACCATATCAAAGATGACCTGCTGCGCTTGGTGCACTATGTGAAGGATAACTTTAGAAAGTTCCCGGTCGTTAAGCAGTTTATCGCTGCCATCGCATTTATTGGTTCCTTGGGATTTGTGGGGAAATTTATGGGCTGGATGTTGGCCATCAAAGTCTTTTTGGCTAAATTCTGGAGCTTTTTATTGGCGATCTTTCTTAAGTTTGGTACAGCTATCGGCTACTTTTTTACTGATTACCTTTGGGGAAGCTGGATCGCGCCTATCGTTGAAGTGGTGATCTTTTCCTGGTTCCTGGAGTGGCTGGAGAAGGTCCCCTTTCTCAAAGGTTTTTTTCAAAGATTGTATCGAGGTTTGCATGCAGTGTTCAAAATCGTTGAAGGGGTGATCGAAAAGATATTTCATACTCCTTTAAGGGCATTGTTTGCCTACCTGGCAAAATGGCTCAAGCAGTGGATCGATAGCTTTATAGGGGAGAAACGTCTCTCTTCCTGGTATGCGCTTCAGCAGATCAAAGCACTGAAGCCCAGTCCTTATGGAAAGCTTCAAATGAGACGCAAAAAAAGAAAAAAAGAGAAAAAAAGATACCTCTCTGCCTATGAAAAAATGAAAGCAAAGCGTCTGAAAAGGGCTCAGTAAGAACGGTTCTTCATCGCCTGTTTTGCTTCCTTCTCCAAGGTTTTTGCTTTAAGGTCAGCACGCTTGTCATGCAGTTTTTTCCCTTTGGCTATGGCAATACTGGCTTTGGCAAGGTTACGCTCATTAAAGTAGAGCATCAGCGGTACGATGGTCAATGACTCCTTATGCACTTTGACATAGATTTTTTCAAGTTCTTTTTTGTGAAGCAGAAGTTTTCGTGGCGCCCTGGTATCAGGTGTAAAGTGTTTACTTGCCGTTTCCAAATGCGCGATATGTGCGTTCATCAAAAAAAGTTCACCTTTGATAAAACGGCAATAGGCATCCTGTAGGTTGGCACGTTTGGCGCGCAGTGCTTTTACTTCGGCTCCGGTAAGGACTATCCCCGCTTCAAACTTTTCTAGAATTTCATACTCATGTCTGGCTTTTTTATTTTGTGCGATGATATTGATAGCCAAAACGTTCCTTTAGTCAAAATATTTAGTTTGCGTAATTATAGCATAATGACTGTTTGCTGTATGATTTGAGACGAAACGAATAAATTAATTTAACCATGTTATAATTTACGATAATAATATGACAATGTATCATCAAAAAAGCCGAATTTAACATCAGGGTAGAGATGGGAAGATAGGGGTTTTCTGAAGGTGTTTTTTCTTTTATGATTCATTATTGTAAGTTTTATTTCACAAGGGAGAAAAAAGATGAAATTGTTTTGGACAGTGTTCTCATTTTTGGCAATGACTATGTTACAGGCAGAAGAGATCAATAAAAAATATGAGACCAATGAAAATTGTAATGCATGTCATATGGATATTTCTAAAAGATGGGAGACATCAAGACACTCAAACTCGCACTTTTCAAAAAATGACCTTTTCAAAAAGTCGTTAGAGTATATGGTGCGTAAAAATCCTACACTGATACTGGATGAAGTGAAGGTTGACTGTGCCAAGTGTCATAACCCCAGAATCACCAAAAAAACGGTTGCAGAGAAAGACAAGTACCTTTTATTGATGGGTATTGAAGAGAACAAAGAAGAGATGGAAAGGGTACTGAACACCGAAAATATGAAAAACGGTATCAACTGTGTCGTCTGTCACAATATCGATGAGATCCACCTGGATAAGTCAAAAGGTTCAGAGGGGATGAACAGTGTGAAGTTCGGAAAGCAGGGGACGATGTTCGGACCGTTTGACGATGCGGTATCTCCTTATCATAAAACGGCACAAAGAGCACACTTTATGTCGGATGACCCTACACTCTGTTTTGTATGCCACCACAGCGCTTCGAACAAACACGGTGTTGAAGTCTATGCCACAGGAAAAGAGTATGATGCGATAGGCTCGGATGAAGGGTGTAAAGAGTGTCATATGAGCGGGAAGTTTGAAGGGTTTGCTTCTAACTATAGTGCAGCCGGAGGTAAACCTAAGCCAAGAATGGTCAGAGAGCACCGTTTTGCAAGTGTGGATAACAGTAATATCATGATCAATTATATCGATGTCAAAAGCAGTACAAAAAGAGGTAAGTTTACCCTCACACTGAAAAACAAGACACCACACTTTATCCCGACGGGCTACGGGTTGAGAGAGATTATTCTGCATGTCGACTATTTTGATAAGGCAGACAAAAAAGTGGGAGAGGATCAAAAAGTACTGGCATCAAAATGGCTAGATGGAAAAGGTGAAGAGACGATTCCTCACTTAGCAAAATCCAAAGCAAAAGATACCAGACTGGCAGGCAACACTACACAAGACTATACGTTTGACGTGCCCAAAGGTGCAACCTATGCAAAATACACTTTCTCCTATCGGCTGATCAGTGAAAAGATGGCGAAAGAGATCGGCGTAACAGATCCATTCTTCTTGAAAGAGTATGTCTTCTCAGAGAGAAGAATCTATCTTGACTAACTCTTTAAAAAGCGGTTTGGTGGAAGAGTATCCAAAAGAGAAACTTGAGGTACTCTACCAAGACCGGTTTTTGATCGTTGTCAATAAACCCTCAGGGCTGCTGGTCCATAAATCCCCCATCGACAGACACGAGACAAGGTTTGCGCTTCAGATCGTGCGTGACCAGATAGGAGCGTATGTCTATCCTGTACACCGTCTGGATAAACCGACCTCCGGGATACTGCTCTTTGCCCTGGATCAAGAGGTCGCCAAACTGTTGTCCGATATGTTCCGAAACGGGAAGATCGCAAAGGAGTATATCGCCATAGTCAGGGGCTACAGTGACGAAGAGGACGTGATCGATCACCCGCTGAAGCAGATGCTTGATACGAAGGTCCAAAAAGAGCAGGGGATTACCAAAGAGGCCCGGGAGGCACGGACCCACTATAAACGTGTGGCAACCGTAGAGCTGCCCTATCCGGTAAGCCGTTATCCGGTTGCCAGGTACTCACTGGTCAGACTGCAGCCCAAAACAGGGCGCAAACATCAGCTGAGACGCCATATGAAGCATATCTTTCACCCCATAGTAGGTGATACCAAACATGGTAGGGGTGAGCACAACAAGCTCTTTCGGGAGAAGTTTGATGTGCATAGGCTGTTGTTGCATGCAGACGCTATCGCTTTTTATCATCCTGTCACTAAAGAGAAGATAGCGTTGAGCGCCCCGTTGGATGAGAATTTCATAAAGCTTTTTGATACTTTTGGGTGGGATACTACGCTTTAATCCTCCCTCGTTCCATATCTTGTATAGTCAAGAGAAGGGTGAGTGCGAGCTGTAGGGTGGATGAAATCCACCATAATGGTGGGATGCTCCCACCCTACGGCAAACCTTTCTTGCTGTATTGAATATTTATTTTTACTGGTTTCCAAATTGTATTTGGGAATCCATACGGAGCATGTGACACATTAGTTTAATATACACTCCCAAACTCAAAGATTGTGAAAGAACATAAAAGATAGGCATTTAT
>JBEWPZ010000034.1:0-23317 GCA_047689535.1 Candidatus Sulfurovum kebritense | reverse complement strand
TCATAATCTTCCTCGGGTGTAAATTCATCTGTGTTGTCCAGTTCTAGTACATTTGATTTGTCTGCTTTATCCCCTAACTCGTTATTTAAATTATTAAAGTTACTATCCATCTGCCCTTTATTTACCGCTTCATCATCTACTGCGGCATCAAGCACCTTAAACCTTTGTGTGCTCATACCACCCTTGTTGGCTTTTAGTGCTAGTTCAGTATTCATCTGTCCTAGATTTACAGCATGGTCATCAGATGTTGCATCTTCAACAGAAAATCTTATAAGTGCGTCTCCGAACCTATTGGCCTTATTTGAAAGAGTGGTTAAAATACCTGAAATGTCACTATCGTTGCTCTGTATCTCCTGCTGTAGTTCCAAGAGAGTATCATAAGCTTCTCCGGCACCATTCAAGATCGCAGCGGTGATGGTGTCGATGATTTGCTGCTTTGTTGATCCTTCAAGCTTTTGAGCGTCGGATGCGGTAACGCCCGCCAAGACAAGGGCACCGGAAGCCCTGTTTATCTGAACCGCCGTGGTTCCAAGGTATATAATATCCGTATCCTCTACATACTTGTTGTAGCTCAAAAAATTGAAGTTGAACGCTGATGTTGCACTGTCGTGATTTATCCTTAGATACACACCTTGCCTTTGGTTCTCTGGTAGTTGAGAGGTTAAAGAACAAATAGCGAAAAGTCTCCCATCATCGAGGTAGAGCCCTACGGTTCCGGTCCTCTCAGTGGCAACGTTTGCCTCTACAATACAGTTGAATGAGACCGTTGCACTATCATCTACACTGTATTCTGTTATATCGCCAGAGTACCAAACGTCACCAGCCGGGATGCTTGCCTCTGTGAAAGTGCTATCTATCGCCATAATTGGAGTGATAAATTTGAATGTTTTTGGTGATATTGTAGTACCTCCGGCAAGAGCATCTGCAATTGCCTGTCTCCCCTGGTCTGTCAAAAGAAGTGTATTAGCCATTTTTTACCTTTTTAGTTTGCCTGATCTGCATATGTGATAGCTTCAGCGACTACAGCAGTTTGCATAATTTCAGTGCTGTGTTCAATAGCAGGATATATAAAGCAATATTTACCATTTGTTCTGAAAATATCATGCCTTACAACATCTACTACTGCTTCCCTGATGCTGATGGTGTTTGAAACTATGTAATCTTTCTTGGTCATGAAGTAAGTTTACATTGTTTCATGCGATTTTTTTTAAGTTGACTCAGCGTATGCAATTGCCTCTGATACGGCTCCCGTTTGGACTTCAACATCTTGATCATAAGTATAGACATAATCGCCATCCAGCTTTAACCACTCTTCATATGTGATGTGCGACGGGCTTGCTGCACTGCAGTCTATAGCCTCATAGCATAAAATATCAAAGCCGCTTTCTCCATATCCTATATAACTTAGTGCCCTCAAATAGTAGTTTATATTTTTAGGGTTGTGCGCTATCCTGTTTCTGTAGAATGGTGCCAGGTGAGACATGGTCTTCAAATCATCGCTGGGAATATCGTAATTTGGGAAAGTAATTCTATTGTCGCCGAAAAAAGGGCACGATTTATCTATTTCACCTGTGTAGAAATATGGTGCAATATAAAAATATGGGTCATTGCCAATAAAATGGTTGATCGTGGCCTCTATAGCCTTGGATACCGCATCATAAATAGAATTATTTTTTGTCATATTTATCTCTCTGTTACATTGATAGTGAGGTTTTCTGCCACCACGCTGTAGAATGTTGCATTTTGAGCCTCCGGCTTATTGGTCATTGTAATATCGACAACATCTATATCGTGATCGCTCAACGCGCTAATCACCGTCTTGTATATGGTCACTTTGTTTATGATTCTGTCAATATCGTCATAGTACCCTATGAGTTCATTTTTTATTTCATCTATCTTTATGGACTGAATAGACCTTTTGGTGTTGTTGACAATGTCTACTTGTAGGGTGATCGGAACATATAGGGGGTCATAAAACTCCACAAATCTTCCATAGGCAGTGCCATGTACTGTATTCTGAATATCATTGTTTATATCCGGAACCCCCCGAACTCCGTCAGACAAAAACGATACAAATACCTTGTTTATATTGCACGCAAGCTCCCCATTCTCTGCGTCTTCCTGCTCTTGCTGCCACACTTTTATGAGATCGATTCCCCTCACATTCGCCTTGATAAAATTTTTAAAGTCTTCGTTATATACAAGTGAGTTGTTTATATTTTTATTATGAAGCAGGATATTTTGCATCTGGGGAATACTCAAATATGGCTCATAAAGCGATGTTTTTTGTATGTTTTCACAAATTATGTCAAAGTCGCCTATGATACCTAAGGATCCCGGCACATCATCGGATGGAACCGTTTCAAATACTTCTATCCTGAGCACATCATTTAACTTCACATCTTGTCCGTTAATATTCCCGGTCCTGACCACCAATACCATGTTCCCGTCTATATCCACTTCGATTGATACGTCACTATCTTCTTCTACGAACTGTTGAGAGTATTTAAGCTCAGTATCACCCGAATATGCTTTGAAGTCATAAAGCTTCCGGTATGTGGTCTTTAGAGGGATCTTGAAGAAATGGTTATCGTTGTTCACCAACACGCTAAACTCGCGCCTGGTGCCCATCGTCATTGTAAGCTTTTTAGCTACCCCGGCTTGCAGGGTGATACCCTCATTCAGAATGAATATGTCTACTCCGGACGTGAATCTTTGATATTTTTCAAGCGTCACGTCCACCCCGCTCTTTACCTCTGCGGAGATCATAAGTGGTTTCTGAAAGCGGATATACCCAAGTTCGTACATGAGCTTTGATAGCAGTACAGGCTCAGTGGTAGGCATGTAAAATTCACTTATCTTGTTGGTGTTACGGTTGACTGCATCGTCTATCTTGTATCCAAGCTCATTGCCCAGTGCAATAATTCCAAGATCGTCTTTATGCTGTGCGATACGCGGGTCGCTCTCCACAAGATTAAGAAAAAAACTCAGTACGTCTTCTCTGCTCACATCATTAAACATCGTAATCCTTTTATTTCACTGTCAACTGTTCGTTGTATGCGTTGGTCCAATCTTCCCCGGTGTAGTCGTACCACTCTGTGTCTTCATCTGGTGCCTCTTCTAGGTCTTCAGTATTACCGTAACTGCCCAATGCTATCCCATTATTATAGAGTGTTATGAGTATGTAAAATTTATCCCTTGCGCCCTCCTCCTCTATGAATGAAATATCCCTTATCAATTGGGCCACATTGTTGCCAAGCTGTCTTTCTATTTCATCGATTATGATGCCTAGCTTCTGGTCTAAATCCTGTCTGTTTTCATAAAGAAGAGTATGCAGGGTGTTACCGTACCATGGATACCCCTCATAACTACCAAGTGGCGTGTCAAGCCAGTGCTGTATCGGGTTCTTGCTCAATACTGTCATACCTGCCCCCCGACTGTAGTTCCAGTTGATTTATTGACTATGTTCACGGTTATCTCCTCTGTGTTTTTAGGTGCCTTTCCGGGTGCCGGACGGGTATTGCTCTCTACACGTTTAAGCGTTTTTGCCATCTCATCAAATATGGGAGCATCAAACAGTTGTGCTACCACCGATTGCTGCTGATCAAATTTGACTGTCTTTTCTTCTGTTTTTGTCTGCTTCTCTACTCTTTCAGCCGGGGCCGTACTGTCTTTTTTTACCAATGGGCTCATCGGCACCACATTGATTGCCTTAGACTTGATACTGGCAAGCACTGTGTCGATCTCTTTGTTTTTTACTTTTGCGGTATGTTTTTTTCTTCCTCCGGTCAAGTTGCTTTCATCCATTGCAAGACTATCCCACTCTCGCGATAGATTTTTCTGGAATTTGGCCTCTGTGATCTCCCCTTTTTTATACTTCTCATACCCTCTTCGTTTAAGTAGGAACATTCCGACCTTGTCCTGCGTCTCCTTGTCGAAGACCGCATCATCCGACAATCCAAGTGATCTTTGTGCTTCGTCGAGTGTGGTACTTACAACCTGGTACTTCCCAACTGCGGAACTATTAAGCTTATTATCCGGGTGGGACAGCATAGCCATCTGCATCTCTCTGACCTCACTGATCCTCATTTCTGAAACAGGCTTTTGCCTGTCTCTACCGTTGGCATATGCCCCATACCCAAGGGTTACATCATAACCGCTTTTGTACCCGTGTTTTCGCGCATCGGCATCGGTTGTGCCCTCCCCCTTAGAGATCAATCCAAGGAGATCATTACCCGTTGCCTTAACCGTTGCAGCATCAGACTTTAGGTTGTAAGGCAATGGCACTATCTCTTCTATGGCTATGCCAGACAAGTCACTTCTTATTTTCCCAAGTTCCCCCACAAGCCTTTTTTCTTCTTCAATAAGAGCCCTGATATTGTCTTTATAGTATTCTCTGTTTTTACTGTCTGTCTCAGATATTTTTTCCAGTATAGTTTTTTGTTTTCTAACGATCTTTAACGTTTGGTCTGTAGCTATTGCCTTGTCGCTAAGTTCAGTTTTTTTTTCGTATTTCGGTGCATTTCTGGCTGCTCTCTTCCGGTTCTCATCAAGCGTTGTTCTATTGGCTGACATGACGGCCTCTGCTTCTGTTTTTACCGACATGGTACCGCCGGACTTCAACATCTTTTTAGCAAGTTCAGCCTCTTTTGCTTTGGCCTTTTTAAGCCTATCTTTACGTGCGTTTATCTCCTCTTCACTGACGGCCTGGACAAGCCCAAATAGCACTTTCCCGTCTCCGGTCATATCGACTATGCTCTGGGCTTCCTCTCTTTCAGATTTTGCCTTTAAATATGCAGCTTCTATCTTGTCTTTATCCCGAAATGCTTCTTTGGCTAGATCGCCAAGCTTCTCAAATCCGTCGCCGATATAGTCAGTGGCTTCTCCAAGCACCCTATCGGTAAAGGTAAAAATATCTTCTACCGATTGGCCGAACCTGGGGTATGAAGTTTTCAGGTTATTAAATTTACTATGGATGGCTTCGCTCATATTTGCGGTGAGGGTACCGATAAGCTCCGGATCAATGTCCGCGCCAAGACTATTCGCAAATGAAACAATAGGTCTTCCAACCTGATTAACCACGAATCTCAATTTTTCCGTAATCGTTAGACTGTCTTCTTTGTTTTTTCCTATAGATGACTTAAATCTACTTATGGCCTCTTCATAGTTGTCAAGCACCGCATAGATAACCGCCGGGATGCCCAGCCTGGTAGCGAGCCCCTTGAACATACCGCCCACAATTCCGCCAATTGCCCCAAACTTAAAAGCTCTGCCAATCCCGGGGAGTGTGCCAGATCCGCCTGTGCCAGATCCGCCACCGTCTCCCTTTTTTATCTCCTCTCGTATATCCTTTAGTGTTTCGGTTTGCTCCTGCTGCTGCTTGTTCTCTTTATTCTCTATGGCCTGGCTCTTCTTTTCGTTTCTTTTGTCAAGATAGCTTTTAGCTCCTGCCTTTATTGAGTCAAATATGCCATTTTTGTTATTTGAGATACTGTTTTTATCCACATAGTACTGGTTGGTCTTATTGTTTGCTGCAGTAGTAGTTGCCGCAGTTTTTTGCGATCCTGACTTAGCTTTGGCAGCCTTTGGTCTTCTCCGTGCTTTTGCCTCATTGATGATCGTCTTATTGTTCGAGTTGCTCTGCGAAGCGTCAATGTGTATATTCTGCTCTTTGGTGCCCTGGTCCATAAGCTTAGACATGGCCCTTGTGACCAAAAATCCTGTCTGTTGATCAAATTGATACTTCATTTATATTTCCTAGTATGAAAATTGGATGTCTGAAAGCGGGTTTGGCTTTGGTCTTTTTTCTGCCGACCTAAGACTATCCATTGTGATCTTATCTACCCCGGTGTCAAATTTATTTTTTGTAGGGGCCATAAAGGAACCAAGCGCACTTTCATCCAATACGATAGTGCCGTCCTCATCTTTTAGCCCATAGGATGAAAATGACTCATGTAGGCTTTTTAAATTGTCCTCAATGGAGTCCTTTGACTGAGACAACTCCTCGTTCTCTTTTTTGAGTCTAGTGTTCTCCTGCTCTACGATCTCTGCAAGTTTTTTTGACTTGTCAAGTAATTCTTTATAACTGAAAAGTTTCCCTTTCCCGGCTTTGACTTCATCCTTATATGCCTGAATATCAATATCTTTGTTTTCAAGCATAATCTCTTGTTCTGATACCTGTTTTTGAAGTGCATCAATACTATCTTGCATGGATGCAATCTTGTCTCTAAACTTGATAGCGCCCATCACATTGTCCTGATGCTGCAGCAGGTCCTTTGCCTCATCGTACAGATCACCATGATCGCCGATCGCGTCCAGGACCGCCTCATCAATCGCGCTGCCGAGCATACATTGGCCGTCACTGCAAATGGAGTCCATCATTACCCGGTTACCGTTAAAGTTTGGGCTCAAAACAAAGTCACTACCGTAAAATATGCCCTTGTTCACATCCCATACAAAAGAAAATCCGCCTATGCCGCTCTCGATCATTTTTACAACGCTTAGAGTCTTGTTTGCAATAGTCTCAACCAATAGTGCCTCATATGTGATGATCTTGTCTCTGATGGATAGTGCGGTGACCTTGCCGATCGGCTCCTGCTCATCTCCGGTGTTATGGTTTCTCTCATTGGCGATATAGCCCTGATTCTTGTGACGTGAACCATGCCCATACATACAGATCGCATAACCGTTTTTAATTGTCTCCTGAACGTCTTTGGACCTGATTAGTTTTTGAACTTTGCTTAGGTTGTAGTTGCGCGGCATACCAAAGGTGTGACCATGGTCTGTAATGTCAAAGCTGATGCTTACCTTGTGCTGCCCGTTACCAATATTCTCTATCTTGTTTTTCATAGTTCTTCTCCTGTCGGTTCTTTTGGTTTTGATAAGATGTGATTTACCATGGACTCTATGATCGTCTCCTTGTCTCCTGAGGTGTTTGAAACAACATCTTTGAGTAGGTTTTTAAGCATAACTCTGTTGTCCGGCGTATCCTGGAATCCTGACTGTTTGTATTGGTCTATAATGCTTCCTATCTGCTGCACATTGCTTATGGCTTCCATACGCTGAGTTTCAGCGTCAATCTTTGCCTTGTTTATCGTTGATGAGAATGAAATATCAAGATAGTCAAGATCGATCTCCATTTGATACTTTGACAGAAAGTGAACGGATACAATATGCTCAATGTATGCGGCAATTGCTCCCCTTATCTGCTCTCCCTGGGTATCCATCTGCAGCGAGTTTTGGACCACTCCGTCTTTCTCTCCTCCCCCGATCTGGGATTGAGAGAACGGAGTCATATCGATATTGAACCCGATGTCACCAAGGTACACCTTGATATGGAACATAATATCGTCAACTTGCTGATTGAACTGCGGGGTACTCTCCTGGATACTTACAGAGTTTGTGTTGTCTGATGTGGTCGGTATGATATGGTTTGCGATCATGGCTGTGGGGTCTTTGGTTTCTGATCGCTCCTTTACTGCATCCCTGACTGCCTTGATCTTTGCTTCAAGCGCCTGTTTTAGTATTTTTCTCTCTGCTTCACTTGTAGAGTCCAGTGTATGAGTTATGAAACGCTCTATCATTGAGCTCGATATTCTCATGTTTGCCAGCGAGTTTACCGCCCATTTGAAGTTCTTGAAGCTATCTACACATCCCTCAATAACACCACCGTATATAAAATCCTCATATACCGTCTCATTGTCGCTAAATGCGTTCATGTTCTCAATGGCTATGATATTGTCCGCTTGCAGCTCCATAATACCGTTTGACTGGGCGTTCATTCTTGCTACCCGGTGCGGAGATACATATACCCTGCCGTTACCTGATTTTCTCTGTTTCCCACCGATAAGTTTAGTATTTGCACTCACCTCGAACGCCACATCAGTTCCCTTGTTTGTAACATAAGGAGTGATATTGAACGCTTTAGTTGAAAAGTTATAGATCAGATTATTGATGCCGCCATCATCACCCGTCTCTATGGCTGCATACCCATCCCCGTAAAACTGGCTATCCATGACAACTTCAAGCAAATTTTTATTGATCATCTTTGTGAGACTATTGAGGTCTTTTTTTACGACCTCTTCGATTTTGTCATTTAGTCCGGCCTCTTTACTTACTGTTACTTGAAACGGTAGCACCCCGTCATGTGTTACGCCGATCGCTCTGGCTATGATAACCTTTACCATTTCTCTTGTGAAGCTATCTTGATAAATCTCGTGTCTTTCAAGGTACTCTGCATCTCTTGATACCGAATTGAAACTCTTTTGGGTTGTAGCCGTATACATCAAGTTACGCGGCATTGAACTCTGGATGAGATCCTGCATCAATCCCTGTATCGTGTTCTCACTTACCTCTTCATCTACCGTTTCTTCCGGCGCTTTTGTGCCGAGTAGACCGAAGCTTAATTTATGTAGTTTGCTCACATTAACACCTTACCAATTTATATTTATGAATATCGCTTAAAGGACGTTTTTTCGTAATCTCTTCTATCCTCATTACCATGCTTCCAAAATACGTGAAAGTAAGTTCGCTGTATTTTGGTACCAGGTCGCCCTCAATGAAGCAAAAAACTTCATTCATGTTTGAGCTCTCATCGCTCCCTAAAATGTCTTCAAGCATCATGTCGTGTGAGATAGGAGAAAATTGAAACTGTTCGTTAACAAATACGATCTTGCGGATTATCTCGTTTTCATATTCACCAATAGAACCCTCTTCATATCCAACTGTGTTCACGCCGACTCCAAACGGATCAAGGTCATGAGATATTTCAGCACCATTATCAAAAATCTTCACTGGTTTAATGGTCACCTCAATGCCCTTTTTTGCTATCCATGTATCAGTAATGGTTTTCTCTCGATCTTTATGAAGATTGATCAACTCATTTGGGAACAACATTTCGCTACTTTTTGATTTATTATAACTGTTGTGAGTGATTCAAAATTAAGGTATAGGCAGCAGTGGTGAAATGGGAATAAAACCACTGCTGTCAAAAATACAAGGAGGTAAACAATGAAAAAATCATGAAGTGCCCCCGCTTTGGGGGCGGTACAATTTTACCACTTGGGCGATGGGTATTTTTAAGCCCTATGAGTTGAAACTGGTCCCAGCTATCTTTGCCTTGTCCTTTTGGCTGATGTGTGTACCGCGCTCATTGCGCTTATTCTCAATATATCTTGCAAAAGTGTTTTGAAAAGCAGTAGAGTGCAGCGTGGTGAGAACTTTTACCCCATGCTTGCACAGCATACCTTTCGCCTGCGGGTTCCTAACTCTTGGAAAGCGGTGCTCCTGGACTCCCAGGCTTGATCTCAAAACCGTCCAGATGTAGCGATACCAATAGGTGTGTCTTCCGCACGAACATTGGAATTTGATCGGTGCGTTTAAAAAAATATCCTTTGCCGGACTATCCAGATCAATGCCGGAGAGATCCCACTGCAGTTCCACCTGGTGGCTTGTGGCCTGATATAGTCCGCTGGCTTTAACTGTAAACCGGAATACCTCTTTGCTTAGATTACGGATATAGAATGCTCTCAGCTGCGTTCTGGCTCTTTGTATATCATCATCAAGGGAGTGATCAAGCGCGTTTTTAATACTTACCCCACCCTTGTAGTACCGGAGGTAAAGCTGTATTGCCTTGCTGTGCTCTTGGATAGTAAGTGGCGATACCCTCGTGTCGGTCTTTTTAGACAAAGACTTGTCGATTTTTTCGTTTTGCAACCTATGGTGCATGATCGGGTTATTGTTGTAGGTTTTGCGTGTGGTGTTGGTGCTTTTAACCCTTGATACCTGTTTTACCTTTGCCATAACGCTATCTCGCTATATCATAACCAAATTCAAGGGCATGGTCCACATTGTGTATCAGCACATCAAACATGAACGAATACTCCGCGCTGCCAAACACATCGTAGGCCCAGGCATCGTTGTTCTTAACGTGATATGGTGTCAGTTGTACCTTGACCGCACTCTTTTTCATGAGTTCGATATAGTTTTTCTTAAATACCATCATCTCTTCTATGGTGAGTATCATATCCGGTCCTTATTCTTCCATGAGTGCTTTAACCAATGCACTTGTTCTATTCCGGTTCAGTAGATCAAGACTGAACATAAAAGCAAATGTGGCCATACGAAGCTGAGAGTGGTCAAACTTCCACGCCGTCTTTGCGCTATCCCCATCTACCAAAAATAACCCCTCCTGGTTCCTTATCTCTTGTAGCGAAGAGTGCAGGTTTTCAAGTATTCCGAAATTGGTAATATACAGCATTGATAACTCGTGCTCATCCTTTCGGTTGTATAGATCGTAGTGATATGAGTCTTTGAGCAGGTCTTTTTGCGTTGATATGACGTAATCCGGTTGCTTTGTCCTAAAGAGTTTTTTCATATGCTTCTTCACATCATCCATGATGATATTCTCTTTTAGTAGCCCTTTTTTGATCCTTGCCCGGTATATTTTATTGGTATCTATATCCTTGGCAATATCAATCACACAAAACGTATACCGATCTACTGAGTTTGTATTTAAGAGTACGTTGAGCACCCTGTAATGTTTAATATCCATGGTTTATTGTATGGTAAATATGATCGCGTAATTTAAGGTTTAAGCATACAGGTATCGCCCTCCCGGTACCGACAAAACCGTGCTTTTAGCATTTTTTGCTACATGATCAATTCAGACTCTAAATCTTCAAACTCTTCCTCCTCTATGTCTAAATCATCGTCTAAATAGTCATCTAAAATGTCTAAACCTTCATCCATCATCTCATCTTCCATGGCCTCGTCTTCCAGTTCGACAATATCATCTTCATCGCTATCTTCTTGATTGGGCGGCGTGACGTATGGCACTAAGAATTGCTGCGAGAATGTATCGATAATATCCGGGGATCGAATACCCTGCTTTGCCATCTCCTGCTTAGAGAGTATTTTGTATTGAAAGCTTACCGAGAATGTGAAAGGGATATGTGATAGTTCGTTGAGTACTCTTGTTTTATATTTGTTCGTATTTACAAAGAACCTGTTTTCGATGATCGCTTCTTTGAGCATGATGTTCGCTTTTGCTCTGGCGTTGACAAATCTCTTTTTATCGAATCCTATCATCCTCATACTACCCCATGTTATCGGTTGTACCAGGGCATCACCAAGGTTTGCAGTGGATACCTTATCGTCAAGTTTTGTATACGCTTCGTGGCCCCCGGCGGTGGCATCGATCGGCAGCCTATAGAATTGGTAGCTCTGGCCCTGCTCCAATGCTTCATCTATGGTTTTTATCAGCGTCTTGTATGCCTCTTCCCCTATTTCGGTTGGAAGCTTTGCATTTTTGCCCTGATACACCGAAATATCGTCCACAATGACATACAGCTTTAGTTTCCCGGTACTGTCGGTCTTCACCGCTATTCTCATAGTAGTTACTACACTGCTGTCTCTCAGACCTGTGTACGCCACATCGGTTGATGTAGTGAGTGTGCTGAAACTGAGTTTATCTATCCATTCCTTGCCTTTTCTACTGTACGCCCGGTTTGCTTCCAGGCTATTTAGTAGGAATCCGTCTTCAAATAGCGGGGGTAACCCCAGTACCCTTACGTTGTATTCGTTTTCGGTGTATGTTGCTCTCCAGTTCATTATCGCTTTGGCGGTTACACGGGGTGACTGTTCAGAGTTAAGTCGTATTACTTTCCACACACCACCCTGATCTATCGATCTTGTAGTTACCCACTCGTGGAAACGCCCGCTTGTCCTGGTATGCTGAGAAAATGCAATACAGCTATTAAATCGTTCCGATAGTGCCCCAAGTGAACCGTCCACGTGAGTGTCCGGAATACCACTTGCTTCATCGAATAGAAGTAGATAGAAAGTATTGTGTTGCCCTGAAAGGTTTGTAGGGTCCCCTTTTGGAGCGGTAGCTGGCTCTATGTACCAACTTTCCTTAAACCCCTTGATGTATATCAGGTTTGTGTTTTGCTGAAAAAAATTCACAAGGAAATGCCATTCGCTTTTAACAAGGCGATCATTAATTTTTCTTGGGCTATCCAATTCAGCAAGCCTGCTTTTGATCTCCTTGAATGAGAATTTGGTGACCTGCTCCGCCTTTGGTGCCTGTATACGTGTGATACTTCTTGGGAACAAAAGCATATGAGCAAGTGCTATGATACTTATAAAAAAAGTCTTTCCGCTTCCATGGCCTGACGGTACTGCTGTACGTCCACCCTCCCAGTCATGCCCATTAAGTATCTCTATCTGTTGATAGGTCATGCTCACCCCGAATAGCTCAAATGCCATGCGTGGGATGTTGTTTATATACTTCTGCACAAAGTGTTTCTGGAAATAAGGTGACTTATGCACTTCTTCAAATGTTTTACACCGTTTTAGGGATGATATATTGTCAAGCATTAACTATCCTCTTCCATAAAACTATTAATGAATCTTGTGGTCATCATAACAGCCAGTATAACCGCTGATAAAGCAAAAGCTATAAGGGCCTCCATGTCAGTCTTCCTCTTCCATGATCTCCGCGTCCGTGTACTCTTTTGTACTGTAGTTCGTGCGCTCTTCTTCGATCCTTTTTAGATACAACGCATACCTGTCCTCTTTTTCCTCCTGAGTGAGGTATTCCTGGTTACCGTTCTCTAGGTTTTGTATCACTTCCATAACGACAAGCGCCCCGGCGAATGCCTTTTCGTCCGGCAGGTGTGATTGGGTCTCTTCCCAAATCTTACGCTTGCCGCTCCGGTCCTGCATGAGAACTTTTTTAAATGTGCCGTCCGGCTGCTCCTCCATTTCATACTGTGCAGACACCTTTTTTGTAACTGTCTCTCCTTTGGCTTTAGCCATCAATAGTGTGTACAATACTTTATACGATGCAAGGATAGCCTCCTGGCTAAAGTTTTCACCCCCCTCTATGGAATTGATAAGATCGATTGTATTACGCTTATTTACATTGAATAGATCCAGCACCGGGGATAGCTTTGAAACGGCCTTTTCCACTTCTCCCTTTTTTGCCTTTTTGGGTCGCTTCTTCTTAGGTTCAGGCTCCGGTTGTTCCTGGACTATTTCGGCGATAACAATCCCATTATCTTCACATTTTTTCATGAAAGCGTCTACACTTCTTGTTACAGACTTCTTTGTGCGCCCCAATAATGATGTAATCTTTGTCACTACAAGATCACGGCTATAGCTTAGATGAGAAAAAAGCATAGCATAGGCAACAGGGGATAGATTTTTATTCTTAGCCAGGTCAGCTATCTCACTCTTGGTCCACTTCTTTGTCAGTGCAATGGCCACTTCATCTTTTGGGAAACTAGCCATTTTTATTTACCTCCTGCCGTTTCGCTTCTTGCTTTTTTATTCTGTGCTTGTATAGGTCGTAACAAAGAATGGGATCGTGATCACCGTATTCGATGCCCAACTCCTCCAAGATCACAACCATGTCACTATATGCCAAAGGTGAAAAATCTCGACCCTCGAAAGGGTAGAGCAAAGCGCTCACCCCCTTTCTCGGCAACGATAGAAATTTTCCCATCACCATCCATGAAACTGAGCTCAATATTAGATAGTGTGCCTATCAACTCATTGTAAGCCAGGAGTGCACCTATGTCATTGCTATCATCCATGAGTGACTTGATCGTATCGATACCGTCTTTTACGCCTTTCCTGGTACACCCGGCACCCATGATGTAGAATCTAAGATTGGCAATATCACCAACCGAAGCGCAGTACCTTTCCGCGTCAATTGCATCTTTCATCCTTATGGCAGGAGAAAATCTATAATCCCCTATTCTTACTGTGCTCTTGTCGATCTCTTCACTTCCGCATGATCTTATGAAGTCTGACGGTGAAAGCCCGCCATTATCCGATATTTCCATGTCTCCCCAAAAGTACATGCGGTAGTACACCGTCATGGCAATAGCATCTTGTATCGTTATATTTGCTATCTGCATTTCGTCAAGGTTACTTATAGATTCGATCACCCTTTTTAAGAAACCGAAATAGTCCGTTTTTTGTTTCGATAGGTTGATACTCTCCATAAGTGTTAATCGCTTTAGTATTACCCCGAATTTGGGGATAGACTGCAGCAGTATTTCCTCTGTTTTGGTTGTCATGTTTACTCCTTGTCACCCGCTAATACTTCATTGATAAAATCAAAGGTTTTTTGATCTACGCTCACGACATAGTACATCTCAAATGAAACAACGTTCTTTTCCCTCTCTATTTTCCCGTGAGGTTTCACTTCTTCCGGACTAAACAGATTCGATCTTAGAGATTCTATTTTTTCTTCAAGCGTGATCGGATTTTTCCCGTTTATCTCTCTATAGTAGTTAAGCTCATGCAGCATTTCTCTCATGTTTTGCTTGTGCTCATACGTGTTGTTTTCTTCCGGTCTCCCGAACCTATCCCAGACAATATCTCGCCTTGCTATAAACATGGCAATTGACGGGATAGTCAGGTCTTTAAGTATGCCGTCCTCAACATACCCTCTGATGGTGATCTCTGATACTTCCAGGACCAAAAAAGCGTCATACCAATTGAGGGGATTACGATCGCTATGCTTTGGGTATCGTCTTCTTAGCCAGTTGGCAACTTCTTCTACCGCTTCCGGGGTCGGTGTGATATTGATATACTCTCTAAGTTGTGGCAAGGCGGACATGTTTTCCCTTTTTTTACTATCCTTTTAAAATTTTATCTGAGAGATGTTGCGTTATCATTGACATAATGTACATTTTATCCTACCTCCAACTCTTTATCGGCTTGAATGTTGCACTCACTTCAAGATACTCCTCATTCCCGGTTGCGTAATCTTGCGACACGTTCCCCTCAATAATAAACTCATCATCTACAACTATTGTTTCACTGATCGTATTATTGAAGTGGTTTACATTCAGGTTAGAGATAGTGATTTTAAAGTAGTAGTCATATGGGAGTAGTGTCGTGCCGTCTGAGGGCATAATGTTCCCGTTTTTGTTCCCCGCCGTTGCCCCTCCGCTCCCAATGGCACCGAGTACTCCGTTTACGGTTGTGCCTATGCCTCCAATAGGCTTTATTGAGTTTCCGGCAATAGCATTTATGGAATTGAAAGCATTTATCCCTCTGTCAATATCTGTTGCCACACCACGTATCGTATTGCCGATACTTAGAGACTCGCGTGTACCATCAAGTGTGTTTTTATTTGATATTTTGGTCAGAAAATCAATTACCGATCCGTCCTGGAACTCATGAAATACCGCCTGTATCTCCCCGGACTGTCTTCCTTTGTGCCAGTTAATATAACCACTTCCTACCCTATCTTCTTGTGTTTCAACCCCGTCATGCGTGATCGACACTGATTTCATCATGGAGGTAATGATCTCTGACTTTTGAACATCGTAATACGGCTCAACTCTAACTATGCTCACCTTGAACACATCTGCATGTTGCAACTTTTCAAGGTTCGCTTTGGTCTTCAAGAGTTCTTTTCTGTATTCATCAACGGATAGTCCCGATTTTGAAAACGTTCCTATATCATTGTCAGCAAAGGCATCGGCATATAGGTTAAACGACTCTCTTGTGTTTTGATACTCCTTGATCAATTGCCCGGCCCCATTTAGAGCGGACTTAACCGTTGAAATAAAGCTCATTACATCACCAGCCCTACAGTGGTTATAGAAAACTCTTTTCTTAGATATTCTCTTATCTGCAGCAAGTCGATCGGTTCCGTTGTTTCAACGTTGTCTATACCTGCCGATCGAAGCACGTCCATATTTTCCTTTTCTATCCTTGATAAAAAGTACTCTGAGACATACTGGAAAGCCCCGGCATAGTTGTTTGGAAGACTGAACACTTCAATATCTACAGGCTCTACTCTGATACCGTAGCCATCTATCAAGGCAGACAACTCCTTGATTTTGAAGGATCCTATGCCCAGACCAAGTACATCGTTATTGTCTACATAGCCATCATAGAGTGTAATCCCAAGCTCTTCAAGCTTCACATACGATACAAACTCTACCGGATACACATATGAGAAAAACTCGCGCGAAATGCTGCTAAAAACTGCATCAAGCTGTGTATCTGTGGCTACGATATTAAGGGAAGTTGCTGTGTTGTCAAAAATGGTTCTTGTGCTTGTCATGCTTATGCTCTACTGTCTTTTTTAGAGTGTAGCAATTTGAGGGAAGATTTTTTAAAGCGGGGCGCATGGCCCCTATTTATCTTGTTTGTGGGTTACGGTCAGCAGTCCTGATAGCCACCATCCACACTGTTAAGTTCGTTGATGCTCTTATGAGCAATACCTTTTAGGCTCTCGTTGATCACTGGCTTATCCGGGAAATAGTGGCCGTGAAGTGTAACTGATTGACTCAGCGGTGTTTCGCTTCCCTCACTATCTGCTTCTGGGTTGTCTTCCACCACGATAAATCCGGCGAAGAGTTTCCCCCACGATCTTGATGCTACGTGTTCACCGTCACCGATAAAGAACTCAACTTCAAGTTCACCGTTTCTACCTGATGTTTGTATGCACTCAATGGCCTGTTTTACATCCATACCCTCGCGCTCATTGAATGAAATTGGGATCTGGTTGTATGTTTGGTTTTTACCTTTTCCGAACGTTTTGTTGCCTGTTGGTGTAGAGTATTCGATCACTCCATTTTTTACCACCGCAAGGCTGTGTGTTTTTGTCATAAACGTAAGGTGTTCAAATCCCTTGATAACAAGATAGGCCGATGACGATGCAAGCACATCTCCGGCACCTTTTTCCGCAATAATGAAGTTCTTTGTAACTTCCATTGGTACTGCTGACATATTATTCCTTTCTAAAAGTAATTTTTGATTGTTCTATCGATAGTTTCGCCTAACTCTTTTATAGCCGAAAAAGCTGTGCCATCTTTAACATCTGATTTCATGATACCTGCCTTACTGCCTAATGTTATAGACACTACCTGGTACACCCTGTTTCCGTTTCTGTCAATCTGTAACTCTTCGACACTTTCGCTGATATTTTCTATCCTGTATGTGGCATTGAATCTTCTCTGAGTGATCGAAAATGCAATATCACTTGGCACGTCTCCGAGGGCATCCGTTTTTGATAGTTCTCTGGCCTTGTCTTCATTGCTCAATGACTTATCAAGCACCATGCTGTTTATTGCCTTTGATGTTGCATCAAGCACATGCTCTTTGAGTTCAGGAGCGTTCATTTTGCGTAATGCCTGTATAGCCTGTTCCACCTCTATTGAGGCATTTGAAAAAGCTCTAAATTCAACTTCAACAGTGATTTCTTGCGGCTGCATCCCGGTCCATACCTGAACTGATTGCGCTTTAGTGATCAATGTTTTCCCTGCAAGCCCCGCTATAACATTTTCGTTCTCCGCAAAAATACCACTCTGGAGGATAGCTGACAGCATTGGTGTTTTACCGTCTCCGTCGGTTCCCTCAAACTTATTCTGCCACTCTGCTTGATCTGAAATACTGTAAGAGAGTATCCGGCCCCTTACCATGACACCGGAGCTTTTGTCCTGGAATGTCACGAATAGGTTCTGATTAAGTTCACCCATATGAGACTGCTGCCAACCAAACACACCCCCACTGATAGAGGTGCCAAGCACATTGTTTATTAATGGTATAGCATCGCTAAAAGTAGGGGAAAAACTCATGAATGAAGACCTTTTTGTTTACCTATCTTCATTGACCTGGTGCGTGAATACTTTGCCAATGCAGTATGTGACTTTCTTCTCGCTTTTGCAAGTGCCTGTTTCTGCTTCGCGCTCATATGTGTTCTGCCGGATAACCTTACACACTTCCATGTAGGCTTACCGTGCTTGATCACCATTTTACGCTTGTATCCAGACTTACATCTTTGTGGACTTACTGCATCCATAGATACTTCATCGTCATACTCGAACTGATCTGCAAATTCTTCCGCAAGCGCATAAACTTCTTCTTGCGTATACTTCTCGTTAAACGATACGGACAGTGAGCCAACCATATCGCACGACACTCCTCTGTCACCCGCGATCATATCTTCGATCACATCATCTTTCACTCCAAGGAACGACACAAACGACAAAAGAGCGTGTGCACTGTCGGCACATACGCTATCCATTTCTACTTGATCATATTCAGCATCAGACACGGCACTTGCTAAAGCATCAAAATGTACTGCCTCGCCATCGACGGCTAAGGCAGATAACATTTCTGAGGCTTTAAGTGCCACGGCTAATGGTAAAAGTTTTTTAGCTTCCACGGCACTATCCTTTCTACATTTTTGCTTTTGCAGATTTTGAAGCGGAACTTCCTCTTGCTTCTCTGGTAAGCTTCATGCTCTGAGATCGTCTTCTTTTTGATTGGGCTGTGTGGGCATCGGTAACCATCGTCGCCAAGTGAGACTTTTGTTTTGAACTAACCCCTCTGGCTTTTTTGTACTTCCCTTTAAGGAGTGATTTTGGATACCTGCAGAAACCTTTTTTCCGAACACCATCAATAGTTCTGTGACACTCGACCGTTTTCATCGTGTGTCCGGTGCCTGTTTTAGCTTTTTTGCGAGACTTCTTTTTTGAGAAAGACCAATCCATCGCTACTGCATCAAGTGTGATCTCCTCTTCTGTGTCTTCCCCGAACTCTGCGACGATAGAGTCAAGGTGAATGTGTGCGGTTACAAGGCTTGCAAGATCGCCCTCTTCATGGATAGCGCTATTGATAGCACTTGCGAAGTTTTGCAGCTCGTCCATAGCCACTTCCTCGTCCTCGTCATAAAGATCGCCAATTGCACTCTGGCTAAGTCCAAGCGCACCCGCAAAGTCCATGGTAACGTCCAGCGCATAGGCCATTGCTTCGTCATCGAACTCTGTCTCTGGCTCTACACCATCTTCAGTTACTTCCGCTGTAGCTGCACCGATAGCGTCAAGTGTAATATCCATAAGTGTAGCATCACTACCGGGAGTAACAGCAGATACGGCCCCGGCAATAGCCATAAGCGTATTGTGTGCCATGTGTACCTGAGACATTCCCTCTATCATGCTGTCCAGGGTGACCTCTTCACCCACCTCGACTTCAGGTTCTTTACCTGTTAATTGATCAACATTTAGTGCATATAGCATTTATCTATCCTTTCAATATGGTGCTTCTTACTACACCTTTTCTCATAACGCCTTCCATGTAGCACTGGAAGTCAATCACCACTGTGTCATTGTTTTCGTCATAGACTTCAAAAGTCCATGGAGTCTCTGCATCATTGTCAAAGAATGCGTTTGCCTGGCAGTGCTCAAAAAATACTCTTGCCTCATTTTCCATGAAAGCTTTTGCAACCTGCAAGTTTTTGAACATCTGACTATCCAGGTATTGCCCAAGTGTGCGCTTGATATATCCAAGTCCGTCAGCTACCGGGAAGCTCATCAGATCGGTCTCTTTCTCTAGTGCACTCAGTATATCTGTAATACATACCTTTCCAAGGAAGTCCTCCACTGTGTTGATGCGTGCTGTGGTAAGCTCTGTTTTCTCATCATTGGTCAATGCTGGGATGTCTCTCGGTACCACTCTTGGGATAGCGTGATTGATTCCTGCAATACCGCTGATTCTGCGTTCTGCTCTTTTAAGTTTTCCACCGATGTTACGTGCAACGCTTCTACCAGCTACAAACCCACTCAGACCAATATTCTGAACTCCGGTACCAAACTTGTACGGCACTCTGTTCCAGATGCAGCATGTCATATGATCATCAAGACCAAGTGTGGTTTTTTTGTTCTTTGCCAGGGCAATAGAAGAAGCCACAATATCAACGATATATCCGATAGTCGCCTCATCAGCAACACTCTTCATCATTTTAAGAAGCTCTTCGTCTGTCTGGCCGAATGAAACCATGTAATCACTCTTTTTGGAGACTGATCTAAGAATATTCTCAGCCTGAGTAACGCTGATCTCACCTGAATCCGCAGCCAGGCCGTTTGTAAACGTTTCTGTGATCGTAAAATCACCGCTGTAATCCGCGTGAGTAGTATCTACTTTGATGCCGATCACTCTATCATCTGCAATGTTGCCGATAAAGTCACTCTCGTTATTGTCGTCCAGGTGCGCAGGATCAAGGTGTCCCTCGACTTTATAGATTCTGTTTCCGAACTCATCAGCCATAGTGATCGTTGCTTTTCCTGCAACAGCCGTAATGTCTACAGTGATTTTTGACTGCGGACAAAGCTTGATCAATAGTTCAACCGGATTGGTCGGTGTGGTATCCCCCCACGTATCAAGATTGGAAACACCAAAAATGTTTTGTTCTACCGTACTGTCAAATTCATACGTATCTACATTGTACACCACTGAAAGAACTTTTGTAGTACTATCTGCCCCAAGCAGCCTCGCCAAATAAACACGACCAGGATACTCCGCAAAGAACTCCTTTAGGTGGTAAAGTGTTTCATTCTTAGGGTTACCGCCTTTTGCAGTAACAGTACTCTTTAATCTCTCCGTGGTCCCGACAATGTTTAGAGCATATAGGGGGTTCCCAATGCTCATATACCCAACACCGCAAATCACTCCGGCTTCGTTTGGCTTGAAGCGCTCGGTGAGATCCTTTGTCGGCTCTATATAGATAGACGGGAAAATTTCTTCCCTATTTGTTAATCTGCTCATCTTCTTCCTTTACTCTGTATGCCTCGATGTCTTCCTCTGGATACAGTTCAATGAACTCATTATCTGTTACGATCTTGTCACCGTACTCTTCCTGGAGTGCCTCGATAGCTTTCTGCAGTGTGACTGTTCCGCTTAGCTCACCATCATTTTTGATGTATTTTTCTGGATATGCTACATGAACAACACCCTGGCTTTTTGTTTGCAGTGGCTCTGTCGAATTATTACCTGGGCTTGCATTTTGACCGTCACTATCTTCTTTGATTTTTACGGTAATGGCTGCAGGTTTAAACTCGATCACACCTCCGTTGCCCATGATCTCTTTTGTTTCATCTTCAGTGATCAAAGATTCTCTCACGACTCTTTGGCCTTTTGCCGACACTTCTACGCCCCCCAATGTTACGGGAGCGTCTGTTAGGTTACTGACTGGCTTCTGCATTGTTTATCCTCCTATCTCTTAGTGAGTTCTGAAAAGAATTTTCTTAGCAAGTTTTCTTGCTTTTGGATCCTTGTTCGCATCTGCGATCAACTTACCTTCAAGAGCGATTTTTTGCTCAGAGTTATCATTGATTTTAAGATCAACAGGGACGATAGGAAGACCTACACCGGAGATAACCGCACGTTTTGATGGGTCGCTTGGCGTACCGATAATTTGGAGAGTGCTATACACGTTATCAGCAGCAGTAGCGCTCACATCGCCGTTTTCGTCTACAAGTGGGTGTTTTGCATCATGTCTTGGGTCATAGTATGCCGGGTATTTACCGTCAAGGTATCCGAGGAATTTGAACGCATTCGCTTCGTTTGTATCACGGATAGTAAGACCGTCTGTATTTTTAGCCATCATTCCAAAGGCATCCACAAGCCCCATACCACCGATTACACAAACTTTGTCAGTCAGCATAGACTCTTCATTGATCGCAACAGCTGCTTTGTCGATAGACACAGTAAGCAGTTTGTATGCTTCATTTGTCGTCGCAAGACCTCTGTTTGTGGTCAAGTCAACCGGAGTACCAAATAGTTTAGAGAACTGGGTAGCAAGATCGATTTTCAACCCAAGAAGTTCTGATGCGATCTTTTGGCCTGCAACTTGAAGACCGACCGGTAGAAGTGCGTGTTTGAGTGCCTGGTTCACCTGGCGAATATCCATCATAGTAGCTTTAGTACCGATTGTTGCCGGGAATGCCACGTATGTGTAATCTGCAATATCAGAACCAACGAAACCTCTGATCTCACCGATCGTATCATGAGATAGTGAGGAAGTAGCATAGATAATTGTACCGTCTGCCAGTGTTGCATCATCTTCAAGTGTTACAACGATTGTACCTGCAGCATAGTCAACAACCATATCAATCTGTTTCCCTGCTTCTGTTGTAATTGTTCTTTTTGGTTTTGACTCTTGTGCTGACACCTCGTAGTCATTCAGTGATATTCCAGTATCGCCGATGATCACTTCAGTGGTACCTCTACCGATAGCATAGTTATCGCCGCCTGTTTTTGCTTTTACATCAAACGTATAAGTGAGTACTGTACTCTCTTTTGTTGCCGTAAAGCTTCTTTTTGCAAGTGCCATAGTTTTTGAAGCATTTGCCGGAGTGATCACCGTACCGTCTGCAATGTCCCCCATACCGTCGGTGGCAATCGGGTTGAACGTATAACACTTGAATTTCAAGTTGTCTTTGTCGCCCTGCTTGAGTGCCTCCATATCGCCGATGTTACCGTCAAGACCTGCAATGTTTGAGTTAAGGATCACGTACTGGTTAAATGCTACCGCTGTTGCTACAATGCCGCTACCGTCTACGGAGTCGATACCGTCCATGCTTACCATTGAGTCCATAACCATACCCGCTGTTGCAATAGATAGGTCGATCGCATCTGCTGAAACGTTTACGCCCTCATTTTGTGCAACCTGGATACCTGCAAGTAGCGTATCTGCCAGACCATGTGCATGTTCACCACTTGGCATGATCTCATCAAGTTGTACAAGCTTATCCCCGCTTTGCACCGCTTGTGTAATCACTGCATCAAGTGTGACCTCTTCGTTTGAGCTACTAAGCCCAACGTTAATACCTGCTAGATTCTGCTTTCTAGCCATAAGTTTAAGATGTGACATATTTTTCCTTTGAGTGTTTTTTATATGCAGTTAAATTGTGACAGTTTTTTAGGGTGTTTTTTTAAGGGGTGGTTTTTACACAAAAGGGAACAAAAAGGAACAAAAAGGAACAAAATAGGAACATTTTTGGGATAGTGTGTGCCGTACCACTTATTTTTTTGTGGCACTTAATTAATGGCGGCACATTTTTGGTAATAGGGGTTAGACCCCTATGATATGAGGTCTTGGAGAAGATCGCTACTGATAAGTGGACCGTACTTTTCACCCACTTTTGCTAAACGTTGCAATTCTTTTAAAGGTTTGGTGTTTTCTTCTTTGGGGAAATCATGATCGGTGTTCGCGTTCATGCACCTCTCTATCAGTACGCCCACCTTTGCATTAAATAGTAGCTTATCCCTTTCCTCTTCGTAATTTAGTGTGGGAATAAAAGTGAAGATAGATTCCCCACTCTCATATCGTCTGAGTTGTCTCACTGACATATCTATCTCTTTTGCCAGGTAAGGTGTTTTGATTGTGCTTATGTATGGCATTGGTTATCCTCTATAAAGATATACTCTCCTGGTAGGAGTTTCATTTTGTTAGATGCTAGAATTCTAGTTAAGGGTATTTGCTTATGAGTCGAATCCGCCAAAT
>JBEWPZ010000033.1:0-23761 GCA_047689535.1 Candidatus Sulfurovum kebritense | reverse complement strand
TAGCGTTTAGCGTTTAGCGTTTAGCGTTTAGCGTTTAGCGTTTAGCGTTTAGCACAATAATATTTCTAGATCAGCATGTCAAGTGTTTTAAAAAAATTTCCGTAGATTGTATATTTTTTACAATGTAAACAAAGCCAAGTTTTTATTGAGTTATATTCAGGTTCCTCACAGAGAGTGCAAGCACAAGGAATGTTTGGAGTAAAGGAGCTTACAATAAAACAAACTAACGCAAGATTTTTAGTTAGTTTACTGAAGATTTGAAGGTTGTGGTAAAGGAGCGTACTTCAGTACGTGACTGAGCCGCTCCTTCAAAGATGCAGTGAAATAACCAAAAAGATTAGTTAGTTTCCTGGTCTACGATTTTGTTCGCCTTAATCCACGGCATCATCTCACGTAGTCTAGCACCTGTTTTTTCCAGTTGCGTCTCTTTAAGGTTGTTTCTCTCAGCATTCATTCTTGGGTAACCTGCTTGACCTTCAAGTACGAAGTCTTTAGCAAATTGACCGTTTTGAATCTCTTTAAGAACTTGTCTCATCGCCTCTTTAGACTCTTCGTTGATGACTCTTGGACCAGATACCATGTCACCGTACTCTGCTGTGTTAGAGATAGAGTATCTCATATCTGCGATACCACCTTCGAAGATAAGGTCAACGATCAGTTTCATCTCGTGTAGACACTCGAAGTATGCCATCTCAGCAGGGTAACCCGCTTCAGTCAATGTTTCGAAACCAGCTTGGATCAGTGCAGATACACCACCACAAAGTACCGCTTGCTCACCGAAAAGGTCAGTTTCTGTCTCATCTTTGAATGTAGTTTCGATGATACCTGTTCTACCACCACCGATCGCTGAAGCGTATGAAAGCGCTACATCTTTAGTATTTTCGCTTGGGTTTTGACCGATAGCGATAAGGTCAGGGATACCACCACCTCTTACAAACTCACTTCTTACAGTGTGACCCGGTGCTTTTGGAGCAACCATCATTACATTGATGTCCGCTCTTGGCTGGATACGTCCGTAGTGGATCGCAAACCCGTGACCGAATGCGATCGTTGCACCCTCTTTTAGGTTTGGCTCGATCTGTGCTTCATAGATCTCTTTTTGGTTCTCATCCGGAAGAAGGATCATAACAACATCACCTTTAGCAGATGCCTCTTCTACTGTAAGTACTTCAAACCCTTTGGCTGCCGCTTTTTCCCAAGAGCTTCCGCCTTTTCTAAGACCGATCACAACTTCTACACCTGAGTCTCTAAGGTTCTCAGCGTGTGCGTGCCCCTGAGATCCGAAACCGATCATTGCAACAGTTTTAGATTTGATGATACTAAGATCACAATCTTTGTCATAATAAACATTTAATTGTTCTGCCATTGTTAAATCCTTCAATATTTAGCTAAAAAATTTCCGCGATTATATCTAAATGTAGCTTATAACCCCGGTTTCGCTATAATCCGCTTCATGCAGCAGACCAAAGTGACTTTTCATACCATTACCGAACATGATGCAGGACAGCGTATCGACAACTTTCTGCTCCGACACCTCAAAGGCATTCCCAAAACACGTATCTACCGTATCATCCGAAAAGGCGAAGTACGGGTCAACAAAAAACGTATCAAACCGGAATACAAACTACAACTTGATGATATCGTACGCATTCCCCCGGTCAAAATGGAAGAGAAAAAACCGCTTCCAAAAGCACCGGACTACCTCCTCAAGCTCGTCAAAAAAGCCATTCTTTTTGAAGATGAAGCAATGATCGTACTGAACAAGCCCAGCGGAGTTGCCGTACATGGAGGAAGCCATGCGGAGCTTGGACTCATCGAGATACTCCGTCAGCTCCGTTCCGATCTGGACTACCTCGAACTGGCGCATAGGCTTGATATGGAAACCAGCGGTCTCCTCCTTGTGTCCAAGCGCAGAGAGATGCTCCAGCAACTCCATACCCTGCTCAGAGAGGCACACCGCATAGAGAAGCACTACACTGCCCTGGTCGCAGGGGAGTGGCAGGAAGGACAACAGAAGATCACCCACAGGCTCGAACGCAAACAGGAGAGAGTCCAAAAAGTCCAGGTCAGTGAAGAGGGGAAAGATGCAACGAGTATTTTCACACCTATCAAGCACTACAAAGGGGCTACCCTGATGGATGTACAGATACTCACAGGCCGTATGCACCAGATTCGTACCCAACTCGCTTATCTTGATCATCCTATTATCGGTGATGAGAAGTATGGAGAGGAGAAAATAAACCGTTATTTTGACAAGCATCACCACTCCAAGCGGCTCTTCCTGCATGCACGTTCTCTTCTCTTTGAGATCAAGGGAAAAGACTATAGGTTTGAAGCACCCTTGCCCGGTGAACTCCAGTCGGTCATTCAAACCCTGTCAAAATAATCTGCCGACTTCCAAATAAATGATGTCACGCCACACCTTTGACGCCTGCTTCATAAAGAGGTAGTGAGATAAGAAAGTCTCAGCGGGCCCTGAGGCTATAAACTTCATCTACTTCCTCTTCCTCTTCGATCTTAAGTACCTGTTTCTCTGGTGCAGACTCTGAATTCATCAGGCTGAAATCACTTACCATTTCGTGATCTTTCTCCTGAAGTGCCATCATCTGTCGCTCAAGTGTATGAAGTTTGCTCTTAAATTCGTCAGAAAGTTTAATGATATCTTCATAGTAGCGTGAAGCAAGTTCTTGATCATTATGACCGATACTATGCTCTTTTTTACCAAAAAAACTTCTGATCGCGTTCTGTTTTTCTGTAAAATAGATCGCATAGATTTTCGCATAGTAGTTGAACATCGCTTCGAGAAGACGCTCCATCTCCTCTAAAACATTTTGACTTTTGAACTGTGCAAACTGAAGTGCTTGATTATAGTACCATGCGCCTACCTCTGTATCCTGAATGATAGGGAGTGTCATATGACTCTTATCGACTTTAAATCCAGAGACGAGAAGCTTGATAGTATTGACCCATTTGAGATGGGAAACTCTGGCTCTATAGAGATTATTGAGGTTTTTTTCTTTTGCGTTCACAAGAGATCCTTGTCATACATGATTTTTATTTCAATTTTTTTGTCATTATAGTCCCAAATCGTTATCCCGATTCACTTTCAGTAGATTATTTTTTAATCAATTGACCTGTCAAGCAGCAACACTTCTCATCTTCTTTGCTTTTTTACTCCAGAGTTAGATGAAGACAATCCGATAAACCTCGTTCTCCAAAGAAACCTCTGGGACAATGCATTTCCAAAAAATGGTCTCAACAGGCGATCCTTTATGCTATAATTGACGATGAAAGGAAGGAATTAATGATCGCATTTTTAAACGAGACGATGCTCTGGTGGCACTGGATCATTCTGGGGATTATTCTCCTTATCATCGAAATGAATCTTGGGACATTCTTTATGCTGGGACTTGGTGTTGCGGCGATAGTGGTCGGAGTGATAGATATGCTCTTTGGCACAAGCTTCAATACCGAGCTGCTTACCTGGATCGTCCTCTCACTGCTCTCTATTGCTGCCTGGTTCAAATGGTTTCGGGAGCCGCACCAAACCGACAGCGGTCAGTCCAACTACCGTCTGGATACAGAGGGAAATGTACTCGAAGAGATAGAACCCCACAGCAGAGGCAAAGTAAAGTTTGATGCACCCGTACTGGGCAATACAGTCTGGCATGCCACAGCCAAAGTCAAGATCACAAAAGATACCCGCGTCAAGATCGTACAGATCAATGGTCAGCTTATAGAAGTTGAACCGGTGTAAGTGATCACATAGTGATCCAAAAGTGACTAGTCACTTGAGCTCTCTGCTAAAGAGAACTCAGTGTTAAAGTAGGATAAGGAGCTTTGCTTCTTGTCCGTCCTTATCAAATAAAAAAGGAGAAGATCATGGAAGCGCTCTATATACTTATCATACTTGCAGTTTTAGTTATCGTTACACTCTATAAGGGGATCAATATCGTTCCTCAGGGTGAAGAGTGGGTCGTAGAGAGACTTGGGAAGTTCAGCCGCACGCTCAAACCGGGGCTCAATATTATCATCCCCTATATCGAGTCGATCCGGGAGCGTGTCTCTACCCGGGACCTGATCCTTGATATCCCCGAACAGGAGGTGATCACCAGGGATAATGCCGTCATTCATACCAACGCCGTCACCTTTGCACGTGTCACCAACCCGCGTGATGCGATCTATGGGATCGAAAACTTCCGCATCGCGATCCAGGAGCTTGTAATGACCACCCTGCGTTCGATCCTAGGTGAGATGGACCTGGATGCAGCACTCTCCAACCGTGAACATATCAAAACCAAACTCAAGGACTCCATCATCGATGATGTCGCAGACTGGGGAGTGACGGTCAAGTCTGTAGAGATCCAGGATATCAATCCAAGTGCGTCGATGCAGGACTCGATGGAGAGACAGGCAGCAGCAGAGCGTGAAAGACGTGCGATCGAAACCACTGCGGAAGGGAACAAAAATGCAGCGATCCTCGAAGCAGACGGAAAACTCGAAGCAGCCAAGAGAGAGGCACAGGCACAGATCGCCCTCGCCAACGCTTCGGGTGAAGCGATCAATATCATCACCCAGAATATCAAAGACAATGAACTTCCCGCGATGTTCCTGCTGGGTGACCGCTACATCAGTACGCTTGAAGAGATGAGCAAAAGCGAAAATGCGAAGTTCGTCGTCTACCCTGCCGACCTTCAGGGAGCGATCAAAGGGATGTTGGGAACTGTGTTTAAGAAGTAAGTATGATCTGCCTACTTCAAAACCGTTTTCATCTCACCTCCCCTTTAATAAATGTAAACAAGGTATAATGGTCAAACTTCATAAAACCAGGTTTTTAATACCCAACTTTCAGGGGCATTCCAAAAGATCTAAACAAGCACTACACGACGTAACAGTATAGAGTGCATCGTGTTCCAGGAATAGACCATTACAGATACTTCGGAGGTACCTACACTCATGGCAAAAACAAATTACTCTTATCAAAAACGGGGTCGAGAGATCGAGAAACAGAAAAAACAGGAAGAAAAGCGTCAAAAAAAGCTAAATAAGAAAAAGGATGAAGAGGAGACAAAGGTTTCCTCACAGACTGAGAAAGAGTGAATGAACTCACAGAAGTGGAGACTTCCACCCCCAAGGGTATTTCCTACGGGCAGTCCCACAACTATTTTTTTAGCATAAAACAGTTGTTGTTTTTAGAATTTTCAGTAATTTTGGAGACAAAAACTAAAAAATATATCACTTTTAGGTGGGGTTAAAGCCTCCACTTCCAAATCAATACAAGTTCTTTCACACTCTCAAAATTTGGGAACCAGTAAAAGGGAGGCCGGGGAGTGTGTTAAAAAAATAACGTTTTTTTATAAATAGAAGTTCAATGAAGATATGACACGACAGAGTCTGATCAAACTCTGTGGCCGCTGATAAGTTTATAAGTTTTTTTCGATTATTTTGAGATTGAGCCAGGATGGAGGATTGTGAAAACCCAGTTCACTTTGCCTCCAGTCACCCCCCTCACTATTCCGGGAGTGTAAGATATTATTAATCAGAGTATATTGCAATCCTGTAATACCACTAATGAGATTTTTACCTTCTTTTAACGCTTCAAAAACAGCTTCTTTACTTTTCATACGTTTCCTTTAAGCAATTCATAAAAAGACCCATTAGTCTCTTTATAAAATTGTCTAAAATATGGGCAGATCTCTCTGCCCATGGTTGGTCTTAAAGACCAGTAACGTTTTCAGCCTGTAGGCCTTTTTCACTTTTACCGATCTCAAAAGTCACTTTTTGACCTTCATTAAGAGAGACACGGTCGTAACCGTTACTGTTGATCTGACGATAGTGTACAAATACATCATCCCCGCCATTTTCCTGTTCGATAAAACCGAAACCTTTTTCGCTGTTGAACCATTTTACGGTTCCGTTTACTTGAGTTGCCATTGCAATTCCTTTAGGTGTTAATACATCTCATAAATGAAATGTTCAAAATATAATGTGGAGTGTTCTTTTGGGAGGATAATATACTGTAAACTGTTGGTAAGCAATAAAAATCGAGCCTAAGATGAACTCTAAATCATCTTTGAATAGAGACAGTATATCTGAATAAGTTAATAATAGCAAATATATCGATACGGACTCTTTTACTGGTCCCTCTAAAAATAAATTGTGCCAGAGAACATGCTAATGTCAATCTTAAGCTCTCCGTACATACAAAAGCCCACTTCGAAGATCATCTCTGAAGTTATCTTAATCCATATTATTTGCTGAAATGCTGATAATCCTTCACCCCGCTCCAGTCACCGCCCCACTGCCAGCCATATTTCTTAAAGATCCTGACGGCCTTGTCATCAGGTAGCAGTACGGCTCTGTCGGCAGCAGTATCATTTTGATGCACTCTTTTTCTATAGACAAGCGAGGCTTTATGAGAGATACGTCCGCTTCTGGAGATATAGGGGTTTTCGATCGGGTTGATATCGATCGCTTTCCCGTAGCTGTGCTTGGACCAGTTCCTGCTTCCTGTAGCCCTGCGGCAGTTAAAGGCTGAAGTATTGTCCGCTTCGATCGACTGCCAGTCACTCCCCTTATAGTCGCTCACCAGTCTCATCTGATAGATGGGATAATCTACTTCGTACAGCGCTTCAAAGATCTTGACCACCTCATCTGCCACCTCTCTATGTACGATCAGCTCACCCCACTGTTCTTTACCGAGAAAGTTCTTATGTTTCAGACGCAGGTATCGCAGATCATCCAATCCTACGGGGCACCCTTTCCGATAAGAGTTTCCTTTAAGCATACGCTGTTTGATCTCCGGTGTGATCTTCGAGATGTTTGCCTGGTAATCGGCCCATAAACCTATCGTTAAAATAGTAAAAAATAAAATAATCTTTTGCATACTCTATTATAGCGAAATGGATCAGTGATCTATGGAGTTGTGTGGGTGGAGTGGTCAAAGCCGTTGGCTTCAACCCGGAGGGGTGGCTATAGCGGCTTTAGTGCACAGGAAGATAGGCATAGCCCTCGTGCTGTGCATCGATCAGCGCAAGGCTTGCATTCGGGACGACATTCACAAACGGATAGAGACTCTCGGCGGCAATACCTCTCTTCTTCATACCCACTTTGCAGATCTCAAACTCCACTCCATAACTCTCATGCAGGGTTTTCAGTTTTTTCCCCAAGGCTGTCATCGGTTTCTTTTTTTGAAAAAATTTGTAGCTGTCACCATGGATCACCACCTTGACGCTCAGCTCTTTGAGCTGGTTTTGATAATAGACACTGTTTTTCATCACTCCGGAGATCAACGTCCGCTCCACTGTTTCGAGATCACCTGTTTTCAAATCATAGACAACCTTGACCTCATCGCTGTTCTCCTCTGCAGCGAGGGCTGAAGAGAAACCAAGAATTGCAAAGACCAGGAGAGTGCGCAGAAATGTTCTCAACATCGCTTACTCCACTATCCCTGAGAGGATATTTTCCATTCTCTTCTGTGCATCATCCAGCGCTTCAAGCGATACCTTGTCGTCGATGGCCATCGCACTGATCCAGTTGTATACGGAAGGGAAAGCGATATGCATCTTCTCTTCACCTTTTTTCATATAGAGATAGAGTGAACACGGAGCAAATGCACCTGCTTCAGGTCTCTTTTTTGCCACATTATAGATCACTGGCAGTTTACAGATCGAATAGACATCATAGAAATTGAAGGCTTCGTAACCCTTCTCTTCAAAATCATAGTTCAGATCACTGAATCCTGCCATCACAAATCCGTTTGGAGCAAGTTCACCCTCAAAGAGCATCTGAAACTCGTCTTTAACGTCTTCCCACTCATCCGGGTCAATATCCATCTCAAAACGGGTCACGCGCTCACCCTCCAGTGGTTTCACTTCGTACGGCAGTTTCACAAACTTACCGTTCGGCATCGCGGTTTTGAGTGCCTCTTTCACCATCTTTCCTATTTTGATCAGTGTTTTGTCATCCTTCGGGATCTCAAGGATCGTCGCCAATGCTTCCGGAGTAAGCGTAGAGACAGAGATGGTCTTTTCACCTTTTTTCGTATAGATCGACATACTGAGCGGTGCGAAGAGACCGATTTGAGGATACTTTTTTGCCAAGGTCAATGTATCGGGTTTGCTGTAGAAAGTAAACAGGTTATAGAGATCAAAAGAGGTCTCTTTAAACTGTTTTTTGAACGGAACGTTCATATCCCTGTTTTCTGCGACAAAAAACCCGGTTTTCTGGAATGCCTCTTCTATCGTTTGCGGTGTGATCTTCCCGTCACTGTTATCCGCTGTAAATACCTGAATATCCTGGGCAAAGCCCGCTGTTCCTACCATAATCATTACGGTCATTAGTTTTTTGAGTAAATTTTTCATATCTATCCTTTGTAGTAAAATAAAATTATGGACGAATATAGATCCATCCGCCTATTTGACGTTCTATCAGCTCAACGATACCGGCAGTCACCACCTCTACTCCGTCAAGCAGTGCTTTCTTATCGATATTGTAGGTTCTCATCGTATTGCCGCAGGCAATAAACTCAACATCATAGGTCATAAGAGATTTAAGTCGTTTCTGAAGTGTCTTGTCGAAGAAATTCGCCTCCTTCATCACTGCTTTGATCCCTTTTGAATAACAGACGATCGCCACCTCACACTTCTCAGGACCGTAAAACTTCATCACATTGCTCGCTGATGAGAGTACGTGAGATATCTCATACTCATCATCACTGGTAATAGGGAAGACAAACTGTCTTGGGTTGATGATACTCGGCTTTGGATCGGCAAACTCGGTATCCGAGATCAAAAAACTGACTGCCATAAGCAGTATTATCCAGATCTTTTTCATTACTCTGCTCCTTTTAGGGTTTGATTGTACTTCTCTTTGGCCTCTCTAAGGATCTCCAGAAAGTCCTCTTTGACCCATGAACCGGGTACACGGTATACCCGCTTCTGCTCCGGAGACAGAAAGAGAAACGTCGGTGTCATCGTCGGATTGAAATCGATAGGATTTTTTTTCCTCTCTGCATCTATCTTTACAGAGACAAACTCTTTCTCCAGTGCGGTGATCACATCTGCATCGCTCATCACCTCTCTCTCCATCTTCTTACAGTAACGGCAGTGCTCCGCCGTATAGAAGATCATGATGAGTTTATCCTCTGCCAAAGCCTTGATGGAAGCCTCTCCAAAGGGCTTATACTGCAGCAGTTTTTCCTGATATGTTTTAGGGTCATACTCATAGAGGAAGGTGACGACCGCTTCGAACTCCTCATCGTTCAACTCCCCTTTCATGCTCGGCATCGTTTCAAAATACTCCAAAATCTCAGGCAGACAGACACTTTTCTCTCTGTCCGGAGTCTCAAAATACTCCTCCAAAAAGCTTTCTATCTCCATACGGTGTATCTCTTGATCACCGTTGGGGTCCCCGATACGTGTTTTCAGCCTGTAGACAATCTGGTTGATCGTCGGTGCCTTCAATTGCAGCAGTCTATTCTTCTTCTCCATAAAGTTTTTTTCCAATCTGCTCATAGGGATATAGAGTTCATGACAGGAAGCACACTTTTGTTCATAGACTCGCTTCCCCTCAACTGCATATATCCATGACGACAGAAGAAGAAAAAAACTCAATATGTGTTTCATGCTACTCCTCCTCTTCCTCATACATTTCCAGCTCCGCATAGGCATCCAGCACATTTCTTTTGTGCAGTGCGTCATACATCGCTTCGTTCTTATACTTTTCCATCGGTACCACTTCAGTGATCTTTTCCATACCTACCCCTTCATCGATCGCTTCAAGCACTTTCTCTTTCATTTGACTCTGATACGCTTTATGGTGCTCCATGGTATGGCTGTCTGTCCGTCTGCCATGCCCGGTGATGATCATCTCAGGATTCAGTGCCTCGATCATCTCTATCGCTTTGAGATTACCGATAAGAGAGCCGTCCCGCATAGAGGTCAACCTCTCATTAAAAACCAGGTCCCCGGTAAAGACGGCTTTTTTTTGCGGCAGAAAGACGATCAGGTCGCTTATTGTATGGGCCTTGGGTACAAGTTGCTTGACCTCAAAATCAACGCCACCCTCCCTGAACCTGTAGCGTGTCTCCCCTACTATCTGATCAAGTGCAACGATCTCTGTATCTTTGAAGGCGCCTTTTGAGACGATCTGTGACATACGTGTCTCTTCCGGCTTCATACTGTACGATTTTCCAGCGATACTCTGCTCATACTCCCTTGGGCCTATGAGTAAAGCACCCTGCGCTTTATAAAAACTGTTTCCCAGCCAGTGGTCATCATGTGCATGTGTCGTGATCACATATCTTACAGGCAGAGAAGCGACCTTTTGCATCGCTTCGTATGCCTGTCTGGCGTAAGCGTGAGTTGGACCGCTATCGATCACCACATAGCTCTCATCTGTCTTTACAAAACAGGAGTTGACCATGTTCCCGCCGTTCTCTTTGGTGATCATCTCAGGTTTCCCGAAAAAGCAGTAGATATCATCTGTGACTTTTTGGGGCCTCAAGTGGTAATCAAATGCCTCAAGCGATACCAAAGTCAATAAGAACAGTCCAAATCCTTTCATCTTACGCTCCTAGAACAGGTAGTTGAACTCTAAACGATACTCGTTATAAGAGACATCAGATTTTCCTGAATCCGTATCAGCATCTACCAACCCTATACGTGTTTTCATATAGAAGTTCGGTGTGAACTTATAGACGGTATCAAGGTGCCAGATAGTACTGTCTGCCTGCACATTCACCTTATCATCATCAAAGTCCTGGATCGCATATCTCAAACTTGCATTAAATTTCGGTGTAAACGTGTAGGCTGCTCTTGCCATATATGTTTTGGTATTTGCATACCAGTTATACTGTGCCATCGCTCTGGTGAATCCACCGGTAGGGAAGCCTCTCCATGGTGCCAGGATATCTGCCTTGTCTGCGATCTGCGAATACCCGAGTCTGAAGAAACCTTTCTTCTCCGGCATCAACATATCAACCCTTGCAGCAAAGAGACTACTGTCGATCGAATCAGCTACGCCTGCATCGTAACCTGTTGCCGCTTTACCTTTGAGGTTGGTATAACCGGCAACATCTCCAGCACCATCATCCATCTGGTGGAAGTATCTGAACCCGGGTCTCACGGCCCATCCATTGTCCAGTCCGATCTTATAGTGCGCTTCTGCTACGATATCATTGACCACACCCGGTACACTCAAGAAAGAGAGTGTTGCATCAAGGTTAGGGATGATTTTCGTCTTGATGTCTGCAAGGATCAACTCATGGTCTGTATCTTCACCTGCTGCTTCAAAATTCGCATAACTGAGTCCTTTATGGACTGCCGAATCATCGTTGTTATTCCAGCTTTCCCCATCGGCATCCCGGAAAGTCACGACATCATGTGCCCCGGTATGGTCTCTCAGCTTTTGCTCTGCAAAGTATGCCACTCTGGCAGTCGTCTTATCTGATACTTTGGCTGCAATAGTAACCCCGTCAAAGGTATTAGGGATCATTTTCGTATCATTCGATTTGGTAAAGACAGACTCAAAGAGCTGACGACCTGCTTTGATATCAAACATATCATTTTTATATTCCAGATAAGCTTGACCCAGTACATGCATACCGCCGTCATAATTTCCTCTTTTCAGAACATTATATCGGCTGAATGTATCTTTGCCTGATTTTGCATACCCTATATCGTCTTCATCCATTCTCCAGAATCCCGGGTTCAATGAGCCGTAATATCCTGCAGTGAAACTAAATCCATTGTAGGCTGCTGATTTGTAGATCAAGCTTCCGCCAACACCCATGTTTTTATTATCTTTCTGTTTACCGCCTTCATCATAATTTTCATCATCCCAGTCCCAGTAAAAAGAGTTGGATCTTAGACGACCATAGAAGATACCCTCCTGAAACATACCTGTGAGGCTATCTGTACTTCCAGGCAATACCTTGTAGTCTACAACCATACTTCCTTTGAGCTTTCTTTTTACCACTTCACTTTTTACCGCTGAAACTTCCGCTTTGACTGGTGCAATATCCCCTCCAGCCATTGCCGTGGTAGAGGCTAACGCTGTTGCTGCTAAAATACTCATCCCTATTTTTTTCATTACTTTTCCTCGTTTTTTATGTAATAGCCTGTTCCCCATCTGCTATACTACGATTTGTAATCTTTTGATTACACCTCTGGTGTGCCCCGGCTCTTCACTGTTTTTTGGACAAAAGAGACAACATGATCGAGACGGGGCACGGGTTTTGTTCAACCTAGCACTTGGCACCTTTTTGAGGACATCCGCAGGCATAATCCAACACTTTTACATTGGACTCCATACTGATATCAACCACTTTCTGCTTTCTGATATAGTCGCTCACCACATCATAGACAGCCGGTGTCTCTTTTGCAAGGTTCTCTCCTGCATTCTGAAGGTTACCACCCCATGAAGAGACACGATATGTTTTGTTCACATCAATCGGTTTGCCGCCGATCATAAAGTCGGAGACTCTTTTCCCGGATTCTGCAGCGATCTTGATAGAGTAACTCGCCCCCGTCAGACGGCTCATATCTCCACCCTGCTGCAACAGCGGATTGGCATTGAAGACGTTATCCGCGATATCTTCCATCAGTTTTGCGATCACAGAACCCTTCAGATCAAAGGTATAGACCTCCGGATAGGTGATCGCCGTCATCTCATAAACATTGTCTTTCAGGATCTTGTCACCGGGGATCAATGTTGTTCCCCAGCGGTATCCCGGGGTAAAGACGATATCGCTCTTCATCTTCTCCTGGATCGCCTGACCGATCAACGCATCAAAGGTCGAATAGAAGGTATCTCTCTTATAGAGTGTCCCTTTTGTCGTACCGAGCACTTCATTGAGCTCTTTATTGTATGGTTTGTACCATTTCTCTACAAGCGCTTCACCGGCTTTGTCTGCCGGAATGATATTGGAAGCGACCGGGATCAACTTGAAGTTGTAATCCACCACTTTTTTACCTTTGACCTCAAGGTCCAGTCTTCCCACATACTTCCCGTGACTTCCCGCGATAAGGATCACCGTATCATTAATAATGATCGGTTCCGGGCTAGGGTCATGGGTATGTCCGCTCAGGATAAAGTCCACGCCGTTGACCTTCTTCGCAAGTTCCTGATCCACAGAGAAACCATCATGGCTAAGCACTACCACCGCATCGACCTTCTTCTCATTTCTCAGTTCATTCACGTACTCCTGGAGTGTCTCATGACGCAACGCAAAGCTCCACCCCTCGGTAAAACGTTTCGGATTTGCCGTAGAGGTAAACGGGAATGACTGTCCGATGATACCGATCTTTGCACCACCGATCTCTTTGATCGTATATGGAGGGAAGATCAGCTCTTCAAAGTTCTCAGAGAAAGGATCGTTATCGATCACGTTTTGAGAGATAAAGTCGGCATTGAGCATATCAATCAGCTCAGCGACACGCTCTTTACCGTATGTGAACTCCCAGTGACCGACCATGACATCTACACCCAAATAGTTCTGTGCATCAACGATCGCTTCACCTCTTGTCTTCAGTGCGACTGCAGTTCCCTGCCAGGTATCACCACTGTCAAGAAGAAGTACATTTTCATTCCCTCTCTCTTTTCTCACATGGTCCACCACCGTTTTCATATGGGCGATACCACCCATCTTTCCGAACTTTTTGGCCAACGCTTCAAAGTTGCTGTGCGTATCAAAATACTGATCCAGTGTTCCCGGTTCAATACCGTAATACTTCTCAAACGACTCACCACAGATGAAACCCGGTGTTCCCACAAGATTATCTGCGGAGATCAGCGTAGAAGGCTCTCTCCAATAGAGTGGTTTGAGGTGCGCATGCATATCACAGATATGCAACAGTGTTGCCTTTCCTTTTGGCTCAAAAGAGACAATGTCTGAAAAGGTCATATTTTTGATACGCTCTTTCCCTGCTTCACCTGCAAAGAGATTGGTCCCTCCGGTTGCTCCCAGAAGTCCCAATGCCGCGGCAATTTGAAGAAAGTCTCGTCTATTAATATCCATACCCTACTCCTTTAACGCTTCAAGCCTGGAATGGCGATCGCTTTTTGCTTATCCTGAGCCAGTTTAGAGACATAAAGCTCCAATCCGACCATCTCCTTGGAACCGATCGGAAGCACCGCCAGGAGGGCATTCTTCATACACCCCTGAAATCTTCTCTGCAGTGTTCTCAGACTCGATTTTGTCATACGGTATGCCGGCCATGTTGCACCTGCACCCGCCTCTCCGAGATCCGGAAGCGGCTGTGTTCTCAATACCATACCGACGATATCTTTACTGTGACAGCTGTTACAGGAGAGTCCTCTACCGCCTCTTGCAGTCATAAACGTCTTCTTACCGAGTTCATACGAGGCTCTCATATGTTCATTCGCATCGATATCTATAGTAAACTGTTCATCATTCGCCAGAGATTTCACATAGGCAAGGAGAGAGAACATTCTTGGGTCTTTCAGCTTGATCCGCTCTTTTCCCTGTTCTGCCATCATCGCCTGCAATACCTGGTCCACACCGACAACATTTCCAAGTTTTTCGATATATCTTGGAAACCCTGCGATATATTTCGGCAACGCACTCTCTTTGATTCCGAGGAACTTGGCGAGTGCTGCTTCACCGCCCAACTCCTCTTCAAAGATCTCTCCTCCCTCTTCTACAAAGATATCAGCGGGATTGTTTTCAAGCATCTCCTGATACATCGCTCTGTCTGCATCGCTCATGGCAAACTGCTCACCGGCAGCTGCCATCGTCAATGCAAGAGCTACAGATAGTACTACTTTTTTCATCTCTTATCCTTTCGGCTTAAGTTTTTTGCTCTTACTGCCTTTTTCCCCTGTATTGTCTGTATACTCAACTGTGATCTTTCCTTTTCCCGGTACTTTCAGGTTGACCGAGAAGTAAGGGTTCGTTGAAACTGTTTCCCATACTTTCATGGTAGTAAAAGGTTTTCCATCCAGAAGGAAAGTTACATTGTCGAGATATTTTGCAGGTTTGATCTTTCCTGTTTTCTTATCTTTCTGCATTCCCGTATCCATCGGGTGGATGATAATGAAGTCCACTTTAATCGTGTCACCGACTTTATACTTTTTTGGTTTCATTTTGATCATTGATCTTCTTTTTACTTCTGCCATTTTTTATCCTTTCTTTCTCTACTCTTTATTCTTTCTTTCTCTATGCTTACTCTAATGTTTCATCTCTTCTATCAAGATCAACCACATCCACCGATGGTTACTTTTACACTCTTGCTTGCACTTATGAAACTGCCGTCACTCAACTCTACCAGTGCCACGACATCCTGCGTTTTAGCCAGTTTGACACGTGTCGCGAAATATCCCTTTCCATTCATCGGAGTAAGCATCACATCCGCACATCTGGAGTTACCGTTCTCTTTCGCCAGGACATGGATCGCTTTCACGTAGTTATTCTCTTCCATCGGATGGTCTACGTTCACTTTGACCGGTACCACTGCACCATTCTCGGCGATCTCAGGAGCTGTAAGGTCAACTTTTGCACTCTCTGTCACCTTCTTGCCTGAAGTAATCGCTTCAACTGCCATGGCATAGCTAAGGGCATTTGGACCCTGAGGTGCCGTATTTGCTTCCTCTTTCGCACTCAATAGTGTAGGTGTAACCGTTGCTGCTGCAGATACCGCACACAAACCTTTTAAAAAATTTCTTCTTTTCATCTTCTTCTTTTCCTTTCTTAGTAATTTATACGCTTTCAAAGCAAGCTCACGCGACTCGTCGCTCTTAACTTCTTACAGGCATTTATTTTTTAGACATTACATATGCGGTAAGGTCACAGATCTCTTGTTCATTGAAAAGACCGGTGGTCAGGTTTACTGTCATATGCGTATTGGGGTTATCGATTCTTGGGTCAGCGATCTTCTGATAGACAAATTGTGCATCTCTTATCTTTGTATCGATAAAGTAGGCTTTATAGTTGGAGAGATCCGGACCGATATTACCTCCGCCTACTGCACCTTCGATATTATGACAGGCGACACAGTTTCCATACTGTTTAGGCTTCTTTTTGCCGTTTTTTTCTATAAACTTGACAAGCCCTTTTGGAGGTGTACCTTTGGCTTTTTTCCCGTTAAGATTATGAAATATATAGTTTCCTCTGGCAATTGATTCTGGATCACTCAAATTGCATGATTTCGGTAAGGTATATGTTTGTGCCGGTTTTAAAAGATCTTTATCTATGATCTTTGTTGCATCAGGCATCTCATACGCCTTTGTCAAATCAGATGCATTTACAGCTGTTAATGCTGTCATCAACAGTGTTGTGCATGTGATGAATTTGACTTTTCTTTGCATTGATACTCCTTTGAATTTCTGGTTTCAAAAGGCATCTTAACAAAGAAGTGTAAAAAAAATATAAATATTTATAAATAATGCAAATTTATTTTTTATTTGTAGAATTTATAAAGAAACGTAGCACCTTGATCGGGCTGAGAAGTGACTTTGAGCGTGATACCCTCTTCATCAATGATCTGCTTCACGATATTGAGCCCGATACCAAATCCTCCTTTGGCATCATTCTCCCTGTAGTAGCGGGAGAAGATCTTATCGATATTTTCAATCCCCACACCATGATCTTTGACGCTGAATTCGATCATTGCATCATTCTCTTTGACAGTGATCTCTACTTCACTGTTATCATGACTGTATTTAATCGCATTGGAGATCGTGTTATCCACAATACGTTGCAGCTTTGTCGCCGAGAAGTGGTAGAGAATACCGGGAGAGATCTCTGTGTTGATTTTGATGTTTTTCATATTGGCTACTTCCTGGAAATAGTCCACCCTATTTTGAACAAACTCACCAAAATCAATCTCTTTGATCTTATGCTTGACCCTCCCCTGCTTTACCAGGTAATCCATATCACTATAGATCGTAGCCAGTGTTTTGGAAGCGGCTTTGATACGCCAAAGATATTTATTTTCACCGTATTTTGCACCGAACAGATCGGCATTGAGATTGATAATACTCAACGGGGTATTGATCTCATGCATCGAATCTTTGATAAAGTTATCCAGATGCCTGTTCATTGCCTCAAACGGAGCTGAAAAGTTTCGCAGTAAAAGCAGGGAGAAGATAAAGAGTACTACGATAATCGCTGTCATGACACTGAAGGCCAGGAAATAGATATCGTTTGAAGTATGTTTTTTTGAGACAAGCAGATAGGTCGCACCAAAGTAATAATCATCCGCAAAGGCATAGATATAGTAGTAGTTGTTCTTTTGACGGTGAAATCCTTCTGTAAAGGTCAGAGGTTCAAACTGCAACGTACTAAAGATACTCTTGAAATTTTCATCATAGAGTGCAGCCCTGTACTCCTGATACCTCGGAAAATGATAGACTTGATCGCTATTTTTATAACGCTGCATAGAGACAATGATCTTTTTGGCCTGCTTTTCCAAAGAGAGCTCCACCTTTGCAGCATCGATCTGCAAAAGCAACAGGATATAGGTAATCAAAGGGACAATAAGCACTGCAGCGATCATCGCCGTATAGATCAGCGCATATTTACGGGAAAACTTTCGGGGATCAAAGATCAATGCTATATCCTACACCACGAATGTTTTTGATCAAGTCATGATCAAGTCTTTTTCTCAGGTTTCCTACCTGAACACGGATATTGGATGGGTCAACCCACTCACCCCATATCTCTTCCCAGAACATTTGATACGTGACTACGCTTCCCCGATATTTAACTAAGAGCTCCATGATCTTGGCTTCTGTTTTTCCCAGCTGGATAGTCTTCCCTTCCCGTGTAAGCTTCATCTTTTTAAGATCATAGCAATATTCGTAAGGGAGGGTTATCTGCTCCTCCTCTGAGGTAAAACAGTGCAGCTTGATCACCTGGTCGATACGAAGCTTCAGTTCAATCAGGTCAAAAGGCTTCCGGATATAGTCACAGGCTCCGCACTCATACCCGTATGTAAGATCATCGATATCTGTTAACGAGGTAATAAAGATAGCCGGTATTTTAAAGCCCTCTTTACGAAGCTCCTGAAGCATCTCAAAGCCTGTTTTTTCTCCCAGGACCTTGACATCCAGTAACAGTAGATCAAACGTCTTTTCAAAAACGGCATCATAGGCATCTTCAGAACTTGAGTAGTGTTCAACTTCAAACCCTGAATCCTCCAAAAACTCTTTGATACTTGCAGCCAATACCTTTTCATCTTCCAGGATCAATATTCTCACTCTATGGCTCCTCTCTTCTTCTCTTGATGCTTGTTATCCAGAATAATATCTATCAACTCATTTTTTTCATACAGATTCAAAATCTCTCTTGCCTCTGTCTCAAGCTCACGTTTATCCTCTTCGTGCAGTTTTGGTAGCAGACCGACAAGATCACGGTCGTAACCGCTTTTAAAACTACCGTAGTTTTGTCCTTTCAGTTCCAAAGCCCGCTTGATCTCTTCTTGGGAGAACTGTCTGAAACGTAACATATTCTGTGAATCTGTCTCAAAGTTCCCTAGTGACTCTTCAGAGAGGACCAGTAGATAGCCTCCGATCTTATCCCCTTCACCGTTGTACATCGGTTCCCACAAAAAGAGTCGCTCATCTTCCATTAAAAACTGTTTTTCAAAAAGTCTGTGCCTATCAATTTTTTCTATATGACGCTTCAATGAGATATTATAATTTTGATTTGCAATGACTTTTCCAAAAACCCTAGGAAAATGTCTCATCAATGATGCCTGTTCCAGATAGACCTCATCCATAAGTGCGAAGAGTTCTATCCCTTTAGAACGGAGTTTTACCGAGAACTCATCAATAAGCCTGATCACCTCCAGGTATCCCAAAAGTGTTTTTTTACTTCTGATAGGGATCGTGGACTTAAACGTAAGCAGACGGCCTGTCTCCATTCCGACTTTGGGCTGTTTGTTGTTTTTGAGCGTCTCAAGATCCTCCCTGAACCACCAGATAGGCATCCCTTCAAAGCCTTCATCCCAGCTTCTTGCAAAGATAAAAAAGTCAGGTGTGAGTACCTGTAGACGAAGGGATGTCATATGTGTATGTTTTTTAAACCGTTCAGTAATATTACTGAGTATCTTATGCCCTTCACTTTCATTCTCTTTTTTTAAGGCCTCTTTCAGATCACCATTCTCTGCCAGAGCTAGAGAAAAGGAGAGCAGCTGTGCCATTTCGCTGGAGAGTGTAGAACGGAACTCATGGATGATATTGTCACTTAACTCTGCAAGCCTGTCATCTTGTGTACGGTTAAAAAAGAAAAGACTCGAAGACAAGAGTATCAACAGGAGGAAAAACATTACAATGAGTACGGTTTTGTCATATTTTTTCATACTGTCTGCTTTCCTTTATTATTTCACATCTCTCTTATTAAAATAAAAATATATTATATTAATTATTAATATAGTTTAAGATAATACTATTTATTAAAGAAATAATATCACACTATACTAAATTAACTTGTACAGATAATCAAAAAACGCCATATATAGAGTGTAGACAGAAGCACTTCACAATATTTACCTTCAATTTACGCTAATCTTATACTATAATAGTAAAAAATTACACTCCATATCTAAAGGAACAGACAATTAATGGAACAGTTTAAAACCTATGCCCTAATGGTAGGGCTCACCCTGCTCTTTATCTGGTTCGGCGGGATGATCGGTGGGCGTGCCGGTCTCATCATCGCTTTTCTGATCGCGGCAGGGATGAACTTCTATGCATACTACTACAGTGACACACAGGTACTCAAACACTATCATGCGATACCGGTGGACCAGGAGAACGCTCCGGGACTCTATGAGATCGTTGGCAGACTGACCGACCGTGCAGGACTTCCGATGCCGGCACTCTACATTATCCCGGACCAGCAGCCCAATGCCTTTGCAACCGGACGTAACTATGAAAATGCCGCTGTGGCTGTGACCGAGGGGCTGCTCAACCTGCTCGATGAGAATGAAGTGGAAGCAGTGATCGCCCATGAACTGAGCCACATCAAACACTATGATATGCTCATCGGGACCGTAGCCGCAACCATCGCCGGTGCCATCGGTATGCTGGCAAACTTCGGGTTGTTCTTCGGAGGAGACCGTGACAGACCCGCCAATCCTCTCATCATGATCGCGCTGATGATCCTCATGCCGTTGGCTGCGTCGATCATTCAGATGACGGTAAGCAGAAGCAGGGAGTTTATGGCTGATGAGGGTGCAGCACGCATGACCGGACACCCGGAGTGGCTTCAATCAGGCTTGGCAAAACTGGACAACTATGCCAGAGGGATCGCAATGCATGATGCTGACCCCCAGACGGCCCATATGTTTATCATCAACCCCTTTACGGGGAAAGACTTCTCCCTACAGAATCTTTTCCGTACCCACCCGACGACACAGGACAGGATCGACAGACTGGAGCAGTTGAAGTACTAAATTGTGTTGGCTTACAAAGCCAACACAATCCCCCATCAATAAAAAACATGTCATCTCGAACGACCTTGCACCCCACTTACGCTTTAGCGACGGGGGTATCGGAATTTAGTCCCAGAAAAGCGAAGCGATTCGAGAGAGGTGACGATTTTTTTGCTTCGTTTTTTTCTAAAAAAAATGAAGAGAGTAACACCGCCTCAGAATAAACAATAAAGGAAGTTAGAAAAACTAAAACAAAAAATCAACAATCAAAATTGTGTTATAATCATCTCAATAAAAAATCACAAAAAATATCAATACAGAAAGAAAAAAATGACCCCTTTTGCCATACAACTGATCAACGGTTGTCTTGCCTCCGATATCGAACAAGAGAACCAAAATGCATTTCAAGCCCTCCAGAAAGCAGGAGCTATCGAAGAGGTAGAAGGCCTGTGGAAACTTGGCTCGCTCTACCGTGCCGGACGTCTCTATATGGGAAAGGACGGACGCGGGTATGTAGAGGCTGAGTTCAAGGAACAAAGAGACCTGCTGGTCGAGCCTGATTTTCTGGAGGATGCCAGACATGGAGACACCGTTGTCGTCAAACGTATCATCGCCAGACGCGGTCGAGCCAGCGGCAAAGTGCTGATGGTCATTGACAAGGCCCACCTCTTTACCATCGCCTATACACACAGAGACGAGTCAGGCAATTTCATGATCCTGGATATCCGCACCAATGAACCGACCTACGCAAAAATGGAAGGCATGGATCTCAAAGCCTTCAAGCTGGGTACGGTGCTGAAAGTCGATAGCGATACCGATAACGTACTCGAGATCTTCGGTACGCTGGATGACCCCAAAGTGGACGAGAAGATCTCCCTGGCCCTCTATGAGCGTGAAGATGCTTTCCCTGAATCGTGTGTGACCGAAGCCATCGAAGTAGAGAGTGAAGTGACAAAGAGCGAACACTCTGAGCGTGTTGACCTTACGGATCTTGACTTCTGTACGATCGACCCTGTTACAGCAAAAGACTTCGATGATGCGATCTATTTTGATATGAAAAACTACACACTCTATGTTGCCATCGCCGATGTAAGCCACTATGTCCCGTACTTTACCGATATTGACAAAGAGGCGAAAAAACGCGGTTTTACCACCTATCTACCGCATAAATCCTTTCCGATGCTTCCCCGCGAACTGAGCGAAAACATCTGTTCGCTCAAACCAAGGGTAGACCGTCTCGCCTTTGTTGCAAAGATCGAACTGGATCGAAACAGCCTCAAACCTCTCAAAGAAGAGTTCTTTGAAGCGATCATCCACTCCAAACAGCGTTTCAACTATGATCAGATCGATGAGATCATCGCTACAGACGGTCGCGAGACTGAGGGGGTGGCAGCCCGTCTGCTGACCTGGCTTCTACCCCTTCAGAAGATCACTATGCGATTACGTAAAGCCAGACTGCAAAACGGATTTGACTTCAGAACCGATGAGACAAAACTGACGATCGATGCCGATCACCTTCTGGTAGGCACACAGATAGAGACAGGAACCCCGTCACACTCTCTTATCGAAGAGTGTATGCTTCTTGCCAACCAGGCAGCAGCAAAAAGATTTTCTACAGATGGGGAAGAGGACCAACCGGGTATCTTCCGTATCCATGAACCGCCGCAACTCTCCAAACTCGAAGAACTGCTCGTGCAACTTGCCTCTGTCGGTCTCTATGTCGAGGAGTATGAAGACTCCCCTTCACTGATCCGGGAGATACAAAAAGAGGCGGAAAAGATGGGATTGGCTGCTGAAGTGGATGCGATGCTGATCAAATCACTGCGTCAGGCAAGCTATGCGGCACACAATGTCGGTCACTTCGGTCTGGGATTCAGGTACTATAGCCACTTCACCTCCCCGATCCGCCGTTATGCCGACCTGATCCTGCACCGCCTCATCAAAGCCCAGTTGACCCATGATGAGCAGGAGACCGAGTACCTGCTGCGAAACATCGAGCCGCTTTGTGCCAGAGTGAGCGACCTGGAGCGCAAAGCGACCAAAGCAGAGTGGGACTTCAGGGACCGTAAATTTGCCAGATGGGCCGAGACACAACTCGGAGAGGTATTCAATGCGGAAGTCGTCGAGATCGGTGACAGCAGTGATGCCAAAGCGGTACTTCATGCCGATATTAAAGGGGTTACCGTACACCTCAGAGCCGACCAGGTCATGCTCTTTGACCGTATCAGGGTACGTATCGGTGAGGTCAGTATCCCGCAGGCGTTTATCCAGTGTGAATTTGTAGAGAAACTGAGCCGTGATGAAACGGAGCTTGCCTGATGTATCAAAAAGAGTTCAACCAACGTCTCCAGAATGCACTCCCCAAAGCACTGTTGCTGTACGGTGAGAACGACTATCTGATCGACTACTATATCGACTACTATATAAAAAAACTGGATGCCAAAGAGAGTATGCTCTCCCTCTATCACGATGAGTGGGATTTTGAACAGGCCAAAGCATTTCTATCTCAAAGTTCGCTCTTTGGAGGGACCAACCTTGTGGTCGCAAAGAGAGATAAGAAGATCCCCAAAAAAGAGCTTGACCTGCTGGTGGAGCTTGCCAACAAAAATGAAGACAACTACTTCATCTACGGCTATGGCGGCGCAGCTAAAGATGCCAAAAGCATGCAGGCATCATTCAGCGATAAAAAGGGCGGAGTCTGGGTCAGATTCTTTGAACCCAATATCAGGGAGGGAGTAGCCACGCTGCAGCAAAAAGCACAGCAGATAGGACTCGATATCGACCACTATGCGCTGCAGCACCTGATGCTCGTACTCAACAACAACCTTGCACTCTGTGCCAATGAGCTGGATAAACTTGCCATCCTGGGGACAAAAGTCACCAGCAAAGATATCGACAGGCTGGTCTACTCCACAGCACCACTGGCGATCGAACAGCTCCTTATCGAACTGTTTCAAAAAAAACCGATCACCGATACGATCACTAGACTCCTGGAGCTGGGAGAAGACGAGGCATCGATCCTGCGTGCCACACAGTACTTTGTCAACCAGATCTTTCTTTTCCATGCCTATATCAAACTCCACGGAGGAGTCGATTCGGCAGCGATCCTGGGATACAAGCTTCCCAAACAGATCGAGGAGCAGAAAGCCTCACTTGCCTTGCGTGTCAAGTCAGCTGCTCTGCTGAAGATCTTCGAACATCTGCTTGAGAGTGAAATAGAGATCAAAAAGGCTCCTGCAACACAACGGGAAGTGCTGCTCTACAGTATGCTGATCAAGATACAGGGATACCTATAGAGTGAGGAGTGAGGAGTTAGGAGTTAGGAGTTAGGAGTTAGGAGTTAGGAGTTAGGAGTTAGGAGT
>JBEWPZ010000032.1:0-24702 GCA_047689535.1 Candidatus Sulfurovum kebritense | reverse complement strand
AAGGTGGAAATAAATCAGAGCATTATGTTGTCCTGATTTTTCAGGCCATTATATACCATTGAACATATTTTTATGGATATAATATTTTCTCATATTGTAGTGTTCACTTACAGGGTTGTGTATATAAAAAAGATAAGAGGTGAAGATATATATTACGAAGCCGGAACCAGCTTCGTAGTGAGATAAAATAACAGGAGTTTATCTATCAAACTCCCTCCGTTAGGAATTATGATTCTGAACTACAACATCCCGGACTCTCAGCATTACCCCCGGCGAAATAGTTCCCGTCAAAACTTACCAGTGAATAGTTTCTCTCTGTCCCCAAAGACGCTTTAAGCCCTTCAACAGACAAGAAGCCGAGTGAGGTTGCACCGATCTTCTGAGCAATCTCATTAACAGAGTGACTCGCGGAGATCAGTTCAGCCTGGGTCGGGGTATCGATACCGTATCTACATGGATACTTGATCTCCGGTGCAGCGATACGCATATGTACCTCTTTTGCCCCTGCTTCCAGAAGCATTTTCACGATCTGCTTGGATGTTGTACCACGTACGAGTGAGTCATCGATGATCGCGATACGTTTTCCTTCGATCAAATGTTTAACCGGTGAGAGTTTGAGTTTTACTTTGAGGTCTCTGATCTCTTGTGTCGGCTCGATAAAAGTACGCCCTACATAGTGGTTACGTACGATCCCCATCTCAAACGGTACACCAAGACCATCTGCGTACCCTCTGGCAGCGGCTACACCACTGTCAGGTACCGGCAATACCAGGTCTACCTCTGAAGGGACCTCTTCAGCAAGTCTTCTTCCCATCTCCAGGCGTTTCTGATAGACATTCTTCCCATCGATGATCGAATCAGGTCTTGCAAAGTAGATATACTCAAATGCACACGGATGATAATCTGCTTCAAAAAGCTTTTCAGAGTATGGCTCTTGGCCCTCTTCAAAGATCAACATCTCACCCGGTTCAACATCACGTACAAACTCCGCTCCTACCAGGTCAAAGGCACAAGTTTCTGACGCTACGATCCATCCGCCATCAGCGAGTCTTCCCAGACTCAATGGACGAATTCCGAAACGGTCACGGATCACAAACATCTTGCTTCTACTCTGAATCGCCAGACAGTATGCACCCTCGATCTTGCTGATCATATCTTTGATACGGTCTACCAGTGAATCTTTTTGACTTTTTGCGATAAGATGGACGATATTCTCCGTATCCATACCGGTCTGAAAGATCGCCCCTCTGTCGATCAGTTCATTCCGTACCTCATATTTATTCACAAGGTTACCGTTGTGTGCTACAGAGATCTCTCCCAGTTTATAACGTGCAAAAACCGGCTGCGCATCCAAGACAGAATCATCCCCTGCCGTAGAGTAACGGTTATGCCCGATCGCACAGTTACCTGTGAGTACATTGAATGCCTCATCATCAAATACATCGGTCACTAAACCGCGCGCTTTGATCAAATGGATTTTCTCATCATCCGCTGTGGAGATACCTGTAGACTCCTGCCCGCGATGCTGCATCGCAAAGAGTGAGTAGTACGCTACCTTAGAAGCATTTTTTGAACCATATACACCAACAATTGCACACATATTATATTCCTAAACAGTCATTAATCGAGTAAAGACCCGGTTTTTCTTGAGTGATCAGCCACTTCGCTGCCCTGATCGCACCTTTTGAGAATGTCTCACGGCTTGTCGCCGTGTGGTTGAGCTCCAGAAACTCACCGTCATTATAAAAACCTACCGTATGACGTCCCACGATATCTCCGCCACGCAGTGCCATCACTGCGATCTCATCTTTGCTTCTTGCACCGATCTGGCCGTCACGTCCGCTGATACGTACGTCACTCAGTTCAAGCCCTCGCCCTTTGGCTGCAAACTCTCCCAGTGTGAGTGCCGTACCTGAAGGGGAATCCACCTTGTGTCTGTGGTGCTGTTCAACAATCTCTATATCGAAATCTTTCAATGTTTTTGATACCTGCTCTACCAGTTGTTTCAGCAACGCAATTCCTGCTGACATGTTAGAGGCATACAGTACCGGCATCTCTTTGGATGCTTCCACCATAAGGTTTTGCTGATGCTCAGTGAATCCTGTCGTTGCAATAACCAGCGGTGTGGGATTTTTGAGTGCTGCTTCACACAGCTCCTGCGTCGCTTCAGGTACAGAGAAATCAATCACCACATCACAGTTTTCCAACAGTGTCTGCATGCTGTTTGTTACCAATACTCCGCTAGGAAGGTCTCTTTTGAGTTCACTGGAGACATGTACCGCCCCCAATGGAAGTTCTGCATCATCCACCAATGCATTGATCAATAAGTTTCCTACTCTACCTGTACTACCTACGATTCCTACTTTTGCCATCTAAACTATTCCTTATGCTTGTTCTTGAATATATGAAATTACCTGAAGCGCAGCAGTCGCCCCGTCTCCGGCTGCAACAACGACCTGTTTGGGTGCTTCGATACGCATATCCCCTGCAGCGTAAAGCCCTTTAAGCGAAGTCCTCATACTCAGGTCTACGACCACCTGCCCACAATCATTCATCTGACAGATGAATTCGCCGTTTTCACCTTTGAGTACCCCATTATTGACATTATGTCCGACGAAAACAAAAAGGCCCGGGGTATCAAGCTGTCTCACCTTCCCCTCTTTATCTTTGAGTTTCACACCGCTTACGCCCATCTCATCACCAAGTACCTCTTCTAATACGGTATCCGTAATGAGATGGATATTCTCTTTTCTTTTGACTCTATCCACGGTAGAAGGTGCAGCCCTGAAGGTATCTCTTCTATGGACCACATAAACCTCTGAACAGATATTGGAGAGGTAGTATGCCTCTTCCAGTGCCGTATCTCCGCCACCCAGTACGGTAACAGGTTTGTCTTTATAGAAGAAACCGTCACAGGTCGCACAGGTGCTCACACCGCGTCCAAAGTACTCATCTTCACCCTTAAAACCTGCTCTTTTAGGTGTTGAACCGGTAGAGACGATCACACTCATTGTCTCTACAGTTTCACCACTCTCCAGTGTCAAGGTAAAGTGTTCTCCTGTTTTGTCCACTCGCTCTACACGTTTCATTTCGTGTTTCAGTCCGAAGTGAAAGCACTGTTCCTGCCAGGTATCCATAAAGTCCATACCCGTCTTTGTATGTTCAAAAAAGCCCGGATAGTTCTCAATCTCAGAACTCTGTGTAATCTGCCCGCCGGGCATCCCCGATTCAAAGAGTACTACATTTTTCAATCCACCGCGTGTTGCATAAAGCCCGGCAGTCAATCCAGCCGGTCCGCCCCCGATGATCGCACAATCTAACATTCACAGTTCCTTCAAAAAAGTCAAATGTTTAAACAAATATGTCAGCCAATGATATCTATTATACTATGAAAATACTTGGTTAAAAATTTTTGGAGATTTTATCTAAATGTTGATATAGATAAGGTTTAGCTAGGAGAGTCTGCCTTAAAGCAGACTCAGAATATAACTGTAAATTACAGTTGAGCGTTGATCTTCTCAGCAAATGCATCTTTGCTTGCTGCACCAACCATTTGATCGACTACTTCACCATCTTTGAAGAAAAGGATAGCAGGGATTGATCTGATTCCGTATTTTACTGCAAGCTCTTGCTCTTCATCAGTATTTACTTTAGCGATAGTCGCTTTACCGTCAAACTCTTCTGCAAGCTCTTCAACAACTGGAGCGATCATTCTACAAGGTCCACACCATGGAGCCCAGAAATCTACCATTGTTACACCTTCAGCTACAGTTGCATCAAAGTTCTCAGATGTCAATTCTACATATTTACCCATGTTTATTCCTTTTTATGAAATTTAATGAAGCTATTATAGCCTAATAAGTTAAATTATCAATATTAGCGGCTTATATTCTTCATTATATTTAGTTTTTTTTCTTACTTTACTTGTGTAAATAAGAGTATTTTACTCCTATATAACTTATGCCTAGATAAACGGCAGAGGAATTTCCGCAAATTCTGCGGAACGTGATCCCTCTTCTGCTTTTGTCCGTGCACCCTTTACGGTATAGACAAAAGAGATCTTCGGTGTATCGGTTTCGTTTTTATTGGCACGGTGAAGCAAAAGCGAATGAAAGATGATCACATCCCCTCTCTTGAGTGTCGTACAGACTTTCTTTGCGATCAGAGGAATATTCTTCTCACTGTCCTCCCTGAAGTACTCTTTTTCATCAAACTGGTCAGCATCAAACTTCATACGGTGGGACCCCGGGATAAACTCCAATACGCCGTTTTCATTATACTCACTGTCCAGTGCCAACCAGATACTGACAAGATTGTCATCACTGTAACGCCAATAGCGTCTATCCTGGTGCCACCTGGTCTGCGTACTGCGATGCGGCATCTTTGTCATAATGGAGTTGTGGTGTGCCGTGGTGATCACTACCTGATCTTCCAGTATCTGCTGCAACACAGGACGGATCTTCTCGCTTTCCATCCATGTTTTGAACAGAACATCTCTTTGATACACCTGTCTGAGCCTGCGCACCGTCCCCTCTTCGCCCAGTGCCCGACTGGTATAGTCAGCGACATCCGTACGGTATTTTTTACTCTTTACATCATATCCGATCTCCGTCTCGATAGGTTCAATACGATGTTTGAGGTGTACTTTGGCGACATCGAGGATCGCCTCACACTGCGCCGGATCGGCAAAATCTCTTAAAATGATAAAACCCTCATCTTGAAACTGTGCAAGTTGGGATTCAGTAAGTTTCATCGTTTTACCTTTAGGTGAATTTATGACAATTATAGCAGATTTTTATGTTAATTGACTCAGAAGATAAACTTCTGAATACGCAAGGGTTTCAGCAGAGCACTCATCACCCTGAAGTGATCTGTTACAGTGTGATATTTTCGATCAACTCTGCCTCATCTTGTTTGATAATCAACGCATCGATACTAAACACACTATCCAAACCTTTTACTTTCAGATAGTAGTGTGCAGAGTTTACCACTTTTCTTAGCTTGGCAGGAGTAAGATTGTAGATCGGTTCAAAATCACTCCGTCCACTCTTCACCTCTATAAAATGAAGCACATCATCCCTGCTTGCAATGATATCGATCTCTCCCAGCTTTCGCGCATAGTAGTTGCGTTCTATGATCACAAACCCCTCGCGTTCCAAAAAATCCGTCGCCAGCGTTTCACTTCGATCACCGATCTTTCTTGTCGTCTCTTCCCTCATTCTTACCCCCTTGGTTTCTTAATACTAAGCGCTAAACCCTTCCTCTATCCGCAGGCGATCTCATCCCCCACAGGGAGGATATCCACCTTGACAGATTTGAACCTTGCCGTCAGGATCAGTTCATCGGCCTCATCCCCGAAGAGTGCGTTGATACGGCTCTTTGCATGGTGAAATGTACAGAAAAGGGTTTTAGGCTTCACCTTATCGGTATACTTTACGGTAAGTGCCTCGCTCTCGCCATACTCGCTTTTGAGGATGACCTTGTCACCGAACTTTCCTTCGTCCTCTACCGAGGCCAGCACTACATCCTCATCGTGTTTGTTATAGAGGCTCTCTGTCTGCTTTGTCTGGGCCGCATTGTTATAGTGTGCCAGGGTACGGCCTGTCGTCAGGTAGAAACCGTTGAGCGAGTCATCAAAAAAACTCTTTTCCAGGATAGACTGCACCATCCCTCTAGGCTCATACTGTTTATAGACATACCTTCCAAGCCCATCTTCGGTACGGAAGTCAAGCAGGTGAAGTACCGGCGTGTCCTCATGGTAGATCGGCCACTGCATACCGCGTTTTCTGTGACGCTTCAGCCTGTAGTAGTCAGCCCCGGAGAAACGTCTCGGTGCCGCTTCTCTTACCTCGTTCCAGACATCTTCACTGCTCTTGAAGTGGAAGTTCGCACCATCACCTAGCTTGGTAGCCATCTCTGTCAGTACTTCCCAGTCATCCGGAAGGTCGGACTTCACTAAAGGCTGAGAAAGATGCAGTCTTCTCATCGCATTCACATAGACACCTGTCTTCTCATAGGCACTTCTTACCCCGATCACGATATCCGCACGTTCTGCGATATCGGTCATAAAGAGCTCCTGCACCATCAGGAAATCAAGCTGCTCGATCGCTTTGTCTATCTTATTCAGGTTTGGATGGATATGTGTAAGATCCTCCCCCATATTGAGCAGTGCTTTGATCTTTCCGTCCAGCATCGCATCCACAAGCTGCGGCGTCATTAAGCCGATCTCTTTGGGTGTCTGATAATCAGGGTCATAGTACGGTAGACATCCCATATCACAGGCACCCTGTACATTGTTCTGCCCGCGAAGCGGCATAAGCCCGGCACCGGTCTTTCCGATATTTCCCGTCATTAGTGCCAGATGCGTGAGCGCCATCACGGCATAGGATCCGTCAAGATGTTCAGTAATACCAAGCCCCCAGAAGATCATCGACTTCTTCACCGCATACTCTCTGGCGATATTCGGGATCATCTTTGCCAGATACTCATACCCCTCGATCTTCTCCATAAATTTCGGATCGGCATAGGGGTCGTTCAGGATCTTCTCTTTGAACGCTTCGAACCCTTTGGTGCGGTTGGCGATAAAGCTCTCATCATAGAGCTCTTCACTGATGATCACATAGGCCATCATATTGAGTACCAGAAGATTCGCCTCAAACGGGATGATACAGTTGTGTTTGGCCAGTTTTGCCAGTTTGGTCTCACGTACATCGATCACGGCAAGATTGTTGTGTGTTCTGGCCATATCGACCATACGGTTGGCAATGATAGGGTGCGCCTCCATCGTATTGGAGCCGATCACCACCATAAACTCCGTCTCATAGATATCGTTGTACGGGTTGGTAGCCGCCCCCTCGCCGATAGTAGTCCGCATTCCTTTGAGTGACGGGGAGTGACAGACCCTCGCACAGTTGTCCACATGCGGAGACTCCATCGTCTCACGGCAGAACTTTTGGAAACTGTAGGCAGATTCACAGGAGGTTCTCGCTCCGCCGATCGCACAGAAGCTGTTGCCACCGAAGGTCTCTTTGACCTCCTGGAGCTTCTCTGCTGCGATACTGGTCGCCGTATCCAGATCACAGGTCATATAGTCACTGTTAAACTCGCTGAGTTTATCGGCATACTTCTCCGCCAAATTCGGGTTTCTCTCAAGAAAAGCTTTCTTGATACGCGGCTCCCTGATACGGTTTTTGGAATCCACAAAGTCATACCCGTACTTCCCCTTGATACAGAGCTTACCCTGTGAAACCACACCGTCTTTTTGCGCATAGATCTTCACGATCTTGTTATCCTGAACCTCTGCCGTGATATCGCACCCTACCCCACAATAGGTACATACACTCTCGATCCCCTGCTTCTCACCGTCATGTTTTTTCGTCATGGAACTGCCTTTTCAACACTTTTCACATTAAATTGGACTATTTTTATCCTATTTAGCCTTAAAATAAAGCTTTCTTAGCTATTATCTGCAAAATATTATATCGAAAGGATAAAAAATGTTTACTATTAACGTAGAAAAAGAGTGCGGATGTTTCAAAAGAAGCGCATTTGAAAACAACAAGAGTTTCGAGTCAAGAGACGATGCATTGATGCAGGCCAAACTGATGGAGAACCACATGAACCAGAAGTTCTGTCAAAAACACCTCTTTACAGCAGTAGAAGACGGTGACAATATCAATATCAAAGTAGAGATGAAACCACAAAACAGTTCAGGCGGATGCTGCGGTGGCGGACACTGTAGTTAATCGCTTTTCCGATTAGCTAGGTAGAAAACCTTATAGAGTTGTATATTTTATAGGGTTTCTATATCTTAGTTTAAATTCTTCTCCTGCAATCAAACTTTTAATCTATTTTTTTCTTTTTTCTTTGTATTTAATATAATACCACACACCACTACCAATAAGTATACTAAGAATCGATTTCCACCATTCCACAGAAACCCAACCATTATTTCTAATATATACATCTCCACCTAATAATGCATATACACCATAGTATCCCACTAAAAAGAAAAACAATAAATAAAACCCTACTTTTTCAACTGATGACATTTAATCCCCCCCCTTCTCGTTACCACGGTGTCCGTGGTAATGCGTACATCACTTAAGAGTACTAAAAAATTTCATCTAATATTCATATCGTATATGCGTTACAACGGGCACCGTCGTAACGAGGGAAGAAACACCGCCGCAATAGATAAAAAGGGAAATTAATTAAACGCATCCAACCCTCTATTTTGGTGCGTGATTACGCACCCTACGCGAATATTCACTCTCATTTTAGCACTCCGAGACATCCATTCCCTTTATACAGAGATCAACAATGGTGTCGGGGTGAGGGCGCCCGAACTACACCTTCCTTCTATCTAACACAAATAACACCTTGTTCCTCTCACTCCTAAACTGAGTTTGGGAGTGAATATTGAACTGATGTGTCACATGCTCCGTATGGATTCCCAAATAGAATTTTCTCGTTACCACGGTGTCCGTGGTAATGCGTACATCACTTAAGAGTACTAAAAAATTTCATCTAATATTCATATCGTATATGCGTTACAACGGGCAGAGACTGTGAAAGAACTCACGGAAGTGGAGACTTTAGTCCCACAATTACTTTTTTAACATAAAAAAGTAGTTGTTTTTGAGAGTTTACAGTAATTTTGGAGATAAAAACTGGAAAATATATCACTTTTAGGTGGGGCTAAAGCCTCCACTTCCAAATCATTACAGGTTCTTTCACAATCTCGCACCGTTGTAACGAGGGAAGTATAAAATGTATACCCACTTGTTCTATTAACTTATGATGACTTCTATCACATCATCGTTTATTCATCTCCTTATATATCATGCAAGCATCTTGATCTTTTAAATCACAACCTTTTTTAAATAATTCTTTTGCTTTTATATGATTTTTCTCTACAATCTCACCTTTATAATGTAAACTTCCAAGGTAAGAACAAGATGTTGCAATGCCACCATCACAAGCTTTTTGAAAATATTTTACTGCTTTGCTATTATCTTTTTTAACACTATCTCCTTCAGCATACCTATACCCTAAAAATTGGCAACTTTCTATAGCACCTCGATCACAAGCCTTTTCATAATATTCAAATGCCTTAACAAGATTTAGTTGTATCCCTTCCCCTTTAAAGTACATATATCCCAAAGACTGACAAGCAAACGAAATACCTCCATTACATGACCTTTCAAAATTTTTAACTGCTTTAAGATAGTTTTGTTCTACTCCCTCCCCAAACAAAAAGCTCTCTCCTACTAAAGTACATCCATGTAAATTATTGAGACTACATCCTTTTTGGTAATACTCAAATGCTTTAGTATGGTCTTTTTTAATTCCCATTCCATTGTAATATACCGTTCCTACTGTAATACAACTGGATGAATCCCCAATATTACAAGCATTTTTAATACGTTTGAATTCTTCTTTATTTAGTGTCATGCTTATTAGAATCGTATTTAGTAGTAAAAATAATATAACTATTTTTTTCATTTTTATTTCCCCCTAACTGTTTAAAGATATATTGTAATGACTTATGTTTATGAAAGCGCAAAAAATGATTACAATTTGGACACAATTATACTTTTTAAAGTTCCTCTCACTCCTAAACTGAATTTGGGAGTGAATATTGAACTGATGTGTCACATGCTCCGTATGGATTCCCAAATAGAATTTTGGAACCAATAAAATACACTCTACAACACCCTATAATCACACGAAGTGTGCCTTGTTGTGGCGAACGACCTTGAAAGCGAAGCGATTCGAGAGCCACAACGCTTTTTTGCTTCGTTTTTTCTAAAAAAATGAAGAGAGAAACACCGCCTCATATAATATGGCAAGGAAGTTTGATTAAATATACCTGCCATCTAGCGATGGATTTAGAGTTTTATGACATTTAAATTGAAGTATGCACCCCAAGGGCACTTCTTCCCTTACGGTCAGGGCGCATTCCCACTCAGGAGAGTAGGAACGAGATTGAAGAAAAATAGTTCATGCCTTCACGGCTACGCTTTGCTCCGACCGTTCCGGTTCCGAAGCTATAAACGACAAACAGTTGTCGTTTACTTCACGATTCTCATTTGAAATTACCGAAAGTTTCTCGTTACCACGGTGTCCGTGGTAATGCGTACATCACTTAAGAGTACTAAAAAATTTCATCTAATATTCATATCGTATATGCGTTACAACGGGCACCGTCGTAACGAGGGAAGAAACACCGCCGCAATAGATAAAAAGGGAAATTAATTAAACGCATCCAACCCTCTATTTTGGTGCGTGATTACGCACCCTACGCGAATATTCACTCTCATTTTAGCACTCCGAGACATCCATACCCTTTATGCAGAGAGCAACAATGGTGTCAGGGTGAGGACACCCCGACCTACACCCTCCTCTTATTTAATTCAAATAACACCTTGCTTTAATGGATAAAAGTTAAAGTATAAGAAAATGCGATAGCCGTTTGCACTTTTTTTCTTTTGGTTCGTTTCTCTTTTTTTGTTGCATCGACCTTGTGCTTGCACTCTCTGTGAGAAAAAAAGAAAATGAACGTTCAGTAAAAAGAGAAATACCACCTCAATAGATAAAAAGGATTTATGTAAAAATAGTTAAAAAAATTGGATTCCCGATGCACGTAGGAAATGCCCTTGGGGTACAAGTCGGGAATGAGAAGAAGGGGTTATTTGAAATTACCGAAAGTTAACGGCGCTTTGAGATCAAGCTCTCTCACCAGTTTGATCACTGCCTGAAGATCATCGATCTTTTTGCCTGAGACTCTCACCTCATCCCCCTGGATAGAAGGGGTCACTTTGAGCTTCGCATCTTTGATCGCTTTTACGATCTTTTTCGCTTCATCCTTGTCAATGGTATCGACGATACGGTAGATAATCTTGACGTTACCCCCGCTGATCCCCTCGGTCTTTACCTCTTCAAGAGACTTACCTGCAATATCTCTTTTGATCAGCTTTGAGATCAGGATATCTTTGAGCGCATCGATCTTCTGATCGCTGGATGAACTGAGAGACAAGGTCTTCGCCTTCTCATTGAGATCGATCTCTGCCTTGATCCCTTTGAAGTCAAAACGTGTCGTTACCTCTTTTTCGGCCATCACGACGGCATTTTTCATCTCCATCATATCAAGCTTTGCGGAGATATCAAAGTAGTGATCTTTTGCCATTACTTCTCGATCCTCATCATCACCACATCACCGTGTACACATGACGCTGATTTCAATGCTTCGATCGCTTCAGTGATCTGTGCCTCTTTACACTCATGCGTCGTAAAGAGGAGCTTAACCTGTTCGTCAGCCGTATGCGGTTTTTGCAGCATTGACTCGATAGAGATCCCCGAATTGTCAAGGATACCGCTCACTTTAGCCAATACACCGCTCTCATCATCCACTTCCATTCTCAGGTAGTAGTGTGTCGTGATCGCCTCTTTCGGAAGAAGTTTGAGCCCTGACTCAAGTCCTTTTTTGTATCCAAGCATCGGTCCCTGATTTCCACGTACGATATCTACGATATCTGCGATCACAGCCGAAGCCGTTGCATCACCACCTGCACCAGGTCCATAGAACATCGTCTCCCCTACTCTGTCACCGACCACACTCACAGCATTCATTACACCGTCCACTTTGGCGATCATCGAATCTTGAGGGATCATCGTAGCGTGAACACGTAGCTCTACACCGTCATTGGATTTTTTTGCGATACCAAGCAGTTTGATCTCATAACCGAACTCTTTGGCAAATGCTACATCGGTCTGAGTAATATTCTCGATCCCTTCGATCACGATATCTTCCGGTTTTGCATCGATACCATAAGCGATGCTTGAGAGGATAAGAAGCTTATGCGCCGCATCAAACCCACCGACATCAAAGCTTGGATCAGCTTCTGCATACCCAAGATCCTGTGCTTCTTTGAGGATCTCATCATACTGCGCCCCCTCGTTGATCATCTTGGTGAGCATATAGTTACAGGTACCGTTCATGATCCCCTGGATCGACTCGATATGGTTGGCAGCAAGCCCGTTACGCAATCCTCCGATAATCGGGATACCTCCTGCCGTACTTGCTTCATACATCAGTGGCAGATCACCTGCAAGCTCCTGGAGTTCATACCTGTGATACGCAAGCAGTGCTTTATTCGCTGTCACTACCGCTTTGCCGTTTTGAAGTGCTTTTTTGATCAACGCGTACGGTTCGTCAACACCGCCCATCAACTCCACAACGATATCAATCTCAGGATCATCAACCACATCCATTGGGTTATCAGAGAGGGTGATAGTCACATCTCTTTTTTTAGAGAGGTTTTTTACCACACCTGATTTTGCTATGATCTTTTTGCCTGCTCTGGCTTCCAGGATATCAGCATTTTCCTCCAAGATATTGGCAACACTTTGACCGACTGTTCCTACTCCGAGAATCCCTATTTTTACCATCTTATTTACATTCCTCTAAAAATACTTTCAATTTATCTGCAGCTTGCTGGATACGTTCTTCATCAGCGATCAAGGCAATACGCACATGTGAATCATCACCGAATGCGATACCCGGGCTTACGGCCATATCCGCTCTCTTGATCAACTCTTCGGAGAACTTAAGTGACCCCATATGCATGCATTGTTCCGGAATACGTGCCCAGACAAACATACTTGCTTTAGGCGTACCGATATGCCATCCTGCCTCATTAAACGCTTTGACCAGATAATCTCTTCTTCTCTCATAACGCGGTGAAGTCTCCTCTTCAGCGATCGCATGATACTTGTTCAGTGTATCCGCAGCAGCCAGCTGTACCGGTGTGAACATACCATAATCGATCCAGCTTTTCAGTTTTTGGAGTGCACCTACCAGGCTTCTGTTCCCTACGATAAATCCGATTCTCCATCCAGCCATATTGTAGGACTTTGAAAGCGTGTATGCCTCTACAGCAACATCTTTTGCACCTTCCACTTGAAGGATAGAAGGTGTTTGATACCCGTCAAATGCAATATCTGCATAAGCGATATCCGAGATGACGTAGAAACGCTTCTTCTTCGCCAATGCTACGAGCTTCTCATAAAAATCCAAGGTTACGGTAGCGGTACTTGGATTGTGAGGGAAATTCACCAGTACATACCTCACCGGTGCATGCTGAAGATCGATGGTAGATTCGATCGTTTCAAGATATTTTGCCTCATCTACTTCATAGTTCTCTTCATTGAAAGGTACCTTGATACCGATAGGTTTCGCACCGTTGATACTGAATGCATAGGCATGAATCGGATAGGTCGGATCCGGGACCAATGCAACATCTCCCGGATTGGTTACTGCCTGAACCATATGGTAAAACCCCTCTTTACTTCCCATCGTCGCTACGGCTTCACGTTCGGAGTCCAGATCAACATCATACTTTCTTTTATACCAGTTACAGATCGCTTCTCTCAGCTTCAGAATACCTTTTCCGCTTCCTGCACTATACCCGTGTGTTCCCTCTTTTCGTACATGTTCTACCAGTGAATCAACAATCTCTTTGGGTGTATCTTCATCAGGATTACCCATTGAGAAGTCTACAACATCTCTACCCTCTTCTTTTGCCTGTGCTTTCAACTCATCGATCGCTGCAAAAACATATTTTGGCAGTTGATTTATCTTTTCAAATTGTATTTCGTCAAACATCTTTACTCTTTACTCTTTATTTTTTAGAAAAATTCTTTTGTCTCTATCTCTAACACCTATTCTTCTTCAGGAACCCGGGCCACATTTGTCTCTTCAGGTTTTTCTTTCTCTGCATCAATCGGTGCTATCACCTCTACAACCGCCTCAGGAACTTCTTCTTGTTCAACCTGGAGTGGACGCTCTGTCACTGTGGCTTCTTTTTTATCACTCTTTACAATATCATTCCACTTTTGCTTAATGGTATAAATGATATCCATCTCTTTTTCGGAACCACGCTCCAATAGGGTCGACTGATCTTCAACCTCTTCATTAAAGGGCTGAAGCGGGTTAAAATGTGACTTGTCATATTGTGTCACAAAGTACCAGGAGGCATATGCCAGCAGGAGCAGTACAATCACAATCAGCCATTTTGATTTTCCTCTTTTTTCTTCAATCAACATACCTGAAATAGCAATACTCTGATTAAGATTATCATGCTCTGCATAGTAAGCTTGTGCTTCACTTCTCAATGTCGCCAACTCTGCATTGAACTCACGCTCAAGAATAGACAAAAACCCCATCGTTTTTACTCTCTCTATCTTATCAAATCTTTTCTCTAAAAGGTTTTCGATATTCTCCTCAGAGATATTGGTTTTTTTGCTGATATTTTTAAGGCTATGTTCTTCAAGAATGTCACTTAACTGCATATACCATCCTGTGTATTAATATCGCAGCTGCTGCACTTACATTGAGTGAATCAAAAGCATGCTGCATCTCGATAGAGACTTTCGTATCTATCTTTGATAGTACCTTTTTTGAAAGCCCTTTGTCTTCACTTCCCATTACCAGTACTCTTTTAGGTGCAAAATCACAACTCTGTACGGCTTCACCATCCATCGATGCACCGTAGAATTGATATCCCACCTGCTTAAGCTCGTTGATATTGTCCAAAACATTATAACTGATCATCAATGGCATATCAAGCAGTGCACCGGCACTCGTTCGTGCTATGGCTGCAAAGTTGAGTTGTTTCACCCCCGAAGCGATAATCGCGCCAGCACCCAGTGCATAGGCACTTCTGACAATCGCACCGATATTTCCCACATCTGTAAGCCCATCAAGTACCACGATAAAATCGTGCTGTTTGATCTTTGCGAAACTTGTCTGTTCAAAAGGGTTCATCTCTACCAGAATTCCCTGGTGATTTCCCCCTTTTGCCATCGCTTGTGCCCATTTGGGCTCCAAAAACTTGATCTTGTCGTGGTACTTGTGAAACAAAGACTGGGGAAGGATCCCTTTCTTAGCAACATAAACCGTTTGAATCTCTTCCTCTTTATGCTCCAATGCATAAAAACAGACCTGTTTTCCATAAATAATCATAGGTGCGATTCTACCTTTTTTTTGCTGTTTAAGTCTTTATCAGTTCCTGATACCACTCTTTTACACTCCTATCACTTAACATAGAGAGTAATTTTGCTTTAGGTTTCGGGGGCAGATCAAGCGCCAAAACTTCGGAAAATGAGAGACTCTTTTCACTGCTTTTTTTCGCACTGATCACCACAACCCACTCCCCTCGTATCGTCTCATTTTTCAACTCTTCACGCAACACTTTTGCACTTCCGCGATAGTAGTGTTGATACTTTTTACTGAGCTCTTTGGCTAAAAAAAGCTCTCTCTCCTCATCTACTGCGGCCACCTCTTCCAGAAGCTTCTCAAGCCTGTGAGGTGATTCATAGAGCACCGCATTAAAGCCGTTGTCCATTGCTTCAGCCAGTGCTGCGGCCCGCTCTTTCCCTTTATGAGGCAAAAATGCATAGAAGAGGAATTTCCCCTCCTCAAAACCTGACGCCGCATAGGCTGTAGTTACGGCACTTGCACCCGGCAGTACATCATAATCTATCCCTTTTTCCTGGCAATACGCTACGAGTATCTGTCCAGGATCGGAGATCACCGGCATGCCTGCATCACTGACATAGACAACATTTTTCTTTTCCAGTATCGCTCCATACTCTTCCAGGCGTGCATGGCCGTTATGTTCATTAAAAGAGATAAAATCAGCATGGGGATAAGCCATCTCAAAACGGGCTTCTAGAAGTTTAAGAAGTTTTTTCGTTTCTCGCGTATCTTCACATAAAAAAAGCTCTGCTTTTTCAAAAAGCTTCATCGCTCTAATAGTAATATCTTGGGGATTTCCAATGGGAGTGGGGATAAAAGTTAACAAAGTTAGCCTTAGGAGTAAGGGCTAAATTACCGGCATAAGCCAAAGACGACTCGTCGCCTGAGCCTAATGCTGAAGTAAAATTAGCATTAGCGTAAGTTACAGGAACTTTGTTCCTGTAACAGTCTACTTGACAGATTACTGAAGATTAAATTTCTTCTTAAACTTCTCAACTCTACCAGCAGCATCTACCATTCTCTCTGAACCAGTAAAGAACGGGTGACACTCATTACAGATATCGATACTCATAGTTTCTTTATCTGACTTGATCTCAAATTTATTACCACATGCACATGTTACTTCACATGCTTTGTAATCTGGGTGAATATCTTTTCTCATTGTGTTACCTTTTAAACTGTTTTTTAAAATGTGACAGGCAACTAACCTGCTCTAGCACAAGGGCTCTTCCACTATCTTCCGTCCGATAGGGGTCGCTGCAACACTCTAGAGGTGAGACAACTTTAGAGCGGAATTATATCTAAATAGTTTTAAATATTTATAAAAGATATCACCATGGGTCATGCGCCTAAAAATCATCATCTCCAAACTCTGCTTCCATCTCTCTTTGGTACGCTTCATCTTTCTCTTTTTGAAGTTGCGCTTCTGTCAGCACCGCTTCATGGAGAAACTCGCCGAAGAATGTTTTAGGCTGCTGATAGGCAAGGAAGAGATACGTTCCCAACACAAGTCCGATCATGGTTAAAGCAGTAATCGCTTTTTGTATCGGATTAAACATCTGTATAGGCTCTTTTTTACGTATTTCACATACGCCACCAGGACAATGCTGCGGATCATCCTTGGTAAAGGCTCTGTATATCATACATCCAACACATATGGAAAAAGCACTCTCCAAAAATGTAAGTACAAGACAAAGCACACAGATCAGCACTTTGTAAAAATTGATATCCCAGTGGATTACAAACCACCAAAGCATCGGGATAGAGATAAGCCAGCCCAGTGTCCATGCAAAGCGTTTTTGCAGTGCGCCAACATATTCGGGTTTTTGATTTTGTACAACAAATTTTCCCAAAAGCATAGAGGGAGCATAGTTCGGGCTTATCATTCTTGCCGTAAAGTCAAGAAACAGAAATGCCAGATAGACCCTTGCTACGATAATGTGGTTAAACCCTATACCGACAAAGATGACGATCATCCCCAGCGTTCCAAGTATCCCTGCTGCAGCTCTTGCTTCTCTCTCATTAATCACTCTGATATCGTATCCGGGGACTTTTTCCCCATATTCCCATAAAAAACTTTGTAAGTTCAAAAAATTTCCTTTTCTCACTTTAATCTATGCGCAATCATTTCTTGAGACCATGCATAAGGCTCATTGGATAGTTTAAAAAATACCATCCGGATTTTACTATGCCTTGTTTGTTTTTACCTTATATTCAACATAAAACAAAACAATGCCTATGCTTTTTCTCTCTGATTAAATTTTATATGGGATGCATTATAACAAGTAGATCAAAAAAGAAAGTTAAGCACTAGGGTTCTTTTTAGCAGGTATATCTGCCTAATTCACAACATACCTTATAAGCTATTTTTGAAAGAGTGTATCAAAAAAGCCACTGTGTAATTTGAGGTGACAACAACGCTCTCTTTTCAATTATTTTATGTACAATTAATGATGAAAAGGAAAAAGGTTCACCTATTGATATGAAAAAAATAGTTCTCTTGCTTCTATGCACCCTGTTTTATCTAGATAGTCATGCAGAGGAGACAAAATGGGGAAGACTCGATACCCATATCGAACTTTTTCATTATCATATTGATGCGCAAGAGGATCAAGAGTCGCAGGCCACAGTACTGGGTGGATATATACACTATACTTCCAAACCACTCTATCATATCGGATTTGGTACCACACAGTATCTCTCCCACCTTATATTCGAGTCTCAAAATCCGGCGTTAACCTCATTGACCGACTCTGCAGGAGAGGATATCAACCCCTTAAGCGAACTCTATGCCTACTATAACAATGAGACGTTCTCTCTCAAAATAGGAAAACAGCAGATCAATACCCCACTGCTCAATAATGATACGACCAGACTTATCCCATTCAGCTACAAGGGGATCACCTCCCGTATCTCCTGGAGTACAAACACCTATCTCTCTTTAGGGTATATTAGAGAGTTCAGGGCCAATAATGATGAGGACTATACACAGTATACCTCAAGCGGTTTGGCAGAAGATGGTGTGGCTTATCTCGGTTTCCATACACAATTCGGCACTGTCAGACATCAATGGTACTACTACCATGCACCCAAACTCTTCGATACCCTTCATATGGAGGTATCCGCACAAACCCCTTATGGTGATAGTTCCAAAGTATTACATTATGGCGTACAGGCAATCTATACCTTTGAGAATGATGGTGGCGTCAATATAGTGCCAAGCAGCAACGGGGGAGGTGATGTCAAGCTTTTAGCAGCCAAACTGGGAATCGAATCTGAAAAGTTTTCTTATACCGGTTCGCTCTCATACAATTTCGGGGAAGATGGGATCAACAGAGGGTATGGAGGTTTATCTTCTCTCTATACAAGCTCTATGATCACCAACGGGAAAAAAAGCGGATATCCCTTTGCCAAATCCCTGAAGGTACGTTACAAATACTACTCTCCAAATAAAGAGAAAGCGTACTCCAGTGCGCTCTACTTCACCAATGTCACCTATAGAGACGACAGTGACCATACACTCAACTCACTCTATATCGATCACAAATTCAAGTTCAGGCCGAGAGAGTATATCCTGCTAAGATATGAGAAACAGTGGATTGCCGAGGAAGATGACAAGAGCTACTTCAGGCTCATCAGCGCGTATACCTTTTAAATCCAAAAAGATCCCACACTAGAGTGAAGAGAACCGTTTTTATAAAAGTATCTTTGAAGCCAAAGCACAGACAGCACTCTCACTTTTAAGTACCAATGGCGTATCAAATCCTACAATTTTTTCAGGTGCAAAAAGCGCCACCTCATCCTCTGTCACCCCGCCTTCACACCCGACCACGACTGTATCGACAGTCATACCGGATGAGAGTGTATGTTCCGAAAAGTTCAAAAGATAGCTTTGGGGATTTTCAGAAAGAAACGCTTCCAGGCTTTCAGCCATCTCCAGCTGCATCATCACACTCCGTCCGGACTGCTGAGAAGAGTTCAACAGTATCTTTTCCCAACGTTTGAAGTCCGGCTTGAAACTTTTTTGTGAACGGTCACAATAGATAAAGGTGATCTTCGCCACGCCTATCTCGTTAAGGGAAGGGAGTACCTTCTCCACACTCTTGGGATCGATCACACACCACCCTATATGCAGATCACACTTCGCTTTCACTTCAAGTACTTGACTCTCCTGCAGTACCAGTGTCGTGTTGCGTCTATCCATCTGTGTGATCAGGTAACGGTAGATCAAACCATCTTCAAGGTTTCGAAGATAGAGGATATCGTCTACCTTATGACGGCGCACCTTGAAGATATACCGATGGTCATCCCCCTCCAGTGTCAGTGAAGGCTGTCCGGCTAACGTATTATAGAGATATAACACCCTTCGCCCTTAACACCATCAATACAACCATTGCAGCTACCAGCAGTATCTGTATCACACCGATCTTGATAAACAATCCTTTGATCAGTTTATAGGTTGTAGGATTCTCCAGGTTAGCGACTTTAACCAGTTTGTGTTTACGTATCTCAATATACATCATCACTCCCCAGACCACTACCATCAGGATAATCGCCAGGCTTACAGGATATTCTCCTACGACCATTGCCACCAATCCTGCAAATGCGATCATCGTAATAATCGCCTGAAACATAAAAGTATAGATCAGGCTCACCTTCTTCAGTGCCTGCGGGTTTTTGGTAGTCATCATCGGCATAAAGAGCCCGCCGACCAAAAAACCTAAAAAAACTTTGGTCAATATACTATGTGTCAATAATATCGTTTCAATCATCAAAATATCCTTCTATTCATAATCGGAATTATACTCTAATTTGTTATAATCCCCATAACTCATATAAGAAGGTTTACTATGCTCGTATCCATCCCTCAGGCACTGGATCTCATCGATGAGAAGATCACTCCTATAGACGGCGAGATCATCCCTATTGAACAATCAGTCGGCCGTGTTGTACAAGAGACCTATACCGCACAATTCAACCTCCCCAGATTTGATAATTCTGCGATGGATGGCTATGCCGTGAAGGTCTCTGATGCAGGTGCTACGGTACATTGTAACCAGGTGATCTATGCCGGTGACAACCCCACTATGGAACTCAAAACAGGCCAGGCGATAAAGATCATGACAGGAGCACCGATCCCTAAGGGGTGCGAAGCGATCGTACCGATCGAGGATGTAACCCTTAACCAGGAGAAGGTCACACTTCCGGGGAACATCAAAATGGGCCACTTCATCCGCCGTGCAGGAGAGGATATCGCAAAAGGGACCCCCTATCTACATCAAGGAGAGGTGATCAATGCCTATAGTGTCGCATCACTTGCCTCTCAGGGCGTTACGCATATCTCGGTAAACCGTAAGATCAAAGTCGCCATCTTTGGAACGGGAGATGAGCTTCGTCCCCATTTTGAAAAGATCGAGGACCACCAGCTCTACAACTCCAACTCTCCTATGTTTCTGACCAGAAGCAAGGAGCTGGGTTGTGAGGTACGGTTCATCCGATCTTCTGTTGACACACTTGACGCACTGCAGGACTCCATCGCTTCCGTACTCGATGCAGATATTATCATCACAAGCGGTGGTGTAAGTGTAGGCGACAAGGACTTCACCAAAGAGGCATTTACCAACCTTGGGATGCAGATACACTTTCAAAAAGTCGATATCAAACCGGGACGTCCTACGGTATTCGGAACCATAGGGAGAACCGCCGTGGTCAACCTCCCAGGGAACCCGCTTGCTTCCATGGTGAACTACGAGCTTTTTATCCGGGCGATTATCCGAAAAATGAGCGGAAGAAGTGATGCACGTCATGCGACGATCACTACCGTGCTTGGAGAAGAGCTGAAACTCAAAGGGGGTAAAACCACTGCACTGCTGGGTACATTTGACGGAGCGTCATTCACCCCGCTCCACCAGCAAAAACCGGGAATGGTCTCCCCGATGCAGAAAGCCGAGGGGATGATACTGCTCAGCCCCGATATCACTGAACTGCAGAAAAACAGTACAGTTAAAATGATCCCGTTAAGATGGGAAATATGCAGAGAAGAGAGGGTGGATCTCATCAACTGCTAAGCAGTTTATTTTCACTGATACTCGATAGTGTATTGTATAAAATAGAAATAAACTAAAGAAAAATTTTTGAAGATAAAAGAAGGAGTCTGTCCCAAAGGACAGACACGTTAGGTATTAAAACGTAGCGATATAGGCTGCTACTGCTTTGATATCCTCATCGCTCATAGTAGCGACCTGCCCCTGCATAAGCGCTCCCATGCCATTCACATTTCTTGTTCCGGCTTTATACTCTGCGATCTTGGTCTCAAGGTCTGCTGCACTTTGCCCCGCAATGACCTGAGACTTTCCGAGTGCTTTGGTCTTACCGTCAGGTCCATGACAGCTTGCACATTTTGCATAGAGTGCTTTTCCGGCTTCACTTCCTGATGCCGCTGATGTCTCTGCTTTCTCTTCTGTCTCTGAAGCTGGCGCTGTTGCCTCTTCAGCCGGTGCCGCTTTTTCTGCTTCTCCAGTGACAGGATTTACAGTCTCTTCCACAACTTCCGTCGTCTCCGTAACAGTCTCTTTCGCCGCTTCAACAGCCGGTGCTGCTGCCTCTTTTGTCGCTTCTACTACTTCTGCTGCCTTCTCTTTTGCACTCTCTGCTACTTTTTTACCGGTATCCGCAGCTTTTTCAGCCGTCTCTTTTACCGCCTCTTTTGCATCTTTCACTGCTGACTGCGTCGTCTCTTTTGCGGCCGTTGCCGTTTCACTTGCCGCTTTTTTTGTCTCTTCACTACATCCAGTGAAAAGTACCGCCGCCGCTACCATTGAGAGTAATACTGTTTTCTTCATCATAGTTCCTTTTAAAGATGGTCTAGAGAATCATTATACAGTAAAATCGTTAAACCACTGTTGGGTTAGGCAGCTTAGCTCCATTGAGCAGTTTATTCCAGATCTCCGGATCACCCCACTCTTTTTGTACCTGTGCGGAGAAGATGATCTCCTCAAGTTTGATCTCTCCCATCAGTCTGCTGTGGGCATCTTCCTTAAATCCCTGTGCATATCCCGTATCGGTCTCATGGACAATGATACTATGCAGATTCACTTCTCTCTCACCGTTTTGCATTGCAGTACACTCCAGAATGCGCTCAACGATCAGGTAGATCACACGGCTGAACTGTTCAGCCGAGGGAGAGACCGGCAGTTCCACCCATCTGGCACTGTGTGTTTTCATCGCCTGGAGATATGCCGGATCATCTTTGCTCCATAAAGTGATACTGTGGTCAAATGAATCTATCAGCTCTTTAATCGTCAATTTGGTCAGACCAAAATCATAGACCATCTGTCCATCATCAAGATAGTTTGACTCCAGGACTACTTCAACCTTGTAGGAGTGTCCATGGATATTTTGACTGCATCGCTGCGTCGTACATCCGCGTACGATATGGGCATTTTCAAATTTAAACAGTTTACGTATGATCATTGTACTATTCCAATCAAAACTTTTCTAAGAAAAGCATACCATAATTCCTCACTCATCACTCTTCACTTTCAAATGCGAAGCATTTGAGCTATACGCCTTGTGTCGTATCAAAAACACGTATATGCAGTCTGTCACTATAGCGAAAATTGTGCTGCATACAAAACCCGAATACCGCTTGATCACTCTTCCTGATCGTATGACGGCTCTCTCCTACCGGCATACAGTAGACTTCCAGTTCAGGCACGATCGCCCTGATCTCTTCGATCTCTTCCAGTGCAGTACCATCGATCAACGATGCATCGATCGTAAACTTCAGAAATGCCTCTTTTGCCGATGATGCGATCTCCGTCAATGCCTGAGGAATGATACGTTTTGACTTTGGCTCACCACAATTGGAAAGCTTGAGAGAAAGAGAGAAGACACAGGAGGCATAAGCGGGATAGGCAACGAAGTCTATCACGACCGTTCCATTGGTCTCGAAGGTGACCTTCACACCTTTCTCAACCAGCCACTTCACCACACTATAAAATGTTTCATCTTTATGGTAGAGCAACGGTTCTCCCCCTGTGATCACGACATGCGGCAGATATCCGATCTCCTCGAACGCTGCCTGCAGTTTTTCTATCAGAGGGGAGGCTTCCTCCACCTTTTCCCAGGACTTTGAAAACCCCTTGTCCACAGCAAAGTATGTATCACATCCATACCGTACTTTACCATTGATCTCATAACGTGAACCAAACCCGGGACAGCTCAGGTTACACCCTGCAGTCCTGATAAAATAGGAGGGTACACCTGCATATTTCCCTTCTCCCTGGATGGAAAAAAACTCTTCGGTTAGGTAAAACAAGGTTGCTCCTTGTTTTTAGGTAGTAGGTAGTAGATAGTAGATAGTAGGTGCTGTATGTTTTTCTTTGAAAAACTTTTAGCGTCATTTACTGTTTCTCTAAAACAAGCGGAGCCGCTGCACCGCATACATTCACTCTTTACCCCAAGGGCACTTGTCACTTCGTTCGGGCGCACTCTTCACTCCTAACTTTTCATTTTGATCGTTGTGCGATCATCCGCCTGTCTCATAAAATGCACGCTTGGATATCTCTCTATCTTCAAGCTCCTCTTCACTCCAGCGGTTCTCTTTTGGCTTGTCTTTGAGTACCTGGGCGAGTACGGCTGAGGCACCTTCAACATCACCTTTTTTCACATGTTCAGCAATACTCATCGCCTCATCGAAGTAGAGGCACGGGATCAAGAATCCTTCTGCAGTAAGGCGGATACGGTTACAGCTTTCACAGAAATCATGTTTATGCGGATCGATCAACCCAAACTCATATCCGTCGTCTAATAGATAGTTAAACGAGGGACTTGCCCCTTCACGTCCGAGTGCTTTGATCGTATGACGCTCTTTCACCTTGGCAAGGATCTCTCGTCCATGCATCCCTTGAAGTGCTTTATCGGCATGTTCATTTTCCATATACTCAATAAAACGTACTTTCATCCCCCGTGCTTTACAGTAATCCATCACATCAAGAATCTCATTATCATTGATACCCTTCAGCGGTACCATATTGATCTTGACCTTCAGTCCGACTTCCAGGGCTTTATCTATTCCTTCAAGTACCTCTTTCAATACATCTTTACCTGCGATCTTTGCAGCGACATCCGCCTTAAGCGAATCCAGTGAAATATTGAGCCGTTTAAGCCCTGCATCTTTTAGCCTCTGTGCGGCACCCGGTAGCAGATAGGCATTTGTGGTAATTGCCAGATCGATGTCAGGTTTATAGTCAGAGATCATTTTGATAAATTTATCCAGATCCTCTCTCAACAGCGGTTCCCCACCCGTAAGTCTGATCTTGTTCACCCCTTCATCGATCGCTGCTTTTACAAACAGAAAGAGCTCCTCAAAACTGAGAAGATTCTCTTTGGGTACCCATGAAAAAGGCTTTTCCGGCATACAGTACTGGCATCTGAAGTTACATCGCTCCGTCACTGAGATACGAAGATAATTTACAGTACGTCCGTGTCCATCTATAAGCATTTTATATCCATTATTCTCAAAAACAGTCACATTCCTGAGATAAATTTTTGTGTAGGGTATCCAAAACTAGATAAAAATAGGATAAACGACAAATAACAGGTAGTAAGTAGTAAGTAGTAAGTAGTAAGTAGTAAGTAGTAAGTAGTAAGTAGTA
>JBEWPZ010000031.1:0-24822 GCA_047689535.1 Candidatus Sulfurovum kebritense | reverse complement strand
CTGTTTACCTGACTTCCGTATGCACTCCCATCGGGGACGGATGGGAGCGAGGTGAAAGTGAAATATTATCGTTTTTTTAAGGAAGACAAAATTTCATGTAAAGCTTTTTTATTTAGCATATCCATTCGAATAAACAATTCTTCTTCAGGATAAGCTATAAATGTAAAATCATCTTTCTCCATCAAATAATATGTATTATTTTTATAAACTTTTTTTGTCATAAGCTTTTTTATCACATTCATTTCAAAATTTAGTTTTTTAATAATAATTTTTTTTGAATTGTTACTCAATATAATTCCATCAGTTTCATCTTTCAAATGCTTACTTTCAATATTAAATAAAAAACTTGTATCAACTATATTTAATAGATATGTCTTATTGTTATTCTTAACAATGATAGGAAGCCAACCTTTTGGTTTATCGATACAAATTTTACTTGTACATAAGGTATCTTGAAAATTATCAAATAGAAGATTTATCATTTTATAACCATAAAATTCTAACAATACAAGTATAGTTACTAAAATAACTAAAAATTTTAAAAATTTCTCCATGTTAGTTCCTAAGTTGGTTTTGTATTTCACTCGAAACAACATCTTGTGGTGTTGTAGGAACAGGTCCCCCACCTAATGTTCCCGGCAAAAATGCACTATCTTTAGTAGTATCATATGATTGTTCCAGAAACTTTTTTAATTCATCATTTGTTCGTGAGCATATTTCAGATGCGTTGGGATCGTTGCACTGCATCGCCATTTCACATTGATTGGCACTCTCATGATACTTATCTGACTGATCAATTAACGGTTGAAAATCATTAGTAAACCAATCATATACTTGATCGAAAATATAGATACCGACAATAATAGCACCAACAAGAATATAATTTTCTCCCGTCGGATCCACTAAGTTAACCGGATCCTCAAGCACATACCCATAAAGGTTAGAGTCCCCACCATTAAATCCTATAGGATCCTTAGCTGTCCACTTTCCTGTGTATGCGTCGTAGTCTCGGTAACCAAACCGTGTCAGACCCGTATCACTATCATATAGCCCACCAGCAAATCCAAACGCTACTTTGAAATCCTGGTTGCTGTCAGAAATAATATTACCGAAAGTATCGTAAGTAATCTCTTTAACGACTTGACCGTTTGTATCGCTTACAGCCCTGAGGGATCCTACCTGATCATAGTGCAGATAATATTTAGTACTATTAGCTGACATTGATACAGGCATTCTTTGATCTGCATACTCAAATCTCTGTACAAGATTATCATTTGCATCATAGATGGCAAGCAGTGTCGTAAGGTCTGCCCAGAGGTACTTCTCTACGACTTGACCGTTAATGAGTTTTGCCACTCTTTGATTGTTAGCATTATGCTTATATGTGATCGTTTGTGTTGGAGTGACAATCTCTCTTAGTTCACCAAATGTTCCGTAATCATATGTTGTCGTACCCTCTGGTGTGATCTTCTCTATCAAGTACCCGTCATTATCATATTTGTAGCTATTGTCTCCGTACACTTCCAGCTGGTCATCCAGTGTATAGGACGCGGTAGTGGTTTCTCCGTTTACGGTCGCAGAGAGTCTGTTGCCGTTGTTATCGTAGGCGTAGGTTTCGCACATTTGGTGGGTTCCACCCACCCTACAGGCTTCTGTAAGTCTTCCTAGATCATCATAAGTGTAGTTGTAGGTTGTAGTAGTGCCATTGAGCGTCTCACTCTTTTGTGTGATGGCTCCTGCATTGTCTCTATTTGTCAACTGATAAGTGAAAGTGTTATCACTAACTTCTGTAATTTCTCCGTAGCTGTTATAGCTTCTGTTTTGTGTCAGTGTGCCGTCAGAGAGCTGTGTGACGTATCCGTTTTGTGTATCTCTGGTGAGTGTATAATCCCCGCTGCCTGTGAGCAGCCCGTCGTTGTCGTAACTGTAGTTCTCAGTCACTCCCGCATAGGTGCTTGAAGTGACCTTGAAGTCGTTGTTGTAGGTATAGTTGATCGTATGGTTGAGCAGACCGTTTTGGGCGATAGTTGTCAGCAGTGTACCGTCATAGGTGAAGCTGAAGCTTTCACTTCCATGGGTGATGCTTCCCACTTTATCTGCAAAGAGATAGCTGTACTCCGTTGTACCCTCAGGCGTCGATGTGCTTACCAGCCTTCCTTTATCGTAGTTATTGGTGATCGTTTTACCACTTGGCCTTTCGATCTGTGTGACTTGTTTGCTCTTGTTGTAGGTATATGTCGTTGCTTTGTAAAGCGGGCTTGTGTAGCCTGTTCTCTTGTCTACTCCGTTGTAGGTAAACGTATGATCCGCAGGAGTCGGTACGGCTCTGGTCAGAAGGTTGCCGTTGTTGTCATAACTGAACGCTTCGGTCGTGCCGTCAGGGTAGCTTACTCCCGTAACTCTGTCCATCACATCATAGGTGAAAGTCGTGACTTTACCTCTAGGGTCAGTGATCGACTCTACATTGCCTCTGTCATCATAGGTATAAGTGGTCTCTCTTGTACCTGTAGCTTCCGTGGTGACTCTTCCTTTACTGTCATAGGCGAATGTGGTCGGTATGAGTGTACCTGACGTGAGACTGGAAGTGAGCCTGGTATCGATATCATACTCTCTTGTGGCGCTCCTTCCTGCCGGGCTGGTGAGCATCTCTACGCCGCTGTTATAGTCTGTAAGGATCTTTGTGATTTTGCCATTGTTTGTAATAGTTTGTGTTTTGCTGTTGGTATGGGTCTCGTTGCCGTCATAGCTTGTGTTGTATGTGACTGTCTGTTTCAGTCCGCCTGGTTGTGTCGTCTCCCGGGATGCGAGGATCTTTTGGTGAGTGAGGGTATCTGCTGTATAGGTCGCTACCGTGCTTACCCCGTCTTTTTGGCTTATAACGGTTTTTTCATCTTTTGAGAAAGTCGCAGTGATCGTATCTCCGGTTGGCAAAGTGATAAGTGATCGTGTATCACCGTTAGCCAGTGTACTATCCTGACTTGTCTGTGTCTCTCCCATAGGTTGAACGGTAGAGTAGAATGTTTCATCTTCTGTAACGTTTCTAAGGAATTGATAGCTGCCTCCCTCACCGTCCACCTCTTCAATGATACGTCCATTCTCATCAAAGATATGCTGTATCCGGTTACCGTTGGGATCGGTCATAATGTCCATGAGTGAGCCGTCAAGGTAGGTAAAGCTGTATGCAGAGTTATCCTCATATCTTATTTCAGTAAGATTGCCCTGTTCATCGACTGAGAGATAGGTTTTCTGTCCGTTTGGTGCGGTGATTAGAGTCGGATTGCCTTCAGCATCTCTATCTATTGTAATAATTTCTCCAAATTGATTTATGATTGTAGTTAGTTTTTTGTTTTCATCATAACGAAACTCTTGAAGGGTATTTCCCGTACTTAAGTCTATAGTTTTTTTATGTTTACCCTGAGCATCAAAAATATCGGCAGTATTGTTTGGATACTTATATAGATACTCATTTAATTGTAAATTATATTTACTAAATACATTAGAAGATGATATTTTACGTATGCGATGATTACCAGAATCATCAAAATAAATATTATTATTTTTATCAACTGTTATATGTGCAGGACTGCTCAAAGAAGCTTTAAGTGCATCTTCTCCATCTCCTGAGAAACCTCTTATACCGTTCCCTGCAATTGTATTAATTAAGCCATCTGTCGAAATGACACGAATTTTATTATATCGATTATCAGTTAAATATAAGTTGTCAAAACTGTCAAATGCTAGACCATGGACATTACCAAGTGATGCATCGGTAGCATTTCCCCCATCACCTGAAGCCCCACGAACTCCATTCCCTGCAATTACACTATACTGGGTAGTATCTTTATTTATTTTATATATTTTAGACGAAAAATAAGAGTATATATAAAGATTATCATTACTATCAAAAGCCATACTTATTAAATTATGACTATCTGGAATATAAAGTAAAGAATCTGGGTCTTCATAGGAAGCTAATAATTTAGTAACATATCCTTGTGTATCAATTTTATAAACTACCGAAGAATCATATGCACAACTGCTACAAGTTACTACAAAATAAATATTTCCTTCACTATCAATACCCAAAGGATTTCCACCTGCAAAACCTATATCTGATGCTTTCATTCCATTTATAAATTTTGTAACATAATTATAGTAGCCAGTTATTCTTGTTGTCTCTCCAGAAGGATAGACTTTATAAATACCCCCTTCAGCTACTGTATACATTATGCCATTATTTTTATCTATTACTACATTATAAGGCTGGTATAATGACGGAATAAAGTCATCATTAAGATTGGTGTCTCCAACTACTTTGGTCACAGTATTATTTTCGAGTTTGAATACACCCCCAAAAGTTGAAAAGTAAAGATTATTATAAAAACAGAGTGGGGGATTATAGACCGGTGTCTCTAGCGGGTCCATATTATCTTCGGCTGTACCGCTAGTTCCATTACCAACTACAGTCGAAATTTGTGGGTTTGATAATTTGCTTTTACTTTCAATTTCTCCATTTCCAAATATAATTGTATCTTTAGCAGCAATATTATGATTTGAAAAACTCCAACCATTTGAAATTGTTGACATATTTATTGGCAAAGTAATAGTTTTACTATTTGATACCCAAATCTGACTTCGGCCTTCTATGCCAGTTGTAGAATCTCCTACTTTAGCCCATGCTTGGGCAAACGATCTGCTACCATTTAAATACACTACATTATAGGAATATGAAACAGTGACACTAGCATTAATCTGACCTTTTGCTTGCTTACCTAAAAGGTCTTTACCGTCCCATTCGAATGTAATATCATTTAGATCTGCAATTGAAGGATATTTTATAAAGGTCCTCCCTGCTATACTAAGTGTTACCTTTATACCTGTAACAGAGGCTGGAATAGTAGAAGTATCTACGGAAGTATTTATACTATATTTGTATCCATCTACTCTGTTAGATGCATAGTGCAATGTGATGTCCGTTCCTGCCACAGGGATATCCTCATGAAAGACTCTGGATTTGCCCGTTACATATGAACTGACATTCATTTGACAATCATTCGGCTCATCATCATCCATTTTAGGATCATCAACATCAGGATCATCTGCATCCTCCGGCGGACCATACGGCCAGTTATGATCCCAAGGGGTAAAGTGGGTAAATGATGCTCTCCAGTAGCTTTTACCTGCTGTATAGTCGGGATTGTTCTGTATCCCTACCACTTCATCACTAAAACTGCCGTCTCCATCCAGGTCATTTGGCTCTCCGTCACCCGTACTGTCAAGCGCATCAACGATACCGTCATTGTCCGTGTCAAGCAGTGCAACGACCGCACCGTTGTCCGAGCCGATCCATTGTCCCTGATTGCGGTCGTAGTATCCCACAGGTACGATCTCGCCCACTTCAAAGCCAAGGAAGTTATCCACATACATCACCACAGGAGCATCGAAGGTGATCTCATCGGTATCGCTGGTTCCGTCGATCTTCAGATCAGAGCAGTAGGTATAGGCTGTTTCTCCGGGGAGGTTTGCAGGCATGGATTCAGGTGTTTTGAACTCCGTGGCTCTCACATCAAAGGTGGTCAAGACTCGGGTACTTCCATCCGTTGACGTAACAGTGGCTTTGCGTGCACCGTCAAATACCAAAGTCGTAGAACGTGTACCCCTCTCATCGGTTACAGAGGTAGAGATATGTGCCTGAGGTACAGAATTTGAGAGATCAATTGTGGTGACCTTAGTATCCTCTTGCAGCATCGTAACCTCTTCAGCTCTTACCCAGTCCTGGACAGGTGCTTGTACTTTGCGGTCTATCGTCGTATAGCCTGCTTTGGTATAACGCATGGTAAGCTGCAGCCCACCCTCCGCGGGGATCGTATAAAGTCCTTCACTGTTTGTCATAGCGGTACCGTACTCCGGATGTTTATGGATAGAGACCTTTACCCCTGAAAGCGGAGAACCGTCTTCGGAAAAGATCTGCCCTGCGATCATACAGAAACGTTTTTCATCATAACTCTCTTTGGTCGCATCAGCGGGGACCTGGTCCGTATATTGACTGCCGAAGTGCGTGAAGTTGAAGTTGGAGGTATCCAGTGCTGTACTTACGATCACGTCGATATTCTGAGAGGAAAAATTATCTATTTTGGCCTGTAGCGTCGTGGTGCCTGCCTGCAGTCCTTCTATCGTACCATCACCATAGACTGAAATGAGATCATTGTTGCCCGGTATCAAATCCACCTCTGCCTCTATCGCTTCTGTTGTACCGTTGCTATAGTGGCCGGTAACCGTAACCCTGCTACTTTGACCGACTCTGAGCCGAAGAGGGTTTGGCGTGAGCGAGATAGACTCCAGGACAACCGGAGGTTTGATCTCTATACTTAATGCATTGGAAAGGACGGAACCTTTTTGGGCTTTGACCGTCGCCGTGCCTTCATGCAATGCGGTCAATAAACCGTTTGCATCGACTGAAACGATATCTGTATCCGAAATGATCCATTCGATATCTTCTGTGAGTGTTTGTGATGTACCATCACTGTAGCTTCCCTGAACATTCAAAGAAAAGATGTCACCTATCTCCAAGGTAGCCGTACTTGGCGAAAGTGTTAAGGACTCTAAAACAACAGGAACCACTTCGAAACGATATTTAATCTCTTTGATCTTTGTTTTTTGATTTGATCTGTCCGGCTTGAGTCCATGGTAGGCTATCTCATAGATACCCGGCTTTAGAACCTTATTTGGGATGAAGGTTACTCTTTTTTCTACTTGATCATATGTGACCCTGCCGAGAAGCCTCTTTTTTCTTTTGCAAGAGATGCATCGCAGGTTCACATCACTATCATTTACATGTTTAGCGTCCAGATCGACATTAAACTCTATATGTATAGGTGTATCAGGAGTTACCGTACTTGCAGGTTCCGGCTGCATAGATACTATAACTGATTGATCCGTCCCTTTTGAACGTGTGAGGTCTGTTGAAGCGTGAGCAAAAAGTGAGCCAAATAAAAATAGTGTAATGAACCATATACGGTAAAACATATTTTCCCCTTTCCCCAAAGTAGAATCATTAAAATCGCTTTATAGTAACAGAAAAACGGGGGGGGTGTCAAGAAAAAGATAAATATTTACTATGCTAGCCTATTTGATGGATATTCGATCTTTCATGCTATCTTACTTTAGTCATATCCAGATATTATCGATCAGCCTCGGTTTGCCCACCCAGGCAGCGACCAGGATCATCGTGTTACCTATCTCAACCTTCTCCAGAGGCCTGAACGCACGGTCGACGATCGCAACATACTCCACCTCATCCGCCTCGTGAAGCACCTCCATCATCTCACCCTTGATCATCTCCACATCAAGTTTACCGTTCATAATGAGCTTGGAAGCACGTTTGAGTGAGCGTGATAGAGAGAGTGCTCTTACCTTCTCCTCTTCACTCATATAGGCATTGCGGCTGCTGAGTGCCAGCCCCTTCTCATCACGGATGATCTCACAGGGGATGATGTTGACATCCATAAAGTAGTTTTTGACCATCTGCGTGATAAGGGCAAGCTGCTGCGCATCTTTTTTGCCAAAGTAGGCACGGTCTGCACCGCTGAGATTGAGCAGTTTCATCACCACCTGAAGCATGCCGTCAAAGTGTCCCGGACGTTTCTGCCCCTCCAGGATATACCCGCGGATGGCAGGTGCACCGATACGGAGTTCATCCTGCTCATAGATCTGATCGATGGTCGGCATAAAGAGGATATCTACCTTTGCCAACTCGCAGATCCTGCGGTCGGCCTCCTCTCTGCGGGGATAGGCCTCCAGATCCTCACCCTCCAGGAACTGCGTCGGGTTGACGAAGATAGAAACAATGAGATGATCATTCTCCGATCTCGCTTTTTGGATCAGAGAGAGGTGCCCCTGATGCAACGCCCCCATGGTCGGTACAAACCCTATACTCCCCTGCAATCCCTTTTTTGCCTCCTCTAACGCCTCGATCGTATCTACGATGATCATCTCTAACCTCAACTTTCGTTCAATTTTGGTAAAATTTTACCAAAATAACTACTTATCAATAATTAATTATCCGTCATTCCCAACTTGATTGGGAATCTATAGGTAGCATAAAGTTTCTACTCCGGATCTCCGTGTTAAGCACGAGAATGACGTATCTATAAAGGATCACAGTTTATGGACGCTTACGAATACGGCGAACTGCTCAAAAATTTAACCACGAAGATGGACAACATTACCAATATCGTCAAACCCGATGCACTTCAGGCAAGACTGGATGAGATCGAGTCAATGCAACAGGACCTGAATTTCTGGAACGATGCAGAGAATGCCGGCAAGATATCACAGGAGAAGACAAGGACAGAGAGGGTACTTGAAACCTACAACAATGCCAACGATGCCCTTCAGGATGCCGTTGAGTACTTCGAACTCTCCAAGGCCGAGGGGGATGAAGAGACCCTGGAGATGCTCTATGAAGATGCGGAGAACCTGGAGGTCAATACGCAGGCACTTGAGATACAGATGATGCTCAGCGGCGAACATGACAGCAAAAACGCGATCGTCTCGATCCACCCCGGTGCAGGCGGTACGGAGTCACAGGACTGGGCCAATATGCTCTACCGCATGTATCTGAGATGGGCGGAACGTCACGGATTCAAAGTCGAGGTACTGGACCATCAGGCGGGTGAGGAAGCGGGGATCAAGGATGCCTCTTTCATTATCAAGGGAGAGAATGCCTACGGGTATCTCAAAGTGGAAAACGGTATCCACAGGCTGGTACGTATCAGCCCGTTTGACTCCAATGCCAAGCGCCACACCTCTTTTACCTCTGTGATGGTTTCACCGGAGATCGAGGATGATATCGATATCGAGATAGAGGATAAAGATATCCGTATCGATACCTACCGGGCTTCGGGTGCAGGGGGTCAGCATGTCAACAAGACCGAGTCGGCGATCCGTATCACCCACATCCCGACCAATATCGTCGTACAGTGCCAGAATGACAGAAGCCAGCACAAAAACAAAGCTTCAGCCATGAAGATGCTCAAATCACGCCTTTATGAGTACGAGATGGCCAAAAAACAGGCTGAACTTGACGGGATAGAGAAATCCGAGATCGGATGGGGGCACCAGATACGCTCTTACGTACTTCAGCCCTACCAGCAGGTGAAGGATACCAGAAGCAACCAGGCATTCAGCAATGTCGATGCGATCCTGGACGGCGATATCGATAAGCTGATCGAAGGGGTACTGATCTCCCAGGCGAAGTAAGTCTACTTTTTTTGAGACTCTTCTTTTGCCTTCATGGGTCGCACTGCTCCACCATTCCGGTTCCGTCACTACAAATGCCTCCGTGGCTGCATTTCATTACGACCACTACGGTTTCAAACCTATGAACGATAAACTATTATCGTTCATCTACGGTTCTCACTCTTCACATTTGCTTAACGTTCCCGCCTTCATGGGTCGCACTGCTCCACCATTCCGGTTCCGTCACTACAAATGTGAAACTCTTCACATTTGCTTAACGTTCCCGCCTTCATGGGTCGCACTGCTCCACCATTCCGGTTCCGTCACTACAAATGTGAAACTCTTCACATTTGCTTAACGTTCCTCATCCTCTTCCTGCGCTTCTTCATCTCTGGACAAAAGCTTGGTAAGAATGATCGAACCGTAAAAGACAAAAAAGAGCAAGCCCGCAGTATAGAGTACATCCATCAATGTGATATCTTTCATAGACGCTCCTTCAGCTCTTGTTCTTCAAGGCTGTAGACCTTGTCACATCGTGCTGCCATTTCAGTGTCATGTGTCACCAAGAGCAGTGCGGCCTGATGCTCTCTTGTATAGGCCAAAAGTACATCCATGACCAGTTCGGCAGTCTCATTATCGAGGTTGCCTGTCGGTTCATCAGCGAAGATGATACGCGGTTTTTTACTCAAGACCCTCGCGATCGAGACACGCTGCTGCTGTCCGCCGGAGAGGTCCCCTATCTTGTGTTCCATCAGCTCCCTGATCTCGAGCTTTTCCAGCAAACCCTCATCGATCGACTCACCGGAGAGCATCGTAGCGACATTCACGTTCTCCATCGCGCTCATCCCTTTAAAGAGGTAGTGAAACTGAAAAATAATACCGATCTCATACCGGCGCATCCCTTCCAGCTCACCCTCCTTCAGAGCATAGAGCTCTTTTCCCAATAGCGTTACACTTCCCTCATCAGGGTGTAAAAACGTAGAAAAGATATGCAAGAGTGTAGACTTTCCGCTACCGCTCCTTCCTACGATCGCAGCAGACTCTGCAGCATGCAGCAGAAAGTTTACATCGTTAAATAGCGTATATTCAAAACCGTGGGCAATGCCCCTGGCCTCCAAAAGAGTATCTGACATCTATCTCTGCCTTTAAATGAGTTGGGTAATTCTAACATAAAAGATTTTTGAAATGTAAATATCCGATCCAATCGGAATAGTGCAGCAGGCCGGAAAGTGAAAAACCTTAAAAGGTGATAGAGACATAAAAGCTGATATCGAACTCATCATCCTCACTGAGAAAATTGTTTTTTCTGTAGATAACATAGGAGGGCTTTGTCGTTGTCTCATAGTCGCTCTTGACCAGCCATTCGTGATAGACCCAGTGAATAAACTTCAGCATATCTCCGTGTTTGCCTTGCAGATCAAACTTCGCATAGACGCCATCGGCTATTTTGAACTTGGGCAAACGTTGACTGGCGATCTTCTCCTCTTTCGGTGTACTGACACACGCGATGTATTGACACTCTGCCAAGGGGGTAATGGTAGGGTTGTCATGCAACAGAGCGATCTGCGTAGACTCCTTGATATCATGACTCAGTATCCATGTCTGCATCTTCTGCCATGTCTCTTTGACATTGACATCATATCCACGGTTACGGATATAATAACTCTCTATAAAGGGCATCTTCACGATCGTCGGTGTCAATCCACTGAAATCAGCCTGGGAGCGCATCGCATTTTTGGACTGTCTCAAGATCTCATTGGAGTAGCGTCTATACCCGCCTTGACGCCAGGCTTTCGGTGTCATATCGAAACGCTCTTTAAATACTTTGATAAAAGAGGACTGGGAACTGTATCCACACTCATTGGCAACATTGGAGATCGTTGAGTACTTATTGGTCAAAAGAAGATTTGCAGCTTTCTGAAGCCTGATGGATTTGATACTCTCATAGATATTCTTTCCGAATGCCTCCTTGAAGATACGGTGCATATGAAACTTACTCACATGCAGGTCTTCACTCAGCTCTTCAATATCGATATGTGTATCGATATGCGTATAGATATAGTACATCATATCATTGGCCAATTTGGTTCTTTTTTCCAGCGTCTCTTTTTTCATACCATCCATTATATCAAGGATAAACACAATTCTAAACACATATGAACACTATTTATAGCAATAATAGACAATAAATGGCGCAATAAATATAAAGAAGTAACACCTTCAATCATCCTATAATGACATAAACTTTCATAGAAGGAATGAAACCATGAAAAAGATCAATAAAATCCTGATCGCAAACCGCGGTGAGATCGCCCTGAGAATCATACGCGCCTGCAAAGAGCTAGATATCCAGAGTGTATCCATCTACTCCGAAGTGGATACGGAAGGGGTGTGGGTCATTAAAGCGGATGAATCTTACGAGATCAAGGGGGATGTGCTTCAAGCCTACCTGAACTATGACACTATCATAAGTATCGCAAAAAAGTCCGGCTGTGATGCGATCCACCCGGGATACGGTTTCCTCTCTGAAGATGCAGAGTTTACAAAAGCATGTGAAGCGAACGGGATCATCTTCATCGGCCCAAAAGCGGAACATATCTCCCTCTTTGGAGACAAAATGGCATCCAAAGTAGCGATGAAAGAGGTGGGAGTACCGATACTTGAAGGGACAAACGAACCTATTATGGACAAAAAAGAGGGAGCAAAGATCGCAGAAGAGATAGGATTCCCCGTCATTATCAAAGCCGCTTTTGGAGGTGGAGGAAGAGGCATGCGGATCGTCCATAAAGCGAAAGATTTTGAATCGATGTTTGAAAGTGCTACCTCTGAAGCACTCAAATTTTTCGGTAAAGGTGAGGTCTTCATCGAAAAATATGTCGAAAATCCAAGACATATCGAGGTACAGATCATCGCAGACAAATATGGGAATGTCGTCCACCTTGGAGAGCGTGACTGTTCGATCCAGAGAAGGCACCAAAAGGTCATCGAGATCGCTCCCTCCCCCCGTCTGAATGATCAGGTTCGAAAAGAGCTTTACCGCATCGCCACCAAAGCGATGTTCAAGCTGGGATATGAGAGTGTTGGGACGATCGAGTTTCTTATCGATGAGGATGATTCGATCTACTTTATCGAGATGAATACCCGTGTCCAGGTCGAACACCCGGTCACAGAGATCATCAGCGGTATCGATATCATCCAGAGAATGATAGAGATCGCTGAAGGTGACAAGCTCAAATTCATGCAGGAAGAGATCAGTTTTAAAGGCTATGCGATCGAATTTAGGATCAATGCCGAAAATCCAGAAAACAACTTTATGCCTTCATCGGGGACCATCAGTGCATACCTTACGCCAGGAGGCCCGGGCGTAAGGCTCGATACCAGTGCCTATGCGGGGTATACCGTACCGACAAACTATGACTCAATGATCGGGAAACTGATCGTATCGTCATTGGAATGGGAAGGTGCAGTCAACAAGGCCAGAAGAGCATTGGATGAATTTTTCATTGAAGGAGTTCCTACCAATATTCCGCTTCATCAGCAGATCGTGAGAGATGAAGATTTCATTGCCGGAAAGTTTACAACCAACTATCTTGATGAGAAGCTTCCTAAATTCGAGGTGGTCAACCCTGAGACAAAAAAGAAGATCGAAAGCAAACTCAGATCGATATTTTCAAAATTCCTCTTTTGATAAAAAGGCATCTATAGGGTGCCGGACAGAGAGAACCTATAGCATACTAACCTGGTGACTTGAACCTAAAAGGGTCTGTTACAGAAGAAAAGAGATGTTCTGAAATGTTGGAGTGGAAAGTAGATAAAAAGAAAAGTGTGTAAAAGTTATAAACGGCAAAAGAGCCGTTTATAGAAAAGGCTTATGCCATTTGAGCAGCAACTTCGGCAGCGAAGTCTTCTTCTTCAACTTCGATACCTTCACCTACTTCAAGTCTGATGAAGTTTGTGATCTCAGCTGTTCCGCCAGCTTTTTTTGCTTCCTCTTCAATGAACTCAGCAACAGTTTTGCTATCATCCATTACGAACTTTTGATCAAGTAGACACTGCTCTTGGTCAAGTGTTGTATTGTCAAGGATGAATCTAGCCACTTTACCTGGAAGGATTTTGTCCCAGATCTTCTCCGGTTTACCTTCAGCAGCAAGCTCTTTTTTCATCTCTTCTTCAGCCGCTGCAAGTACTTCGTCAGTCAACTGAGACATAGAAACGTACTGCGGTACGTTTTTAAGAGGTTTACCAAGTCTAGTAAGCTCTTCGTTCTCTTTTTCGATTGCAACGATTCTACCTTGCGTCTCAGCTTCTACGAATGCCGGATCGAAATCTTTGTAAGAGAGAGTAGATGGGCTCATCGCTGAAGCGTGCATTGCCACACTCTTAAGTGCCGGCTGCATTTTCTCCGCAGTCTCTGCTGAGTCACATTTTGCCTCAACGATCACACCGATCTGCTTGTTCGCATGAAGGTAACCGTTCACTGCAGACGTTTCATCCGCTTCAAGAAGGCCTGCTCTTCTTACAACAAGGTTTTCACCGATAGTAGCAATCTGCTGAGCCATATATTCGCTAAATGGCTGACCATTGATCTCAGAGTTGTTGATCGCATCAGCATCTGCCAGGTTGTTGGCAAATGCATGATCAGTGATCTCAGCGAGTACACCCTGGAACTTATCGTTTTGTGCAACAAAGTCAGTCTGAGAGTTGACTTCGATCACAACGGCTTTCTTAGCTTCAACTTTAACCGCGATTGAACCTTCAGCAGCAACTTTGTTTGCTTTCTTCGCAGCAGCACCGATACCTTGGTCTCTTAGCCACTCAACTGCTTTATCCATATCACCGTCAGCCTCAGTCAATGCCTTTTTACAGTCCATCATCCCTGCTTCTGTCATCTCTCTGAGTTTTTTGATATCTTTTGGTCCAAAGTTTGCCATATTTTTACGCCTCCGCTAATTCTTTTGCTTCTGCCACAGCTTCAGGTTTTACTTTTGCTGCTTTTGCTTCCTCTTCACTCATCGCTGCAACTTGTGCAAATGTTGTGATTCCTGCTTCATTAAGGTTTTCTTGTCCTACTTTACCGATACCGGTAAGTTGTGTAAGATCATCCGCTTTTGCTTCTGCTGACTCTTCAGCCACTGCTTCTGAAACTACCTCTTCAACTTCTGCAGAAGTTGGTGCTTCAGTTGCTTCTTCACCCTGTGCTTCAGCGTATGCTGCTTTACCTTCGATCACTGCATCTGCCATCTCTTTACAGAAAAGGTTTACTGAACGGATCGCATCGTCGTTACCCGGGATTGGGAAATCTACAAGATCAGGGTCACAGTTTGTATCAAGTGGTGCGATCACTTTCATACCAAGTCTTCTTGCTTCTTTTACTGCAATGTGCTCTTTTACTGTATCGATAACGAACATCATGTCAGGAAGTTTTTTCATGTGTCTGAAACCTTCAAGGTAAGAGTTCAGCTTCTCTTTCTTTCTTCTAAGCATCAATGCTTCTTTTTTTGTAAGAAGGTTGATCTGTCCGCTCTCTTCCATCTGCTCGATCACTTCAAGCTTTCTGATCGATTTTTTCATTGTCGGGTAGTTCGTCAACATACCACCCATCCATCTCTCAGCTACATAAGGCATACCTGCTCTCTCTGCATGCTCTTTGATCGCTTGTTTTGCTTGTTTCTTTGTACCAACAAAAAGAATTGTTTGTCCTTCTGCTGCTGCATCTCTTGCTACATTGTATGTATATTTGAAGTATCTAAGTGTTTTTTGTAGGTCGATAATATAGATATTTTTTCTTGCTCCGAAAATGAACTTTTTCATTTTTGGATTCCATCTTCTTGTCTGGTGCCCGAAGTGTACACCACATTCGAGTAGGTCTTTCATTGTTACCATTTTTTGCTCCTTGGTATAAAATAATTCAATTACTGAAGGCTAAGCCTCGCCATAGGTTTGGTCCTCTGTAGTCCTTAACGCTCCAATTAGCGCAACCTTTCAAGGAATAACTACATGAGTATTTCTGCATTCCACAGTGGAATAAGAGCCGCGATTATACAGTAAGAATGATTAAAATCATATAAAATGAGAGTGAGAATGTGTGGAGTAAAAAAGAGGTGTTAAGCAAGAGCGCGTGTCACTCTTCATAATATTTTTGACGCGCTCTGACATTCAGGTATCGTTTCCAAGAAGATGTAATAAAAAAATAGATCGATCCCACTACGGTTAATACATTCAGTAGCAAACTATCAAACTGAAAAATAATCCAACATAAACCAATAAACAGTGCCAACTCCATCAATAGATAGAGTAAAGGTTTAATAAATGACTTATGTCTTCTATCTTTAAACTTATGATACTGTTTTATCATATTTACTCCTCCCTTCTATATTTTATTACTATCATTATACACTAAATCAGTTTTGCAATGCTTCAAGCTTCTCTTTTACTGCCTCAACATGTCCTTTTACCCTCACTTTGTCCCAAGCTGCTGCGATCTTTCCGTCAGGGTCGATGATAAAGGTACTTCTGACCACGCCCATATACTCTCTACCGTAATTCTTTTTGAGCTGCCATACGCCATACTTGTTGCATAACTCTTTATCTTCATCGGCCAAGAGTGTAATACCCAACTCTTTTTTCTCGATAAAGTTTCTATGTTTTCTTGGTGAGTCGGGGCTCACTCCAAGAATAATAGCATCAAGCCCGTCAAACTGAGGTAAAGCTTCTGTAAATTCACACGCTTCGGTAGTACACCCTGGAGTATTGTCTTTAGGATAGAAATAGAGCACGATCCATTTGCTTTGGAGATCTCTCAGACAGATCTCCTCTTCATCCTGGTTCGGAAGACAAAACTCCGGTGCAGCGGTTCCAACTTCTAACATCTCTTTTCCTTTATATTTTTGAATTCTTGTGGTAGTATAACAAAATGAATGAAGAAACTAAAGAACAACTGCTGGCACAAATAGAAAAACTGATCGCTTATGGAAGCGGTGAAAGCACCATCAATCCTGAACTGTTAGCATACCTGAGTATGAATGATCTGATCTCCATGCGTGATAGCTTGATGGAAAAAGTAGGCACGCTCAGTGAGGAAGATAAAGCGTGGCTGGAGCAGTTTAAGAAATATGAGTAACCTACAGAGTAGAGGCTGCCTCTACTCTCTCAACTCGATAGACCTGTCATATTCTATATTATACTTTTTCAGTATCTCTTTTTGTTTGCGTTTTGCCTCTTCTCTGTCGATCACAAGTTTGATACCGTCTGCATCTTCAAAGACAAGATACTGCGCTTTACTCTGCTTCACCTTCTGATAAAAATCTTTGAAATCGACATAGGTTTCGCCATTGATCTTCTCTATCGGCCACATCCTGAAATCCGTATTTCCACGGCTGATATCCGAAGCTAATACCTTTAAGAGCACCACAACCTCTTTTTTCTCCTTGGTCGGCCACTCTCTGGCATACTGACTCAACTGAAACTGATTGACCTTTGTTGAGAGAAGCAGGTTGCGTGAGAGAGGAGAGAAAATATAGCCTCCCTCGATAAAGTAACTTGGCATCTGGTCATACTGTGTCGTTTTCACCAACAGTACATCATCAGCTACTTTTGTCAGCTTTGCTTCAACCTCCATAGGTTTGCCTTCCCGAATCACTCTCAGTCTTACACTCTCTCCCATCTGATGCATATCTACATAGTAACCGAAATCCGTATACTCATGATGACGGAACTCTATGGTACCGTCGTTTTCTATCTTATGACCATCGATGTGCGTAATGATGTCTCCCTCTTTAACCAATCCTTTGACAGGTGAGTTATAGACGATATCGGCAACCAGTTTTCCTGTACTCTCTTCATCCAGCCCATAATAGGCCTTGAGAGCCGGATTTTCAAGCTTTTGTGTCACGATACCAAGCTCGGGGAATCCGTCATACCGGCCATCCTGCATATCATCGATAAAATGCTTCACCATACTCACAGGCACAAGATAGCCTATGTTCTGAGACTTTCTGATCACCTGCATCACAACACCGATGATCTTTCCATCAGCCAGTGCAGGACCGCCGGAGTTCCCGGGGTTTACTGCTGCATCCACCTGTACGGCCAGGAAACTCTCTCCGCTATGGGCATATCGGTGATGCTCGATACGTGAGACTACACCGATCGTAGCAGAGAGCGTATTTCCTCCCATAGGGTACCCGTAGACGACAATATTCTGCTCGACATGCGGCAGCTCACCGAACTTCAAAGGTGTAACATCGCCAAAAAAATGTGCATCTGCTACTTGAAGGAGTGCCAGATCTGCCTGGTGTGACACGGCATGCACCGTGGCGATAAAACGTTTACGCTCCCCGTATCTCTGTACTTCCAGAAATGTCTGGTTGGCCACAACATGTGCATTGGTCAGGATATACCGTTGTCCGTTTTGACACGCAATGATCGCTCCAGAACCCGTACTCTGCCGCATCGAAGAGCTCCATGGCTGCTGGTAGTTGAGTGCTTTCGAGACAGTATATATCTTTACGATCGCCTCTTTTGTCTCTTCATCCTTTACCTGTGCACAGAGAGATACAACCGACAATAGAATAACCCATAAAATTCTCATCGTTTTCCTTCAAACTTCTCTGCATCAATGGCAGGAATACTTCGTTCTATCGCTTCTTGTGCCATCAAACCTGCAGCACCGTCAGACAGCAGATTTTTCTCTTCGTCATATACCCTTGCACTACAGACACCGCAGCTGGGACTTCTGTCTTTGCCGATAAAAAGATCGATCTGACCATGTTGGTCAAAGAACTCTTTTGCATACGTGCGTATCGGCTCTGAGCGCAGCTCCCCGCTCTCGTTGCAGACCGCTTCTATTTGGTCTGTAGTCTCTATCAGGTCCATCGTAGGACGGGGAGAACCGAATGCAGCGTCCTCCGGGCAAAAAGGGATCAGCTCATCATTCTCCAGCATCTTAAGGAGTGATGGCGCATAGTTCTCCTCCCCGTCATACCGGCACCTCTTCCCCAACAGACAGGCTGATAGCGCTACTCTTCTCCCCATTGTCTAGTTCACAAAAAGGATGTAGTAGACCCAGATCCCTGTGACCGAAGTCATCAGAATACCGATAAACGTACGTATTCCCGCTTTTTTATGAGAGAGGGTATACATACCCGGAAGCGCATTCACACGACGATATCTTTTGGCTCTTAAAAGCGTAAGGATCCATACTCCCAAGGTGATTACCGCAATGGCAATATGAAAGATGAGTACCCAAAATGCATACCCTTCAGGTGTTGAACTCTCCTTCATAAATGCATCGAATCCCCCTACACTGCGTACCCCATACTCAAAATAGGCAACCACCACTACCGATACGATAAAGAGTGTCTTCTGTACCGTTGCATGCAGATCATACAGCTTTCGTCTCGCCAATGAGACAGCTCCCAAGATCAAGAAAGGCAAAAGTGCTACGATCACTGTGACAATATCCATAAATAGCGGTGCTCTGGTACCTAAAAATCCTGTTTCAAACATCTATTTTAATCCCCTTTTTCATTCTTTTAACAAATCACTACTGATTTTACTTCGGTAAACTCTTCCAGAGCCCACTTAGGCCCTTCTCTACCGACACCTGAGAGTTTGCTCCCACCATAAGGCTGTACATCAAAACGCAGTGTAGGGATATCATTGATCACCACACCGCCACACTCTGCATCATCGATAAACTGTTGTGTACGCTTCAGATCATTGGTAAAGATACTGAACTGCAATCCATACGGAGAATCATTCATCTTTTCGATCGCCACATCATAGTTCGGTACACGTACCAGACTGACGATAGGGGCAAAGACCTCTTCACATACGATCTTCATCTCGTCCGTCACGTCCGCCATCACCGTAGGAGGGAAGATGCCCTCTACCTCATCACCACCGGCAATGACTCTGGCCCCTTCATTTCTGGCACTTGCCACCCAGCTTTTTGCACGGTGTACGGACTCTTCATCGATCATAGGACCGATAAAGGTATCCTCTTCGTACGGTGAACCTACCTTAAGCTTCTTCGTCTCAACTGCCATCGCTTCGGCAAAGGCTTCATAGATCTCTTCATTCACATAGATACGCTGCAGGGAGATACACACCTGACCGGAGTTGTAAAATGCCCCGTAGGCACACCGCTGTGCTGCGAATGCAACATCTGCACTTCTATCGATATAGGTTGCGGCATTTCCGCCAAGTTCCAGACTGATCTTTTTGATCCCTGCCTGCTGGGTAATGATCTTTCCTACCGGTACGGACCCTGTAAAGCTGAGTACCCTTGGGATAGGACTCTTGACCAGTGTCGAGCCCACTTCCACATCACCGTATACGACAGAGAGTGCGTCTTTGACCGCATACTCAGACTCTATAAAGAGCTTGGCAAACATATAGGCTGTCATCGGTGCTTCCGGTGTCGGTTTGAGCACGACAGCATTTCCTGCACCCAGTGCCGGAGCGATCTTGTGCGCGACAAGGTTCAAAGGAAAGTTGAAAGGAGTAATGCAGGCAACAACACCCACAGGCTCTCTGCGGAAAAATGCCGTGCTCTTTTTACCTGAAGGCATCAGGTCCGTAGGGAGTGTCTCCCCATGAAGATTTGCCAACTCCATTGCAGTGATCTTCACGGTCTCCATACAACGGTCTACTTCCACTCGGGCAAAAGCGATCGGTTTTGCCACTTCCTTGGCAAGCATCATCGCAAATGATTCACGGTTCTCCTGAAGTCTGTTCGCGACATCCTCCAACCATGCAATACGTTGAGAGAGTGGTGATTTTCTGCTCACTCTTGAAGCCTCTTGCGCGATCTTGAGCGCTTTGAGAGTATCTTCTGCATCACACTGCGGTGCTTTACTTACCACCGTCTGGTCAAAGGGGCTTTTTCGCTCCACCATCTGCGCTTTGGTTGCTTCGGTCGAACCAAACAATATTTTTGCTTCAGCCACCTGATCTCTGTTTTCAAACAGTCCAAACATCTTTACACCTTTCATAACTTTAACGTATAAAAGTCAATTTTTTTGATTATAACCAAAGAGTGGTAAATCTAGGGTGTGCCTTTGCCCTTCTCTAACCGATTTTTAACGGAAATTTCGATATTATCTCTTCTAAAATTCAATGACAAAGACAAGAGAATGAACAAAGCAAAATATATCTGGATGGATGGTAAATTTACACCTTGGGATGATGCTCAAGTGCATGTCCTTACACATACACTGCACTATGGAAACGGTGCGATCGAAGGGACAAAAGCCTACAAAACCGTGGATGGAAGATGTGCGATCTTTAAACTGAAAGAGCATACGCAGAGATTGATCAACTCAGCGAAAATGACACTGATCGATGTACCATACACACTTGAGGAACTCAACGAAGCTCAGATCAAGCTGCTTCAGGAGAATGAACTCTTTGAGGGTGCGTACATCAGACCGCTTGTCTACCTTGGGTATGGTGTCATGGGACTCTACCATAAAGATGCACCTGTCAATGTCTCCATCTCTGCATGGGAATGGGGTGCATACCTTGGTGAAGAGGGACTGAAAAAGGGTGTTCGTGTAAAGATCTCCTCGTTCAACAGAACAGGTAACACCTCAGGTATGGGTAAGGCAAAAGCCGTTGCCAACTATCTTAACTCTCAGATGGCAAAGTTTGAAGCGGTAGAATCAGGCTATGATGAAGCACTGCTGAGGGATGACCAGGGGTATATCGCGGAAGCTTCAGGTGCATGTTTCTTCATGGTGAAAGATGGTGTACTGATCTCTCCTCCGAACGATAACTCACTGGAGTCCATCACCCAGATGACGGTCATCGACTTGGCAAAAGATATGGGGATTGAAGTAGTAAGACGCCGTGTCACCCGTGAAGAGGTATACATCGCCGATGAAGCATTCTTCACCGGGACAGCTGCAGAAGTAACTCCGATACGCGAAGTTGATGCACGTATTATCGGAAACGGAAGCCGTGGACCGATCACGGAGAAGCTACAGACTGCCTACTTTGATGTCGTTGCAGGGAAAAACCCTGATTATATCCAACATCTTACCTATATCAACTAACCCGTATTTTTTCACTCTAAACCGATTTTAAGAAGGTTTAGGGTTTTATATCCTAGAATTACTATTAGAATACACAATAACAAAAAAAGGAATATTAAAATATGCCAGCAGACATGAATGACTATTTTAAAAAGAAAAAGCCTAATCTCAATATGAACAAGCCAAATAACAGCGGTGGTTCCGGTGGCGGCAACAGAGGCGGAGGTAATCCACTCGACGGTCTGGGTAAAGGGGCACCTTTTATCCTGATCGCCGTAGTGATCGCATTTGCACTCTTTGCCTTCAAACCTTTTACGATCATCAACTCCGGTGAGGTGGGGATCAAAGTAAGAACAGGTAAATTCGATGATACTCCACTACAACCTGGACTTCACTTCTATATCCCGGTTTTCCAGAAGATCATCCCTGTCAATACACGTGTACGGTTGATCACCTACTCAAATACCAGAACAGCCACCGTCGGTGATGATTATGCAAGAGGACTTTCAGGTGAAGGTTTTGAAGGCGGACTGAAAAGAAACCCTGCGATCCAGGTCCTGGACAAAAGAGGTCTGACAGTAAACATCGAGCTTGCAGTGCAATACAGCATCAAAGCTGCTTCTGCGCCAAAGACCATTGAGATCTGGGGTGCAAGCTGGGAGGAGAAGATCATCAACTCTAAAGTACGTGAAGTCGTACGTGACGTGATCGGTCAATACACCGCAGAACAACTTCCTGAAATGAGAAATGAAATTGCTTCTGCGATCCAGACAAAGATCACAGAAAAAGTGATGGCACTTGAAGCACAACCGGTGATCCTCTCTTCAGTGGAACTGAGAAATATCGACCTTCCAACGAAGATCAAAGATCAGATCGAACGTGTTCAGATCGCCAAGCAGGATGTCACGATCGCTGAACAGCAAAAAGAGAAAGCGAAGCAGGAAGCACAAAGAGCTGCAGAAGTAGCACGTGGTGAAGCAGAGAGAAACCGTATCGAAGCCCAAGGTCAAGCGGACAAGATCCGTATCGAAGCGGAAGAGCAGGCAAAAGCGAACAAGCTGATCTCTGATTCACTTACACCACAGCTTATCCAGCTTGAGCAGATCAAAACGCAAGCAAAATTCAACGAAGCGCTAAGAGTCAATAAAGATGCACAGATCTTCCTTACACCTGGCGGTGCCGTACCAAATATCTGGGTAGATGCAAAAGGAAAAGAGCAGAAAACCATCTCAGCACAACAATGAGTCGCGTTAAAAGATCGTGAATAGTTTCACGATCTTAGTGACGGAACCGGAACGGTGCCCTGAACGTAGAGAGGAAATGCCCTTGGGGTGCGGAACGAAGTGAAGCCGTGAAGGCTAAAACTACCTCTTCTTATTTCACTCTCATCCATCTCCCTATCAATAGATCGCATCATGCCACTGTACCAGTGTCAACCTATACCCCTTTTTCACAGGCAGTACTTCGTGTGAAAAATAGGGATTGCTGGGGAAGACGACCATATCACCGGCTTCGGCTTTGATCTTAACCGGCTCACCGTTTTGATGATAAAGATAGTTAAAGAGCAGCTCTCCTCCACTGAAACTGACGCGCTCATCCTGCACATGATCCAGATGTGAAGTAGCGAAGAGCACTGTCGTCAGTTTACGTTCCGGAGCAACACATTTAAATCCTACTGTTTCTCCCTGTTCATCTAACAATGCACTGGAGTCATCCGCATGTTTGATATAGAAGTACCCCTCTTTATATTCTAACACCTGAATATCCGTTGAGAGTGTCATGGCAGCTGCAAAATACTCCTCTATCACCGGTTTGTATTTGAGAAACTGTTTCTCGTAATATTCACTGTAAAAATCATCCAAGGTATAGATATTGGTTTTACGGTATTCCGGTACAACGTCTGCCTCTATAATCCCGTTCATAGTTTCCAGTTTGACCTCGGCTTTTCTGCTCTCCTCCTTCTCTTGGACAAGAGAAACGAGTTGCGTACAAAGCGCAGAGGTGAAAAAGTTCTTGATGATCAAATAGGGAGTATCCTTATAAGGACTTGGAAGTAATCTATTGGTGATCGCCAGCTCTTCCAAGCGTGCATCACCATAGATATAGTTACTGATCTGTATCATTGAAAGCCCAAAAATTAAGATAGCTATAAAGCATCGCATTATAGTCCAAAAATTAACTTTTTACTCTAAAAGATTTCTTAAATTACATCATGTGATTTTCATCCATAGCTTGCAGTTTAAAACCAAGTAGCTATAATGTCATCACTTTAAATGCTATGGAGACTTATCATGCAGCTTGACTGGCAAAAAAATCCACTTATCCCTGCGATTGCACAGGATGACCAAACCAATGAAGTTCTCATGCTTGCCTATATGGATGAAGAGGCATATAACCTTACACTCGAGACCGGCTTTGCACACTATTTCAGTAGGAGTAAACAGCGTATCTGGAAAAAAGGTGAAAGCTCAGGACATACCCAGGAGATCAAAGATGTCTTGCTTGACTGTGATGCAGATACCGTGATCTTAAAGATCAAACAAAACGGTGTTGCCTGCCATACCGGGCGTAAAAGCTGTTTCTTTACGTCAGTGATCCAAGATAAGATCATACTTGATCAAGAGGTAGATACTGATGCGATCTACGGTGTGGTCGATACCCTCTACCATACGATCCTGTCCCGTAAAAATGCGGAGGAGAACCAAAAGTCATGGACCAAAAAGTTGCTAAATGACAAAGAACTCATGCTCAGCAAGATACGAGAAGAGGCAGACGAAGTCTGTGTCGCGATCAATGAAGAGAGTGATGAACAGGTGATCTATGAGAGTGCAGACCTCCTCTACCATACCCTCGTCGGACTGGGATACAGAGAGATCTCACCTGACCGTGTAAAACAAGAGCTTGCAAGACGCTTCGGTATGAGCGGGATCGAAGAGAAAGAGAGTAGAAAGAAGTAGAGTACGCCTCCTCACCTCCTTAAATTCCGGAGAGAGGAAGACAAAATAAGGTAGTGTCGTCATACTACCGTTCCTGCTGTGCTTCACAGCCAAAATTTTCCCCTTCATAACCTTTCATAGTCTCATGTACTTTCTTTCACTCTACGCTTCACTCTGTTCGTATGATGAAAAGCGCCTGATCATTGTCCCTCCGTCAGAGATCTTATTATATAACTAATGGTAATAAATAATATAATACATTATAATTATTCTAATAAAAATTTATACTTCTTATTTCTTTAACGTAAATATAATATATAAAAACGTATAATCCTGGTTTTAAATTAACTAAAGGAAAAACACTATGGAAATTATGGTAGCTGTATACAGTACTGTTTTAGTGGTTGCTTCATCAATGTTTGTTTATTTTAACACTGGTAGCCGTAAGCACTAAGTTCAAATAAGTATGATACGCTTCGTATCATACTCTTTCTCTTTGTTAAAAATTTTTCCTATCTTTCTCACTCAAATAGACGCTTTCTTTGATTTGATACTATAATGGCCTGAATATTTTAGACAGCTAAATCCTCAGATTTATTTCCCAATGA
>JBEWPZ010000030.1:0-25666 GCA_047689535.1 Candidatus Sulfurovum kebritense | reverse complement strand
TATAAAGCACTGAGGTCAGCAAAGCTCGAAGCGTTTGTCCGGGGATTAGACGAGGGGCTGGAGTCCAAGATAGGGAAAAACGGCATCCGTCTTTCAGGAGGTCAGAAGCAGAGGCTTGCTATCGCACGTCTAATACTCTCAGATCCAAAAGTGGTGATCTTCGATGAAGCGACTTCAGCCTTGGATAATGCTACAGAGTATCATCTTTATGAGACGCTTGAAACGTTTTTGCAAGAACGTACGACGATTATTATCGCACACCGGACGACGACGATCAAACAGGCGGATTATATCTACCTGATTGAAGAGGGACGTGTTCAAGCCAAGGGAAGGTATGAGGAACTTTACTCCAGAGGATTGATCAAAGAGGATATGGATGCTGTATAGGATCAGAAGATTTTTCGCTTTGAGAGGTGAAGAGAAAGAACTGTTTGTAGAAGCCTATGTGACCTTGGGGCTGATGCGTGCAGCCCTTTTGCTCTTCTCGTTTAAACGTTTGACACGTTCTCTGAAACAGCGAAAAAGTGCAGATGAAATGATGCCTTTGGATGAAGAGAAACGACAGGGTGCGATGGTCGTGGGTAGGGCGATCACAAAAGCTGCAGCACATACGCCCTGGGAGAGTGCCTGTCTGGTACAGGCATTGGCTGCACAGCGTATGCTGCAAAAACGCGGGATTCCCGGAGTATTTTATCTGGGTGCGATGAGAGAGAAGCAAGACGGTGAACTGAAGGCACATGCTTGGTCTCAGTGTGGGGATATGATCCTTACAGGGGGTAAATCTGAAGCGTTTAAAATACTTTCAGTATTTGAATGGGGGAAAGAATGACAGTGTACGGTACCAAGATAAAGAGTGATATCGATTTTTCTTTGGATCTTTCCCATGAAACAGAGATACGTTATGAGCTGGAGCTCTCTTCAAAAGTTCCTCATGATCTTAACAATATGATTACCTGTGGGGTTCCTCTTTACTTTGCACACGGTCGACATGTCTTTCTTTATAGTGACAGGGAGTTTGAGGGGAGCCACGCAGGGCAGCCCTGGTGTTATGAGGTGGAGGATGTGGTACGATTTTACTGGGTCGGTGGTGAGAGAACCATCTATTATAAATTGGATGAAAAAGGAGATGCAGACCTGCTGGGCTTCTGGTTCATCCATCTGCTTTTACCGCTCTATATGACTCTGGAGGATATGTATGACTTTTTTCATGCCGGTGCAGTAGAAGTAGAGGGGAAACCTATCTTTTTTATCGCTCCATCCATGGGCGGCAAGTCAACGATGACGGACTACTTCATCAAACAAGGGCATTCTCTGATTTCCGATGACAAAGTGCCGACGTTCATCGATGATGGCAGGTTTATGGCCGTAGGTTCACACCCTTATCATCGTCCCTACCGTAAATGTGAGGAGTTGGGGTACCGCGTGGAAAGCTTTACAACCCATTTTAAGCCTATCCATGCTTTTTATGTACTTGAAAGCGTGGAAGGTAATGCAGAGATCACTATAGAAGAGGTAAAGGGGTTTGAGAAATTTGATGCTCTCCTCCCCAACTACCTCTATATGTTCTCCTATCTCAAACCCAAGCGATTGAAATATCTTTCAGCGATGTCAAACAGTATCAAGGTGTTTCGTGTGAAGGTTCCCTGGGACATGAAACGGTTGGATGAAGTACATGATACAATCGTAGCACATTCCAAGTTATTAATTTTATAAGAAACATTTAATCAAAGATTCAGTATAGTGGTGTTACGTTAGTATAACGATAATGTAACGATAACTTAGCCAAACTATTTGTGAGAATAGGACGGAAAGCCACGGGTCTTGAAGAGGAGGGGGAGATAGCCGGGTTGCTATATTGAAGGATATAGTGAATGAAAAAAATATATAGAGCTCCAAGTGTAAAAAAACTTGATTCAGTAAAAAAATTGACTCAATCGAATGGTAAAAGTACCTCAAGAGATCATGCCTTAGATTCCAGCAAGACCGGTAATAACCGGTTGTTAGGCGACATTCTTAGTTGATGCTGTGTCGAAATGCAGAGAGCCACATCTCCAATGTGATTGCGCGTAACCCTAGATAATTTAAATCTGGGTCTTCCCTCCGTAAGTAGTTCATCGCTTTATCTTTATTAAGATAATCCGAAAGGTTTTGGGACGGTTCCCATTTGTTTATCCATGAGGAGGAGGGTTCCTGCATAAATCCCTGTTGAATATTGCCAAGACCGGTCTTAGGCCGTGTGAGGATCTCTTGAGGTAAGAGCTCAGCCATCGCTTCGCGTAGGATATGCTTGTGAAAAAACCAGGGGAGAGAAGGGATAGCAAATAGAAATTCGATCAAACGAAGATCTAGGAACGGGTCTCTCTCTTCTGCCAAAGTAAATTCGCTCTCCATGATGATATCATCTCTATTCCAGTAGGCATCTAATAGTGCGGTTTGGGCAGTGGGGTGTCTTGCATGAAGTGTTTCCGGTTTCCAGCTTAAAGCGCTATCCCACATTTCTTTTAATCCCATTGTTTTTTCAAACTCGATATCGAAGTAATCTGGGAACGGATAAGGTTCGATATTCTCTTTCTTATGTGATCTCCGGCGCAATGCTGACATCAGACCTGTACCTATGGGCGGCCTTCTATGGTAGCGTTTACTCAATTGGTATATATCAGCGATCACTTTGAAAGGGTTTATTTCTTTAAACGTTGTTATTGCAGGAGAATATGTAAGAAGGTTATCTGCGGCTGCCCCGGTCATTACAACACGAGAGTGTTTTGCAAAATCTTTTTTGACATCTTTCCAAAACGAAAAGGTGTCAATTTCAAGCGGCCGTGTAGTCAAAACGATCGGTTTCATAAAAGGATAATCGTCACCTGCCATATAGTGAATCGGGATTTTTAAGTGTTTGGAGACGATACCTGAAAAATAGCGTTCCTGGCATGGAATGATACGATCATAGACTGCCGTAACGGCATGTAGATTTAACGTGTCTACCTTTTTTTCCTTTTCCAGTAGACGGACTGTGGCGGCTATACTGCTTGAGTCCATACCTCCACTTAATGATATGGTGAGAGAATTTGTTCTGATCCTATCTTTGATAGCAGTTTTGAACACTTCAAGAAAGTGGTCAATATATTCGTAGTCCTTTTTGTAGCGTAAAAGAGGAAGCTCTAAAGGAATATCCCAATATTTCTTTATCGTTATGAGATTATTTTGTGCTGTTAATGAATGTGCGGGAAGCAAAGAGGTAATATCTTTTAAGACCGTAATAGATTTATCTAACCATGTGTGATCTCCAAACAGTAAAAAACCTGCAACGGCTTTTTGATTGAGTGTATTAGAAATAGATGGAGATTGTTTAATAGCGTCAAAGGTATTGCTAATGATAATGCTTTTACCTTTTTTTGCATAATAGAGTTGCCTCATTCCAAATCTATCTTTTGCAGCAAAAAGCTTTTGTTTATCTTTATCCCAGATCACAAAAGCAAAATCACCTAAAAGATGATCAAGACACGCTTCTCCCCATTTTCTGTAGGCATGCAGGATAAGTTCACTGTCAGGTGTTCTGGACAACTCCAGCGACTGTTTCAGTCCCATTTTATTGACAAGATTTTTTCTGTCATCTATCCGCGCGCTGCAGGTGATCCATACTTTGTTATCGATGGTGGCTGGTTGGTTTTCATATTCTGCTTCAAAGGTGGTTTTAAAAAGCGCGTGTCCCATACCGATGTTACCATCTATCCACACTTTTTGTTGATCAGGACCACGGAATTTCAATGTTTCGGTCAGAGAATGAATCAGTTGTTTGTCGACAGGTTTTCCATCAGTGTTATAAATCGTTATAAAACCACTCATTACATCCCCCATCCTTCATATTTATAGTGTTTTCATTATATCTAAAAGAAAAAAACAAATACATGTTATAATTTTATTAAAAAAGAAAAATGATGAATCTCAATCAACAAATCACATTTGCAGATACCGTTTTTGCCCAGGAGGTCGATGGGGAGATGGTACTGCTTGATATGAACTCTGAGAACTACTTCGGGCTAGATAGTGTAGGTATGGATATCTGGAAGGCGATCGAAGAGAAAAAGGTCCTGAAGGATGTCCTGGAGATACTCTTGGCACAGTATGATGTAGAAGAGGAAGTGCTTAAAAAAGATCTTTTTGCTTTTGTGCAGAAACTTGAAGAGAGCGGATTGGTGGAGATAGAGAGTGAGGAAGTAGGAAGTAGGAAGTAGGAAGTTTGGTGGGCTTTTCTTTGAAAAGCTTTTATTATATTTGACAAGAAGAGGCAATGAATTTACAAAAACATTTAGAAAAAGAAGGTATTTCTCTTGATAGGGATATTATAAATAAGCTGGAAGCTTTCAGTGAACTGCTGCATGAGTGGAACCAGATCCATAACCTTACCGGCGCAAAGACGATAGAAAAGATCTATGAAAATATCATAGACTCCCTCTATCCCCTCACCTTTATTAAAAGACCCAAGACACTGTTGGATGTAGGGACCGGAGCAGGGTTCCCGGGGCTTATCTTGGGGATTGCTCTCCCGGATACAGACGTAGTGTTGGCAGAGCCTCTCAAGAAAAGAGTCTCATTTCTGAAGTATGCCTGTATCGACCTTGGGCTGGATAATGTCAAGGTGGAGGGCAAAAGAGTGGAAGAGGTAGCGCATGCCCCTTTTGAGCTGATCAGTTCACGTGCGGTGACCGATACGAAATTTCTGCTTGATCTGACAAAGCAAATCAGTGATACGCATACCTCCTATCTTTTCTACAAGGGAAGCCGCGTCTTTGATGAAGTAGAAGCGGTACAACATCAGTTAAGTTATGATATAGTACAAAAACATCAAAGAAATTATCTTTATATCAAGGCGGATCAGTGATCTTAAAAATCATTATTTTTGCAGTGGTCGCACTGCTAATCTATAAGTTTTTAGGTGGTAAACTACCTACTATCGGGAACAAGAGCCCGGAAGAAAAAAAGATCGATGATGATACACTTGTCGAGTGTGAGACGTGCCATACGTTTGTCACGCTCAAGGAGAGCATTATCATTAACGGAAAATACTACTGTTCACAAGAGTGTGCTGACAAAAGATAGCACGAATAAATGGTCTTGGCTCTATTGCAAGCGCAGAGCCAATCACATAAGAGGAGGAGATACAATATGATCGTCATCGGACATCCATGGATAGAGAGCCCAAAGTTTTGCAAAGTCTTTTCAGAAGAGGATATCAAACAGAGTACCCCTGAGAGCGTAGTGGTATTGGAGCCTTTGGCTGACTCACATAAACTTGCCGCATATTGCCAAAAGAACGATATCGCCTATGCGGTACCGGTCAAGAAACTGAAAGAGGCGATCTTTGCCAATGCACTTGGAGCAAGTTATATCATCTGTGAAGAGGATGATGCAATGATGATCCAGCCTATTGCACAGGAGTATCTCTTTGATACACGTGTATTGGTGCTTATCCATGAAGAGAAAGCGATGACAAAGATCGCAAGATCGCTGATCGACGGTGTGATCTTTGCCGAGGCGATCATCTAAGTAGGACAAGTGTTTCACTCTTTTAAAGTCACTTATACCCTTATACTTCTGAATCTTATTGTTTACCTCGCCACTGCACTCTTCAGTGCAGACCTTATGGTGATGGATACTCGGGTGCTTGTCGCATTCGGCGCACTCTACGGACCGCTTATTCTTGTCTATGATGAGTGGTGGCGTCTGTTCACTGCGATGTTTCTGCATGGCGGTATGACACACCTTTTTATGAACATGTTTTCACTCTACATTGTCGGTCGTCCTTCCGAGATCTATTTTGAAAAGCGCGCGTATATTGCGATCTACTTTTTTTCGGGATTTATCGGTGCAGTAGCCTCTCTTGCCATGCATCCCCAGAGTGTAGGGATCGGTGCCTCGGGTGCGATATTCGGACTCTTTGGTGCATTGGCCGGTTTTTTTCTTGTCCATAAAGAGAGGATCGGTGCACAGAGCAGGGCTTTTATGAAGAGTTTTGGTGTGATTATCGCACTCAATGTAATGCTCGGTCTCTCTATCCCTTCTATCGATATGAGTGCCCATATCGGCGGTCTTGTAGCAGGGGCAATCGGTGGGATGATGCTTTCATATAGGCCCAGATGGTTGCTCTTCTACAGTGTCGCTATGGCAGTGATCATACTGAGTGTACTTTTTTATCTGCAGGGATCGAATGCTTCGGTACTTTAGTCTTCTGCTTGTCACCCTTTTTCTGGTCGGCTGCAGTGTCAAGTCATCTTCCCCTGCAACCTCAAAGGTCAAGGGTTTAAGCCAAAAACTGCAGGGGTTGGATGACAATATCTCGCGACAGGAAGCCGATTACCTAGCGTGGGATATCTATCATAAAGCAGAGGAGCTGACCGAGAGCTATGCACTGGTATCACCCCCGCAGTTTCATAACTTTCTGGTCAATGTAGGCGTGAAAGAGAAGGGGCTCTGTTATCACTTTTCAGATGCACTCTATATGCATTTGAAGTCCCAACGTTATGAGCGTTTTGACTTTCATCTGGTCGGGGCCAATATCGGGGAGTATTGGAATGAGCACAATGCACTGGTTGTAGTATCAAAAGAGTGTAGGAGCGATACGTGTATACTCAATAACGGGATACTTATCGATGCCTGGAGGGATTCAGGAGAAGTCTATTATGCGAGGTTAAGTGAGGATAAGCGTTATCGCTGGAGGCATAGAAGCGAAAGATGTAAAATACGATTGTAATGAATCTGTCACAATAAAAAAGGAGTGTTGAAAATGAATGATGATGAACGTGCAATGATGATGTTGGAGAAGTCGATCTATGAAGCCAAGGAGATACTTGAAGAGAAGCAACTCTTCAGACCTTTTGCGATGATACTTGATCAAAACGGTTCGATACGCAGAGTGGAAAACGAGATAGAGGAGATGCAGGCCTCCTACATGGCATTGCATGATGAGATCATGGCGCATGTGCAGATGAGAGAGACAGCAGATATTATCGTACTGCTTACCAATGCATCGACGCCTGAACAGCTTGTTGAAGACGGGATAGAGAGCAGTATAAGGGTACATCTCGAAGAGCGTTCACAGCAACACAAAGCCATTCCCAGCCGTTATATCTATGTCCCTTACCAACTGCAGCGGTTGGCTGGTGAAGAGAAGGTTGAAGCCAAACTGTTCCAGCCTCAGGCAGTGAGCTTTCCCGCAGAATTCTTTAAAAAAGAGGAGTAGGTCGGGGTATCCTTAGCCCGACATCAAAATATTAAACAGCTTAAATTGTATTCCATCGTTATGCCCGGCTTGTAGCCCAAGAGAGTTAGTTGTAGGGACGATCTACCGACTACTAAAACGGCAGATAGATCTTATCGATCAGCTCTTCATACTCACGCTTGGCCTCTGAATCTATCGTGATACCTCCACCGCTTTTGTAAAAGAGCTGCTCCTCCTCTTTGTCGATGAATCGTATCATGACGCTTGAGCGGAAGCTCTCTCCGTCAAAGACGCCAAAGATACCCGTATAGAAACCTCGCTCATAGTTCTCCACACGGTTGATGATATTGACTGTACTTTTTTTGGGTGTACCTGAGATGGAACCGGCAGGAAGGATCTGTTCAAGCAGGCTACCCAGATCTTCTCTCCAGTCATCTGGGAGTTTGGCCGTGATCTTGGAGCTGACCTGAAGCAGCTCTTTCTCCCCAGCTTTGATCCTGTCGGTATAGCGGAACTTCTCTACCCGTACATCCTCTCCGATGATGCCCAGGTCATTGCGCATCAGATCGACGATCATCACATGTTCGGCCATCTCTTTCTGGTCCGAGAGGATACGCTCTTCGGCATTGGGGAGACTGGCATCGATCGTGCCCTTCATCGGATAGGTCGCGATGGTGTTCCCTTCTATTTCGACAAATCGTTCAGGAGAGAAGCATATGAACTGGTCTTTGAAGTAGAGTTTGTACTTTGCTCTGGCATAGGTAAAGATCTCTTTGAGACTAAGGTCTGTTTCGATCGGTGTCTTGAAGGTAAGGTTGAGCAGATAGGTGTTGCCCGAGCGTATCTCTTCGAGTACTTTCTCAAGGGTCTGTTTGTAGAGGGTAAAATCGACAGGGGTTTTGGAAAAGGTGAAATCTCTGGTACGTTTTTTTACGGGGTAGTTTCTCCACTCTTCGAGTTTGTAGTAGATGTCCTCATCCAGGTCATCAAGGGGCTGTGCGAATATCTTTTGTTTATCATAAGAGATGATGGTGAGAAAGGGGATTTTCGCTTTAGAAAGTTTGTTTATTTGAGTAAAACCATCTTTCTTATTAAGCCACATTTAAAAACTCCGTTGGGTTTTTAGTGAAGAGTGAGGAGTGAGGAGTGAGGAGTGAGGAGTGTCGGTATGCACTGCAATGCAGTGCTTCTCTTTTCTGAACACTGAATGCTAAACGCTGAGCGTGCCCGAACGAAGTGACCAATACCCCTGGGGTGCTCATCAAGCATCCAGCATAAGCAGTTTCAGTACGGCCATTCTAACATAGACACCGTTCTTGACCTGCTCCAGTACCTTACAGCGGGGGTCTTCGAGCATCTCGTCACTGATATCAATGTTTCTCATGACCGGTCCCGGGTGAAGCAGGAGGATATTTCTCTCTCCCATACGCTCTTTGGTGATACAGTAGTGTTTTGCATACGCCTCATAGTCATCAAAGATCGGTGTCGCATGACGCTCCAGCTGTGCACGCAGGCTCATGATCACATCGACTTTGTCCATGACCTCTTCGAGCTTTTCATACTGAGGCAGGTCGCTTTCAGGCATGAACGGTTTGGGTGCGACCAACACAACGTTCATTCCCATACGTTTCATCAGACGGATACCCGAACTTGCGACACGTGAACTGATGATATCCCCTAAGATCGCAACGGTTTTTCCCTCGATATCGCCGTTAAAATGCTCCAGCATCGTAAAGAGGTCAAGCAGTGCCTGTGTCGGGTGTGCATAGTTTCCGGCCCCCGCGTTGATCACCGAGGTCAGCTCCATATCGGCAAGCTGTCTGGGTGTTTCATTCTCAGAGTGACGGATGATCACCCCGTCAGGTTCCATCGCACAAAGGTTGGCAAAAGTATCTTCCAGGGTTTCCCCTTTTTTGGTGGAGCTTCTTGACGGGTCAAGGTGTACGACAGAGGCGCCAAGGCGCTTTGCTGCTACTTCAAAAGAGCTTCTTGTTCTTGTAGAGGCCTCAAAGAAAAGCGTGATGAGAAGTCTGTCTCTCAGCAATTGGATAGGCTGTTGCTTTTTGAAGTTTTTGGCATCCCGTAATAAGTCCTCTATCTGTTGGTCTGTGAAGTCATAGGTATCTACGAGATGTTGCATAAATGTCAATCCTTTATGTCATCCTCGAACTTTATCCGGGGATCTAAATTAATTTTGTATTATAGCAAAGGGGTGGTAAAAATGGGTTTTGAGTTACTCTTTTAGCGCAATCGATTTACAAACTGTTCAATATTCTTTTCTACACTCCACCACTCAGGAAACACCGCATCATAGTAGGGCTGTGTCACCTCTGCAAAACTCTCTCTGTCTTCATGGAGATTCACACACCACTCAAAGTCGATATCTCTTGAGTGAAGTACTTCCAGTGAAAGCAGGGTATCGTTGATACACCCCAACCGGCTTGGAGTGACAAGCAGTACCGGAGCGTTGAGCTCTTTTGCAAGGTCTATCATCTGATAAGTTTGAGTGATAGGTACCATCAGTCCGCCTGCACCTTCTACGAGTAACAGGTCACAGCGCTTTGAGAGTTCATGATACTTTTCAAATATCTTCTCCAGTTTGATCTCCTGTCTGGTATCGGCGCAGAAGGGTGCAGCAGGAAGAGAGAAGGTATAGGCAGTGATATCTGCAGGGGCAAGGTCGGAAAAGTCGGGATTGACCTTCTGGCAGGCTTCCAGTAAGGCTTTGGCATCAAGCGGTTCCTCTTTTACACCGGTTTCGATCGGTTTGAATGCGCCCACTTTAATGCCCTTTTTCGCCAGTGTCTCTATCAGTTTGATGGTAGTGTGTGTTTTCCCTACATTGGTGCCTGTAGCGGTGATGAAGAGTGAGTGCATTTGCATTTCCTAAGTTTTTGTGTATAATATTTAAGCTATAAACGTCATACCATACTCGACGAAAAATCATAGTGTTACTTATGGGTTTTCGTAAAATATGAAGAGAACCTGATTGCGCCCAGTATGACGGTGATATAGATCAACGAATAGGAATTTTAACATACTATGCCAAAGATAGAAGAAGAGATAGCGACCAGCTTAGAGCTTGAAGAACCAAGGATGTTCAAAGTGCTACTACACAATGACGATTACACCAGTATGGATTTTGTCGTGGATGTACTGATGGGGATCTTCCACAAAAATGCGATGGAAGCAGAGAAGATCATGATAGAGATCCATGAGAAGGGTGTCGGTGTGTGTGGTGTATACAGCTTTGAGATCGCTCAGACGAAAGCCGAGCAGGTCAAACAGAAAGCGAAACAGAATGAGTTTCCGCTACTAGCCACCGTAGAAGAGGATAGTTGATTATGATAAGTATGGCATTAAATGATGTATTTAAGCATGCAGTTGGCTATGCCAAAGAGAATAGACATGAGTATCTTACGGTAGAACATGTATTTCTGGCGATTGTGAGAAGTGAAGAGGGAAAAGAGATATTCGCAGCGCTTATGGCCGATCCGGATGTTCTTGAAAAAGGGATCCTCGAACACATTAACAAAACGATCCCCAAGCTTGAACAGCAGGTGGAGCCTTTCGAGACCGTAGCGCTTTCGAGGACCATCAACGATATGATGGCCCATATCCATTCGGCAGGTCGGACTGAAGCGAGCGTAGGAGATATGATCGCTGCGATCTTTATGCAGGAGCACTCCTATGCCGTCTACCTGATGAAAAAAGAGGAGATCGCACGTGTGGATGTACTGGAAGTGATCTCACACAGGGAGCCTGAGAATAAAACGCAGAAAGGTAAAGAGAAAGAGGGGGATTCCCTCCTCAGCGAATTTACCACAGAGCTTGTAGCGTTTGCCAAAAGCGGTAAGATCGATCCCGTGATCGGGCGTATAAGTGAAATAGAGAGAGTGATGCAGACACTCTGCCGCCGCAAGAAGAACAATCCGCTGCTTGTGGGGGAACCGGGCGTGGGTAAAACTGCGATCGCCGAAGGATTGGCGCTTAAGATCAGCGAGGGAGAAGTCCCTGATGTGATCAAAGATGCCAAGGTCTATGCGCTCGATATGGGGGCACTGGTTTCGGGTACGAAGTACAGAGGTGACTTTGAGAAACGCCTGAAAGGGATTATTGCAGAACTTACCGAGGAGAAGAATGCGATCCTCTTTGTGGATGAGATACATACGATGGTAGGAGCGGGTGCAACCAGCGGGGGAAGCATGGATGCGAGCAATCTGCTCAAACCCGCACTTGCAAGAGGTGACCTGAAGTGTATCGGTGCAACGACCTATGCAGAGTTTAGAAATTTCTTTGACAAAGATAAAGCACTGAGCCGTAGATTCGCAAAGATCGATGTGGAAGAGCCGAGTATCGAAGATACCTTTACGATCCTGAAGGGTGTGCAGCACAAGTATGAAGATTACCACAAGATCAGTTTCTCAGATGCCGCACTGCGTTCTGCGATCGATCTGAGTGTCAAGTATCTGCATGACAGGTTCCTTCCGGATAAAGCAATGGATATCATCGATGAGGTGGGTGCGCACTTTATGCTGAAAGGGCTTGAAAATATCAAGGTGAAGCCCAAAGATATCGAAGAGAATGTGGCAAGAAGCCTGAAACTTCCTTCCACGGTGGTCGGTACGGATGATACGCGCAAACTGCAGACACTGGAGTCTGATCTCAAAGAGAAGATCATTGGTCAGGATGAAGCGATAGAAGCGGTGAGCCGTGCGATCAAACGCTCTTATGCCGGGCTTAACATGCCTAAAAGACCGATAGGATCGTTCCTCTTTGTCGGGCCGACTGGTGTCGGTAAAACGGCACTGGCAACAGAGCTTGCCGAGACGATGCATGTACACTTCGAGCGTCTGGATATGAGTGAGTATATGGAGCCGCATACGATCAGTAGACTGGTAGGTGCACCTCCCGGATATGTGGGATATGAGCAGGGAGGACTGTTGACCGAAATGATCAAGAAGCATCCCCATACGGTTCTTTTGCTGGATGAGATCGAAAAAGCACACCCTGATATCATGAATATCCTGCTTCAGGTGATGGATGGAGCAAAGCTGACAGATAACAACGGAATCGTCAGTGATTTTAAAAATGTGATCCTTATCATGACCTCAAACATCGGTACGAAAGAGCCGAATGTCATGGGCTTCACCAAAGATACAACGATGAAGACCGATAAGGCACTGGCAGCCTTTTTCACTCCGGAGTTTAGAAATCGTCTGAGTGGCACCATCGAGTTCAAGCCTCTGACCCTGGATACACTTGTAAAGATCGTAGATATCGAAGCAGAGAAGCTCAATACTCTGCTTAAGGCGAAAAAAGTAAAAGTCAAGTTGACGAAGAAGGCAAAAGAGTATCTGGCTGAAGAGGGGTATGATGAGCGCTATGGTGCAAGACATATCGCCCGTGTAATCGACGAGAAGATCAAAGAAGCGCTCACTGATGAAATACTCTTTGGAAGGCTCAAAAAAGGCGGAAAGGTCAAAGTTGACTTCAAAGAGGGACAATTGAGATTTACGTACGAGGAGCGATGATTGTCCTCGATATTTGACGAAGACTACTTTGTTCCGCCGCTTCGGGCAACGCATTTTCCCAATCCAAGGTTTGCTTCTGATGAAGGGTTGTTGGCATATGGAGGCGATCTCTCCTCACACACACTGCTGACAGCGTACCGGAAAGGGATCTTCCCCTGGTACAGTCCCGGTGATCCGATCCTCTGGTGGTCACCAAACCCAAGGCTTATACTTTACCCAGATAAGTTTTATGTGAGAAAGTCTTTTCGGAGAGTGTTGCGTTCGGGCAAGTTTACCGTAACGTTCGACCACGAGTTCGAAAAGGTGATACGCCACTGTGCTGCGGTACCCAGGGAAGGACAGGAGGGATCATGGATCGTCCCTGAGATCATAGAAGCGTTTATAAAGCTTCATGAAGAAGGGTTTGCACACAGTGTAGAGGTCTATCAAGAGGGGAGACTCGTAGGCGGGCTTTACGGCATTGCTATGGGAAGAGCTTTCTTTGGAGAGTCGATGTTCTCTTTGGTCAGGGATGCATCAAAGGTGGCATTTAAGGCCCTTAGCGATGTTTTAGGTGCAAAAGGCTATGATTTTATAGACTGTCAGATGCCGACGGATCACATGATCGGTTTGGGTGCTGAAGTGGTGGAGAGGGATAGATTCCTGGATGCACTCGCAGAGACACTTCAAAAACCCAGTGACCTGGGAAGCTGGCATGAGTTCGAATGGACGTATGAAAAACAGAATCAAGAATAAGGATAGAGTGAAATGGTAGATAGAGAGTTAGGGTTTTCGTTGTGGCTTGATTTTATCGAGAGAGATTTTTTGCAAAATGAATTTTCATCCATGATAGAAAAAGGGATCATTAACGGGGCGACAAGCAACCCGGCGATCTTTGCTTCAGCGATCACTACTTCCCCTGCCTATAAAGAGCAGTTGGAATCTTTGGCCGGAAAGAGTGCCAAAGAGAAGTATGAAGCGTTGGCAATCCAGGATATCAAAACAGCAGCAGAGGTACTGAGAGCCAATTATGAGGAGGGAAATGACGGATATATCTCTATCGAGGTTGATCCATTTCTTTCCAATGATACTGCAGGTACGGTAGAAGAGGGAAAACGGCTCTTCGAGGCGATCGGAGAGCCCAATGTGATGGTCAAAGTACCTGCGACAGAAGCAGGGTATGGCGCGATGAAGGAGCTGCTTAGCCAGGGGATCTCAGTGAACGCTACACTGATCTTCTCCCCGGAGCAGGCATTGAAATGTGTCGAGGCGATGAAAAAAGGGATCGAGGCAAGTGAGAAAAAAGTGAATGCAGTGATCTCTGTATTTGTCAGCCGTTTTGACAGAATGCTTGACAGTGCACTGGAAGAAGCAGGTGTAGATACGGCAAAAGTAGGAAATTACAATGCAGCGAAGATCTACGCGTTGATCGAGTCTCACAATGTACCGGAGATCAGAACACTGTTTGCCAGTACAGGTGTAAAGGGTGACAATCTCCCCGCAGATTACTATATCCGAGAGTTATTTGCCTCAAGGTCGGTCAATACTGCGCCGCTTGCTACCATAGAACACTATATCAAAGAGGATGCCACACCTGAAAAACTACCGCTAGAGATGGCAGATATCAATGCACATTTTGAAGCGGTAGAAAAAGCAGGTATAAATATGGAAGAGGTGTATGAGAAGCTGCTTGAAGATGGCCTGGTAGCATTTGAAAAGGCATTTGAAGAGATGCTGGAAAGTATTAAATAATTCTGGGAAGATAGGAGCGACTGGATGGAAGAAAAACTCAAACTCTTTTTAAGAACAATGATCAGCAACGGTGGTTCTGACCTTCATCTCAAATCAGGTGCCATTACAAGAGTACGTTTGAATGGAAAATTGAAACTGATGGGAAAAGAGGAGCTGAGTGCTGAAGATGTGGATAGTATCGCAAGAGCGATTACTACCACGGAACAGTATGAAAAGCTTAAGATCGATAAAAACCTGGACTTCACGTATGTGCTGGGAGAGGAACACCGTTTCAGGGTAAACTTCTTCTATCAGATGGATGGGCTTTCTGCGGTTTTCAGGATCATTCCTGTGAAGATCTTGAGTATTGATGAGCTTGGGCTTCCTGAAGTGATCAAAAGATTTACTGAAGCGCAACGGGGATTGGTACTTGTTACAGGGGTTACCGGTTCAGGTAAGTCTACGACACTTGCAGCGATGATCGATAAGATTAACCGAGAGACCAATAAGCATATCATTACCGTTGAAGATCCGATCGAGTTTATTCATAAAGACAGAGGATGTCTTATCAATCAGCGTGCGATCGGGCAGGATACGCACTCGTTTTCTGATGCACTGAGAGCGGCACTGAGGGAAGACCCTGATATCATTCTCGTTGGGGAGATGAGGGATCTTGAAACGATCGATATTGCTCTGCATGCAGCAAATACGGGTCACCTGGTTTTCTCTACACTGCATACCCTGGATGCAAAAGAGACGATAGACAGGGTTGTCGGTATGTTTGCCAAAGAAGAGCAGAACCGTATCCGTAGTTCTCTCGCATCAGTACTGGAAGGGATTATTTCTCAAAGGTTGATACCGACCAAAAAAGGTGGACGTATCGCAGGGATTGAGGTACTTAGAAAGACAGCAAGAATTGAACAGTTGATTGTTGAAAGCAGGGACTTTGAGATTCCTGATGCGCTCTTTGAAGGAAAAGAGATCTATGGTACACAAACTTTTGACCAGCACCTGCTTGATCTTATCAAAGCAGATGTGATCACTGAAGAGGTAGCACTCGAGTATGCTTCAAACCCATCTGATCTGAAGTTGAAGATGCAAGGAGTAGGTAAGGGAGCTATCCTTAAAAATGAGGAGACCAATACACCAGAAGATACCATCAAATTCAAGGATGAGTAGCGTGAAGAAATCGTGAATAGTTTCACGATTTTAGCTACGAAACCGGAGCGGTGGAGCAACGAAGTGCGACCCGCGAAGGCAAAAGCGTGAAGAAATCGTGAACAGTGAGAACCGTAAAGTGAATGACAATAGTTTGTCATTCATAGGTTCGGAACCGGAGTGGTCTAAACGAAGTGTGCCACGGAGGCGATTTTAGCTACGAAACCATGAGCGCTGTATAGCAAAAGCAAACTGCTTTGCTTTTGTAAGCTCGGAACCGAAGTGGTGGAGCATCGCGACCCACGCAGGCTAGTTTACAGTGAAAGGGAGCTGTAAAGACAAAAGCATTAATTATGCTTGTACTCTCTGTGAGAGCAGTTTGTCGTTTATAGCTTCGGACCATGAGCCCCGTTAAATAAATGTGAGTGAATCTCACGTTTATAGGGGTGGAACCGGAGCGTGTCGAACGAAGTAAGCCGCGTAGGCAAAAATGATGTGCACGTGTGCACCGCTGAATGCAGCCAGTCAAGGAGGCAAACATGACATTTGCACATCCTTATCTTTTTTTCATGAGAATCGTAAGGAAACCACCTTGTGTTTGCACTCTTTGTGAGGGGTGCTTGAAGTGTTCCGGGGTGACAGTGAACGCTTCAGACCATTTTAAAAAAAACCAGGTATAATTCGCCTCTATTTTACACACTGATGTAAAAAAAATATATTAAGGAATACTATGTTAGAAGGTATCATTAGAGAGAGTATCGGAAAAAGCAATGCAAAGCAGCTTAGAAGAGATGGTTATCTAATCGCTAACATTTATGCAAACGGTGTAGAAAACATCAGTGCTGCATTTAAAAGAGGTGATTTTATTAAAGCTGTAAGAGCGAAAGAGGGATTTGCACTTCCTATCAAGGTTGGTGATAAAGAACTTAATGTCGCGATTCAGGAGTATCAACTACACCCGGTAACCGGTGACATTATCCACGTTGATCTTAGAGTTGGTGTACCAGGACAGGTAACTGACTTCCTTGTACCGGTTCTTACGCACGGAACACCGATAGGTTTGAAAAACAAGGGTGTATTTATCATGTCAAAAAGAAGAATCAGAATGAGAGGTGCATTTGAAAATATGCCTAAGAACTTTGACCTTGATGTAACGGATCTTGATAGAGATGACTCAATTCTTATTAGAGACATCGAAGCACCAGCAAACTGCCGTATCATGGAAAGACCAGACGTAGCAATCTGTGGTGTGATCAAAGCTAAGTAATACGAATAGTATGAAAGCATAGTCGTGGCATTTTTTATTGGTCTAGGAAATCCGGGATCAAAATATGAAAATACACGACACAATATCGGCTTCAAGGTCATAGACAAACTGATCAACGATCTTGGAGCCAGAGATATCTCCAAAGCCTCATTTCAAGGGGAACTTTTCAAACACTCCCATCACTACTTTTTAAAACCGACGACTTTTATGAATCTATCGGGTAAAAGTGTTTTAGCTGTAAAGCAGTTTTACAAGATAGATATGGAAGATATTATTGTGATCCATGATGATATTGATCTTCCTTTTGGTGCGTTGCGTTTCAAATGCGGTGGCGGTCATGGTGGGCATAACGGACTCAAATCCATTGATGGAGTGATCGGAAAAGAGTATATACGGGTTAGGGTAGGGGTAGGTAAACCCGAACATAAGTCTCAGGTGGCTGATTATGTACTTCATGATTTTTCTGAGGAGGAAAAGAGATATATCGACCAGTTGATCTCTCATACTGCTGAAGCATGTATGAAACTCACGACAGAGACATTGACAGAGGTAAAGTCAAGATTCAGTCTGAAGTCACTTGAAGGACTAGAGGGATGAATCTCTTTTCCCCGCCTCTCTACTTTCGTTATCTGGCAAAACACTATCTTAAAAACCTTTTAATTATCCTCTTTGGCCTCTCGCTGGTCTTTTCAGTCATAGACTATTTTCAGCATGCATCAAAGCTTGAAAAACTCGGTACCTACCAGCTCTATTATATTTTTTATAAATGGGAGGAAGCGATCACACTGCTCTATCCTCTGGCTATTGTATTTGCTGTGGTTATTACGAAAATTATGATGGTAAGAAGTAGTAATATCGTGGTACTTCATGCATTCGGCTTTAACAAGAAAAAACTTTTTATGCCTTTTCTCGCAGTTGCATCGATCGTCTATTTGATCTTTATGCTCTTACACACGACAGAGTTTTCCTATGCCAAAGACAAGGCATCCCACCTGCTGAAAAATGAATATAATGACTATCAGGTGAAGGATCTTTTCTTTAAATATAACGATGCGTTTGTCTATGTGAAAAAACTTGATCCGATCAATAAAAGAATAGAAGATATTACACTTTTTAAAGTGGAAGGAAATCAGGTTCAGTATACGATTAAGGCCCCTTATGCACTCTACAACGGATTGGGATGGGATGCGAAGAATGCAAGGCTCAAAGTGCATATTTATGACAATGATACGCTGCAGCGTTACCATCTGGAGTATAAAAAAAGTATTGCGACACTTGAGGGGTACAAACCAAAGATCATGGAGTCACTCTATGAAGGGAAAGCGTTGAGTGTGATCGATGCTTTTCATACATGGAGACTCTTTTCTGCACAGAAGCTTGACTCAAGTAAGATTCGGGCAATTTTTTATGACAAGGTTGTGAACCCTCTGTTTGCCATTGCCATGCTGTTAATCCTGTTTTTTAAGTTGCCTTTTCACGCAAGGATGGAGAACCTCTCCGCTACATTGGCACTTTCGCTGGGAGCTACCATTGTTGTATGGGGGGTACTGTTCGGTCTAGGTCGAATAGGGTATAATGGGGTCATCTTACCGGAACTTACCTCTGTGTTACCGATCCTTCTACTCTCTGTTTATGCGATCTATACCTACCTCTGTCATGAGGCAAAAAGCCTCGCATAAACAGTGCCTACAGGGCATAAGGGTGCCTCTAATCAATTTTTAGATAAAATCACCCCAAAATAGTGTCACCAGAGAGTGACAATTGTCAGGAAAATGGTAATGAGTATGGATATAAAAGAGATTACAAAACAGTACGGTACACCGCTTTATGTGTATGATTTTGACTATATCGAAGAGAGATATAACAGCCTCAAAGATGCTTTTGCAGGGAAAAAATCACTGATCAACTATGCAGTAAAAGCAAATTCCAACCTTTCAGTGATCGCACATCTTGCAAAGCTTGGTGCAGGTGCCGACTGTGTGAGTATCGGTGAAGTAAAAAGAGCACTGAGTGCAGGTGTGAGCAAATACAAGATCATCTTTTCGGGTGTGGGAAAACGTGATGATGAGATCCAGGCTGCACTTGAGTATGATATTCTTTTGATCAACCTTGAAAGCGAAGCTGAGATGAAGCGTGTGGAGATGGTGGCAAAAGCACTTGGCAAAGAGGCACGTATCTCGATCCGTGTGAATCCGAATATCGATCCTCAGACCCATCCGTATATCTCAACGGGACTTCATGAAAATAAATTCGGTGTTGATATCGAAATGGCAAAACGCATGTATATCTATGCGAAAAAATCAGAATTCCTTAATCCGGTAGGTATCCACTTCCATATCGGTTCACAGCTTACCAAACTGGAGCCTATCGCAGAAGCATGCGGTATTGTGGCTGATCTGGTACGTTCACTGAATGCCATCGATATCGATATCAAGTTCTTTGATGTAGGCGGCGGTATCGGGGTAGTCTACGATGATGAAGAGACAATACCGGCACAGGCGTATACTGATGCGATTTTCCAGGCGACCAAGGGGTTGGATGTGACGATCCTGTGTGAACCGGGACGCTATATGGTGGCCAATGCAGGAGTATTCCTCACTAAAGTACTGTATGAAAAAGTCAATGAGGATAAACGTTTTGTGATCGTAGATGGTGCGATGAATGATCTGATCCGTCCGAGTCTTTACAATGCATACCATAAGATAGAAGCGGTGGCAAAAGAGGCAGAGAGCACTGATGTCGAAAAAACGCCTGCAGATGTTGTAGGTCCGGTATGTGAAAGCGGAGACTTCCTGGGCAAGGATGTACCGCTTCCGCCAATGGAGCATAATGATCTAATCGCTGTACACTCTGCAGGTGCATACGGATTTACGATGGCGAGTAACTATAATACACGTCCGAAACCTGCAGAAGTCGCGATTCAAGGTGATAGGGTAAGACTTATTCGTAAGCGTGAGACGTATGAAGATCAGGTACGTTTAGAGCTTGAGTGTATGGAAGAGAGTGCTGAGTAACCAGCACCTGCTAAAGGAGTATAAATATGACCTTGGATGAGCTTCGTCAAAATATCGACGCGATCGATAATACACTTTTGGATCTATACAATGAACGTATGGATCTCGTACATAAGGTGGGTGAACTGAAAAATACCACAGGTGCACCGATCTATCGCCCTGAGCGTGAACAGGCGATCCTCAATCGTCTAAAAGCGAAAAACAAGGGTAAACTGACCGATGCAGCGATCGATGCACTCTTTTTGGAGATGTTTGCTGTTTCTCGCAACCTTGAACTGCCGGAAGGTGTGGCCTATCTTGGACCTGAGGCTAGTTTTACCCATCAGGCTGCCGAGAGCAAGTTTGGTGCAATGAGTGCCTACCTGCCGATCGCTTCGATTCAGGGAGTATTTCGTGAAGTGACCAAGGGGACGGCAAAGTTCGGTGTTGTACCGATAGAGAACAGTTCCAGCGGAATCGTAAGCGATACCATCAGCTCACTGGATGAGTATGATCTTAAGATCATCGCCGAAGTAGTGATCGATGTGCATCTCTCTTTTGCCACACTCTCGGAAGATATCAAGAAGATCGATAAGATCTTCTCCAAGGATATTGCATTTGGACAGTGTAGAGTCTTTTTGGAAGATCTTGGACTCAATGAGATCGAACATATCCCTGTGGAATCGACAGCAAAAGCAGCGAAACTGGCATTGAAAGATGAACATGCCGCTGCGATCTGTCCGTCGGTTGCCGCGAAGATCAATAATCTTCCGATCCGTTTTGATAATATCGAAGATGATACAAGTAACCGAACGCGTTTTTTTGTCATATCAAACTTTGACAACTTGCCATCAGGCGATGATAAAACTTCACTGCTTGTCAAACTTGACAATACGCCCGGGTCTTTGGTGAACTTCCTCAATGATTTTGAGAGATCAAATATCAACCTGATTAAGATAAAGTCACATATTGTAGAGGGGCAGTCACTCTTTTTTATCGAATTCCTGGGTCACAAAGATGATGAGAAGATCAAGCCGATCCTGGAGAAGCATGGGGATAAGATCAAGGTGCTTGGATCCTATGTGCATGAAGCAGATGATGTATAAAATTTCACAAAAGAAGTAGAAGATGAATATTCAATTTAACAAAGTACTTAAAAACATCAAAAACTATGAAGCGGGTAAGCCTATTGAGTTGGTGGTACGCGAGTACGGTATCGCTCCTGAAGATGTAGTGAAGCTCGCTTCCAATGAAAACCCGATCGGGACAAACCCCGCGATAGCAAAAGTGATCAGGTCCCATGCAGATATCGCCCATCTTTACCCTGATGACAGTATGTTTGAACTCAAAGCAGCCCTTTCAAAAAAATACAGTGTAGAGGATAACAACATCATTATCGGTGCAGGGAGCGACCAGGTACTTGAGTTTATCTCCCGTGCAGTACTTGATGAGAATGCCTCAGTTCTCATGAGCGGAGTAACCTTTGCGATGTATGAGATCTATGCAAAGCAGATGGGTGCCAAGGTCTATAAGACCATGAGTCATGAACATAGATTTGAGGAGTTTATGGAAGCGTACACTATGTATAGACCCAAGGTTGTCTATATCTGTACGCCGAATAACCCTACAGGAGATGCGACAAGCAAAGAGGATGTGATCAAGTTGATCGAAGCGATGGGGAGCGATACAGTGATCGTTGTCGATGGTGCATACATGGAGTATGCTGCGGCAAAAGATGAGAAGTATCGCATCACACCGAATGATATTCTGGGGTATGATAATGTGATCTACCTGGGTACATTTTCCAAAGCACACGGTTTAGGCGGTATGCGTGTAGGATATGGAATCGCACAGCCGGCACTCATCAAACAGCTCTATAAGATGAGACCACCGTTCAATATTACAACACTCTCTTTGCTTGTAGCGATAGAAGCGACAAAGGATGAGCGCTTTGTTGAAGAGAGTATTACGCTGCATCAAGAGCAGATAAAACGTTATGAAGCGTTTGCTGACCAAAACGGTATTGGTTATATCGACAGTTATACCAATTTTATTACCTATCTCTTTAATGAGGATCAAAACTCCAGTGAGATAGCAGAGGCACTGCTTAAAAGAGGGGTGATTATCCGTGATCTTGCCTCTTACGGGATGAATGCTATTCGTATTACGGTAGGAACTGAAGCACAGAACAGTACATTCTTTAAGCATTTTTCAGAGGTCATAGCGTAGCATGAAGCGGGTAGAAGTGGTCAATCCAGCAAGTGTAAAGGTTTCACCTTTTATACTGCACGAGTTTATGTCACATAGGGCGACTTCTACTAAACATGAAAAAGTGACAAAAAAAACATTGAGAGCCATTGCAAAAGAGTTGGAGATCTCGTATGATGAGAGCCATATCGAATTTGCAAAGAAGATGATCAATGCGTATGTAAAGAGTTGAAATGAATATCAAAGAGCAATCGATTGAAGAACTTCAGGTACTTGCTGAAGAGATCAGAGAGAAGATACTGCAAACAGTGAGCCATAATGGAGGGCACTTAAGTTCCACCATGGGTGCTACAGATCTGATCATCGCGATGCATAGAGTGTTTGATGTGACCACCGATCCGTTTATTTTTGATGTCAGTCACCAGTCCTACGCACATAAGCTCTTAACCGATCGCTGGGAGACATTTGATACCCTGCGCAGATTTGGCGGTATCTGCGGTTACACCAAGCCAAAAGAGTCGCCCTATGACTACTATGTCGCAGGGCATAGTTCAACCTCCATCTCGTTGGCGGTGGGAGCAGCTAAAGCGATTGCACTCAAAGGTGAAGCGCGTATCCCCATTGCATTTATCGGTGACGGGAGTATGAGTGCCGGAATGGTCTACGAGGCACTGAATGAACTGGGAGACAGAAAATATCCGGTGGTGATTATCCTCAATGATAATGAGATGAGTATCGCCAAACCGATCGGTGCGGTCAGTAAGCTGCTTTCACAAACAATGGCAGGATCATTCTATCAGAAGTTCAAACATAGGATTGAAAAAGCACTGGAACACCTGCCTGAAGGGGCAACCTATATGGCGAAGCGTTTTGAAGAGTCTTTCAAGCTGATCACTCCTGGGATAATGTTTGAAGAGATGGGGATTGAGTATATCGGACCTGTTGACGGACATGATATTGAAAAACTCATTGAGACATTTGAAGTAGCGAAAAAACTGAAAAAGCCTGTGATCGTGCATGCACAGACGACCAAGGGCAAAGGGTATGAGATCGCTGAAGGTACCAAAGAGCACTGGCACGGTGTAGGAGCGTTTGACCTTGAGACAGGAAAAGCCTCCAAGAAATCGAGTGTAAAGTCTGCGACACAGATCTATAGTGAAACACTCGTTGAAATGGCAGACCAAGATGACAAGATCGTAGGTGTCACTGCTGCGATGCCGAGTGGTACCGGTCTAAGTGCCGCAATGGAGAAGTACCCTGACAGGTTTTGGGATGTTGCGATTGCTGAACAGCATGCAGTGACCTCAATGGGGCCTTTGGCTAAAGAGGGATTTAAACCTTTCTGTACGATCTACTCTACTTTCTTGCAAAGGGGATATGATCAGGTGATCCACGATATCTGTCTGATGGACATCGGTGTGGCTTTTGCCATCGACAGAGCAGGAATCGTGGGTGAGGACGGTGAGACGCACCAGGGTGCATTTGATGTCAGCTATCTCAGGGCGATTCCCAACATGACACTGTTGGCACCCTACAATGAGAGCAGTATGAAAGCCGCTATGGCATTTGCCAACGCGTACCAACGGCCTTGTGCATTCAGGTATCCTAGAGGTGCATTCCTCGCTGCTGACAGTAGCTGTGAACCGTATGAACTCGGAAAATCCGTGATGCTGCAAGAGGGAGAAGAGGCGCTCTTTATCGGGTATGGTAACGGAGTAGGGCGTGCTATGTTGACCGCTGAGTTGATGGAGCAGAAAGTGGGGATCCTTGATCTCCGTTTTGTGAAACCGCTGGATACCAAGATACTTCTAAAACTCAGTGCTGATTATAAGAAGTGGTATATTTTCTCGGACTCCGCTGCAAAAGGCGGAGTAGGTTCTGCTTTACTCGAATTTTTAAGTGAAGAGAATATGAGAGATGTTTCATTAACCACTTTTGAGTATGATGATGCTTTTATTACCCATGGAAACACAAAATTGGTTGAAGAGAGTTTGGGACTTCTGCCTGAGCAGTTGGCTGCACGGATCCATAAAGATCTAAGAGAGGATAACTGAGTAGCGGCACTGTACTTGTCTTGAGCAGAGGTCCTGGGCTTAACAAAGTACTTTCCAAGTATTTTTTTAAGTTCAGTGACAGTGAACAAAAAAGTTAAGGAATTAAAAAATGGTTAACGAATACATTTTTACAAGTGAATCAGTAACCGAAGGTCATCCGGATAAGATGGCTGACCAGATCTCTGATGCGATACTTGACTATATCATTGATCATGATAAAAATGCAAGGGTTGCATGTGAGACATTACTGAGCAATGGTTTTTGTGTTATTGCAGGTGAATTGAAGACCACAGCCTACGCTCCAATGCAAGAGATTGCCAGAGAAGTGGTGAGAGAGATCGGTTATACCGATGCAAGCTACGGGTTTGACTACAGAAGTGCGGGTGTACTTAACGGGATAGGTGAGCAGAGCCCCGATATCAACCAGGGTGTAGACAAATCTTGCGGAGAGATCGGTGCCGGTGATCAGGGCTTGATGTTCGGGTATGCATGTAAAGAGACTCCGGAGCTTATGCCGCTTCCTATCTCTTTGGCACACAAGTTGACTTCAAAGCTGGCAGAGGTGAGAAAAAACGGTACCGTTCCTTTCTTGCGTCCTGACGGTAAAGCACAAGTTTCAGTCAAGTATGTCGATGATAAACCGGTTGCGATCGATACGATCGTTATCTCTACACAACACCATGATAATGTATCTTTGGAACAGGTACAAAAGACGGTACTTGAGGAGGTGATAAAACCTGTCATTCCGGCTGAAATGATGAGTGATGAGATCACCTATCATATCAATCCGACAGGGCGGTTTGTCATCGGTGGTCCTCAGGGTGATGCAGGCTTGACCGGGCGTAAGATCATTGTGGATACCTATGGCGGTTCGTGCCCCCATGGAGGTGGTGCATTTTCAGGGAAAGATCCGACCAAGGTAGACCGCTCTGCAGCCTATGCTGCACGATATGTGGCTAAAAACCTGGTGGCTGCCGGTGCATGTGAAAAAGCAACGATCCAGATCGCTTATGCGATCGGTGTGGCTGCTCCTGTATCGATCTATGTTAATGCGCATGGGACCAGTGTAGTAGATGAAGAGAAGATCTCTGCATGTGTCAGAGAACTTTTTGATCTCACACCAAAAGGGATCATGGAGGAGCTTGACCTGCTTAGACCGATCTATAAAAAGACTGCGGCTTATGGACACTTTGGTAGAGAAGATTGTGATTTTACCTGGGAGAAGACACCTAGAGTAGACGAGATAAGAGACTTCCTGGGACTTTAGAAACAGTCCTCTTGAAGCAGTATTCTGCTGCTTCCCCCCTCTTTGAGTCGGTTCCATATTTTTGCGAAAAATTATCAATATCACTTATAATAAAAATTTGTTCAGATTTGGATCTCTTTTAGAAAAAAGAGTAAAAATGGCTGTCACATTAAAGATTTATTTAAAATTTTGTGCTATAGTTAATTCACAAAAACTATAAGGAGCAAACTATGGCAGTAATGATTAATGATACTTGTATCAACTGTGCGGCATGTATTGA
>JBEWPZ010000029.1:0-26022 GCA_047689535.1 Candidatus Sulfurovum kebritense | reverse complement strand
ATGGAGATACCCCCACGCTCTACACCCAGTTCTTTAAGTGCAGCTTCTCTATCCGTAATGTCACCAAGTTTATAGATTTGCATACGTATGATCTCCTGTCAATAGCTTGCTTTATTCTAAAAGCATACCGCAACTCTTCACTCTTCACTATTAATTATTCACTTTCAATGCAGCCGCATTGAACTGTTTTAGCGCTTTTTCTTTGCCAAAAGCTTCAAAAGCAGTGTATTGAGCACGAATGAAGGCGGCGATCCCATATCAAGTGCCACAAAGGCATGGGAGAAAAGATTCAGTGTCTTCTCATCAATGTTGAACCTACCCGAACGCATTGCTTCTGTGGAGATCCCCTCTACGATCTTTTTCATCTCTGCGGCAGACGTGCGTTTATGCTCCTGCACAAAAGGATAGACCGTCTCCAGGGAAAGCTGTACGATATCCAACCCCGTCTCCTTATGCGTCACCGTATCACCCAAAACATGTATCGGTAGACGGGAACGTATTGTAGCCAATATCGTAGCTTTGCTTGGCGTGATGAGAATGAACTCTTTGTTCGGCGGCGGCTCTTCGATCACTTTAAGCAGTTTATTCTGTACAACCGGAGAAAAGAGCTTTGCTGCGAGGATGATCACCGTGGTCTCTTCACTTGCAAGATAGGCTTTTTCTATCGCCAGTGCAGCATCCTCGACCAGAAAGTTATCTTCTTTAATGATCTTGACAATACGTTCATCGCGCTGTTCTGCTTCAAGTAATCTGATTGTCTCATCGATCTCAGAAGTGATCAGTACCTGACTGGTGAGTGCTAATCTGCTCATGATTCCAGATCTAAGTCACCAAAGAGTGCTGCGGAAAGCGTCTCATCAAAAAGTCTGTAAAGCTGTAGCAGCTTGATATCCAACAACGGATCTGAACTGCGAAGGTGGAAACTGTTTTGCGCTTCTTCATCCATCAACCACAAAAAATTGTCATCATTTCGATAGGCAATCTTGGTAGCAGCATCGTCACCTTTTCCGATATACCATATATAATACCCATTGGGATATGAGATCTCCAACATATCTTCCATAAGTTGGATATCCTCCTTGGATTTCACCATATGCAGATTAGGAAAACACCCGCCGAGTGGATAAAACGGTAAAAGAGGACGATGCTTTTCGAGGTCATTGACCTTTTGGAGTATATACTTTCCGAACCATTGACGGGAGTCATCGGTCACTACCAGTACAGTTTTACCTGCCAATATCTGAGAGACTGCGTTGTTGACGAGAGGAGCCCATGCAAAACGGTGCTCTTCCATCCACGAGAAAGCACTCTCTTTCTCACGGATTGTGTCTAGTGTCCACTTTAAGAGCTGCTGCACGGGATTACTTATCTAAATCGTAAGTTTCGTGTAGTGCACGGATCGCTAACTCACCGTACTTCTCATCGATCACCATCGAGATCTTGATCTCAGAAGTTGAGATCATCTGAATATTGATGTTGTTATTGGCCATGGTCGAAAATGCTCTTGCTGCGACACCTGAGTGGGACTTCATACCGACACCTACGATCGATACTTTACAGATATTTTCATCAAAATCCATCCCTTTGATATCATGGTCAAACTTTTCGATCACAGATTTTGCATTTTCTAGTTCACTCTGAGGAACCGTGAAACCAAGATTTGTCTCACCGTCTGCAGCAGCCATGTTTTGAATGATCATATCCACATTGATATTGTTGTCTGCCAGCATCGTAAAGATCTCAGCTGCAATGCCAGGCTTGTCAGATACACCTCTCAATGTCACTCTTGCCTGATTTCTATCCAATACAACACCACTTACCAATACTTCTTCCATATTTTCACTCTCCTCTGCTATCAATGTACCTTCATTGTCACTAAAACTGCTCTTTGCATAGAGCTTCACATTTAATTTTTTTGCCAACTCAACAGAACGGTTCTGCAGTACCTTTGCACCCAGGCTCGCAAGCTCCAGCATCTCATCGTAAGAGATCACATCTAGTTTCTTCGCTTTCGGTTCAATACGCGGATCGGTCGTATAGATACCGTCCACATCGGAGTAGATCTCACACTGGTCTGCTCCGATCGCACCCGCGATCGCTACAGCAGAGAGATCTGATCCTCCGCGACCCAGTGTAGAGACATTCCCCTCTTTGGTAATTCCCTGGAATCCTGCTACGATCACTACTTTACCTTCAGCAATTGCATTTTTCATCGGTGTTGGGTCGATCGCTTCGATACGGGCATAGGTATGCATATCATCCGTCACAATGCCTGCCTGTCTTCCCGTCATCGCTACGGCATCCACACCCTGTGCCTGAAGTGCGATCGAGAGAAGTGCAGCGGTCACTCTCTCACCCGAACTCAACAGCATATCCATCTCTTTTCTTGCAGGAGTGCTGCTGAAATGCTCTGCGTATTCTACCAGTTTGTTGGTCTCGCCGCTCATGGCCGAGACAACGATAACCAGGTCATGTCCTTCTTTACGTGCCTTCATTACACGGGACGCTACATTTTCTATACGGTCCAAACCGCCAACACTAGTTCCACCATACTTGTGTACGATCAACATCTTTTACCTTTTTTAAATTTCAAATTAAACCCTCTTCTTTAAAGTAGTCGATCACTCTGCGATAGACTTTACGTTTAAAGTAGGTCACCTTCTTGAACACATCTTCATATGCAACAAAGTCATACTCTTCAAATTCCGGGATATCATAGGCATTCAGATCGATCATTGCATGCTCTTTGAGACGCACCAAAAAGTATTTTTGGGTCTGTCCGTCATACGGATAGATCTTTCTACTTCTGGCTGAATCCGGGAAGTCATAGGTGATCCATTCAGGAAACTCACCCAATACCTCAACTTCAGCACACCCTATCTCTTCAAGTAACTCCCTGTGCAAAGCCTCATAAGGAGTCTCTCCCTCATCGATACCCCCCTGAGGAAACTGCCAAACATTTTTGATATCACTTCTATGTGCGATAAAAAATTCGCACTTTTCTGGATAATTTGAGGAGAGTATCACTGCTGCAACATTTGGGCGATAACGCTTTTTTGTCTGCATCTTCTCTTCCACAACTTAACTAAAATAAATTTTTCTGATAAAATTTTATCTAAAATAGAGTTATATTCAGTTTTGAAAAGACTCCAAAAGGTGTAATTTGCTTGCTTATCTTCATATCCCCTACTGTGACTCCAAGTGTCACTACTGCAGTTTCAACTCCTATGTAGATAAGTTTGATACGCGTAAAGCGTATATGGAGGCACTTCATAGACAACTGAAGTTTGAACTTGAACGATTTGAAACGAAAAAAGGTTCCATTGAGACACTTTTTATCGGGGGCGGGACACCCTCTACCGTAACACCTGAACTCTATGAGCCGATCTTTACACTCTTGAAACCTTACCTGCAAAATGATGCCGAGATCACTACTGAGGCCAATCCCAACTCCGCTACCGACTCATGGATCGAGGGTATGCAGGCATTGGGTGTGAACCGTATCAGCTTCGGTGTACAGAGTTTTGATGCAGATAAACTCAAAGCGCTCAATCGAGCCCATACTCCCGATCAAGCCAAAGAGGCGATCACTCATGCGCATGAGCTTGGGATAGAACACATTTCACTGGACCTTATCTACAACTACCGCGGTGATACAAAAGCACTGCTTCATGCAGATATAGAAGAGGCTTTTACACTTCCTATCGATCATATCTCGGCCTATGAACTTACGATAGAGGACGGTACCAAGTTCATGCAGACACCGGAAGTCAGACAGGAGAATGAGAATCTGGCATTTTACGTTGCAGAAGAGATCCAAAAGAGAGGTTTTTTTCATTATGAGATCTCAAACTTCGGACGTTACCAGAGCAAACACAACAAAGGGTACTGGGAACTGAAGGAGTATATCGGTGCAGGTGCAGGTGCGGTAGGTTTTCTCAAAGAGCGCCGATTCTATCCGCAGCATGATATCGAGGCCTATATCAGCAATCCCCTACAGATCACGGAAGAGGCGCTGAGCAGTGATGATCTTCTTACAGAGAAGCTTTTTTTGGGTCTGCGCAGTAATATCGGTATAGAGAGGGCTATGCTCAATCAGTCAATGCGAACAAAGGTCGATACCCTTGTGAAGGAAAAGAAATTACGCCAGGAAGGGAGCCGTTACTTTAATGGGAATTACTTTTTGAGTGATGAACTGGCACTCTATATTTTAGGATAATTGGTTAAAATACAGCAATTAAAAAAGAAGGCATTTTATGTTTGGAATCGGATTTACTGAGTTAGTCCTTATCGCTATCGTTGCCATCCTCTTCCTGGGGCCTGACAAGCTGCCCCAGGCAATGGTGGAGATAGCAAAATTTATCAAAAGTGTGAAACAGACTGTAGGTGATGCGAAAAGCTCGCTCGAAGAAGAGATGAAGATCGCTGACCTTAAAGACGAAGCAATGAACTACAAAAAACAGCTTACCGACGCCACCGATGAACTCAAAGGTTTTAAGAACCTGAGCCTGGAGGATTTTGGTGATGACTTTGTTGTCGATAAGGATACTTCAGAGATGACAGCGGCAGAAAAACACAGACAACAGGTTGAGGCGCAGTCAAAAAAAGCGACCTCAGAGAGCGAAGAGGGGATCGCTACACCGGTCGAACCAAAGCAGGAACATAGTCAGATCAAAACAAAACCGAAGAAAAAAGCAGATCCTTACGCACAGGCCGATAGAACACCTAAGGGCTCTGAAGTGGAAGAGAAAGAGAATAAAAGTGGGGATGCTTAATGTTTGAAGATCTCCGCCCTCACTTAGTAGAACTCCGTAAACGCCTGGGGCTTTCGGTGATCTCTCTGTTTATTATGTTTGCGATCGCATTTACCTTCCACAAATACATACTTGCCTGGGTCACCCAACCGTTGAATGATGCGCTTACCCAGGTAGGTCTGGTCATAGAGAGTAAAAATACAGCCGAGTGGAAGATACAGCAGGATGGAAACGTGACTGAAGTCACTGTCAAAACACCACCGGAGTATCAGCCCGAAAGCGCCCAATCCTATGCGCAGCAAGCTTCCCGCTCGGCTGAAACACTGCATGAGAATCTGAACCAGGCTTCTGACCTGGCAACCGAGCAGAGCAATCCTGAACTTGCTTCACTTCTTAAGGATGCTGCCACTTCAGCCAAGGCAACCGCCACAGCTACTGCCAAGCTCACTACCCTTCTGGATGATATGAACCACACTGTAGAGAATGCCGGCAAAAAGAGCTTTGAGGGGATGGTAACCACCCACCAGATCGGAGGGGTATTCTTTGTCGCACTGAAGGTCTCCTTCTTCGCTGCGATCCTTGGTGCACTGCCATTCATTCTTTATCAGCTCTGGCTCTTTATCTCTCCGGGGCTCTATGCCAATGAGAAGAAGATGATCATTCCGTTTGTCATAGGCGGTTCGCTCATGTTCTTTATCGGTGTACTCTTTGCCTACTATGTCGTTACACCGTTTGGTTTCCAGTTCCTGATCACCTTTGGTTCATTCCTCTATACACCGCTAATCAATATCGAGGACTATGTAGGGTTCTTTGCAAAGATCATGATAGGGTTCGGTATCGCCTTCGAACTCCCTGTATTTGCCTATTTCCTTGCACTGTTGGGTCTGGTGACAGACAGAACGCTCAAGGATTTTTTCAAATATGCGATCCTGATCATCTTTGTACTGGCAGCCCTGCTGACACCGCCGGATATCCTCACACAACTTCTGATGGCATTCCCGCTTATCCTTCTTTATGGTGTCTCTATCCTCATCGTACGTATGGTCAACCCGCATAAAGAGGATGAGGAAGAAACAGAAGAAGCGGAAGAAAAAAGCGAAAGCAAGGATAGTTAACCCTTGGCAACTGCAGCTGAACTCATCACAGAAAATTATGACTATGAACTCCCGCAGGAGCTCATAGCTTCCAAACCCGTCTATCCAAGAGACAGTGCCAAACTTCTGGTCTATGATCGTCAAAACGATACTATTATCCATACGACATTTGCACATCTTTTGGAGTACCTCCCAAAAAAGTGCGATGTATTTTTGAACGATACACGTGTGATCAAGGCACGTATCTTTGGATATAAAGAGAAGATCGGTGAACAGGGGGGAGGCAAAGTGGAACTCCTCTTCAACAAATCACTGGATGCCTACCGTTCACTGGTACTGATCCGCGGCAAAGTACAGGTCGGTATGAGACTGCTCTTTGATGAAGGATTGGTGGCAACGGTCGAAGCGCTTCATGAAGACGGAAGCCGTACGGTGACCTTTTCACAGGATGGGACTTCACTCCGTTTTGAAACACTTGTCATGGTACTTGACAAGATAGGACACCTGCCACTGCCGCCTTATATGCAACGCGAAGACAACAAGGAGGATGAGAGAGACTACCAAACCCTCTTTGCCCAACATGCCGGTGCAGTGGCAGCCCCTACTGCCTCTCTGCACTTTACTCCGGAACTTTTTCATGCGATGCAGAAGCGCCATAAGACGCATAAGATCACACTGCATGTAGGTGCAGGGACATTTAAGCCTGTGGAGAGTGACAATATCCTTGACCATCCGATGCATTCAGAGTTCTTTCATATCAGTGACGAAGCAGCCGGAGTATTGGAGAGCGACAGACCTCTGCTTGCGATCGGAACTACGGTAACACGCACGATAGAGTATTATACACGCACCGGTAAAAAAGAGGGTGAGTGTGATCTTTTCCTCAATCCGCACAACCCTCCACAGCGTGTGACACACCTGCTTACGAACTTCCATCTGCCTAAAAGTACACTGATTATGTTGGTCTCTTCTTTTATTGGAAGAGAAAAAACGTTACAATTATATAAAGAAGCGGTAGAGAAGAAGTATAGATTTTTCTCTTATGGAGATGCCATGCTTATTTTATAAAGGTGTAAAATGAAACAGTTTTCAGCACTACTTTTTACCCTGCTCCTGTTGGCAGGATGCGCTCAGAAGAAACCCTACACATACCCTAACTACGATATCATCAAACCTGAAGTCACCTGTAAACCGAACCGTTACAATATCCAGGCCCTACTCGGCTTCTATCTGGATAAACCTTATGTATGGGCGGAAGAGGGACCTGATGCCTTTGACTGCTCCGGGCTCACCTACAATATCTATGGTCAGATGGGTATCGAGATCCCACGTGTCGCAAGAGAACAGGCAAAGGTGGGGAAAACCATTCCGTTTAAAGAGCTGCATGAAGGTGACCTTATCTTCTTTGGTTCGACCAACAGACGAAGTAAATATATCAACCATGTCGGTATCTACCTGGGAGAGGGATGGTTTGCACACGCAAGCAGTAAAAACCGTAAAGTCACGGTTACACACTTTAAAGAGGAGCCGAAATACCTCAAACGTATGAAGTTATGCAAACGCTATCTCAGCAAAGATGAACAAAAGCTCTATATGACCTGTGATGCACCGCTTCAAAAAATGCATGTGACGAGTTCGCGCTATACTACGCCGTGGAAAACGGGGATGAGACTCCCCAAAAAAGCGGTACCGGACTAGGTCGCTATCATGGCAAAAGTCTCACCCAATATCCCCTGTCCCTGCGGGAGTAAAAAAAAGTATAAAAAGTGTTGTGCCATCTATCACAAAGGGGCCCTGGCTCCCAATGCTTTGCTCTTGATGAAGTCCCGTTACAGTGCCTATGCCACAGGCAATGCAGAGTATATCATCAAGACCACGCATCCTGAGAACCCCGACTATACCGACGATCACAAATCTTGGAAAAAAGAGATCGACCTCTTCACCCAACACACCGAATTCCTAGGGCTGAAGATCATGGAGTTTATCAAGGGAGAAATGGAGGCCTATGTCACTTTTGAGGCCTCACTCTCCAGCGGTGTGCTTATCGAAAAAAGCCGTTTCCTGAAGTGCGACGGCAGATGGCTCTATGTCGATGGAGTGATCTCCTGATCACTCGATCATATCTTTGGAAAAGAGATAGGCATCGATCGCTTTTTTGACCTTTGACAACTCTTTGGAGTATTTATCCACATAGGCGGTAAGAAGGTCATATTTCTTGAAAAGAATATGCTTGCTGACCTCATTGACCAGATCATGCAACCCTGATGCACCGATCGTACCTGAGAGTCCACGCATATCGATACAGAGCATTCTAAGCTGTTCATAACGTTTCTCCTGCACCAGTGTTGCAAATGTTTGATCACTCTCTCCATACGCTTCTATGAACTCTTTAATAAGTTCTATATAGAGTGCTTCACTGTGGTTTGTATGAACAATACCTTTATCGATCTCCAATCCGTCAAATATCGCCTCTTTTTCCTTCTTCTCCTCTGCTTTGGCCATTTCGATCGCATTCTGCGAGATAAACATGCTCATCGCTTGGTAGAGTTTACCTACATTCAACGGCTTGGCCAAAAATGCATTGACCCCGCAGCTAAACATTTTCTGCTTTTCACTCTCTAGGATCAAGGCAGTAAATGCTACGATCGGAACCACATCAAAACGTCTCTCTTCCCTTATCACCTGTGTTGCGGTAAATCCGTCCATCACAGGCATATTGATATCCATCAGAATAAAGTCAAACTTCACTTTCCCGGACTTGACAATCTCTACGGCCTGTTGCCCGTCACTTGCAAGTGTGATATAGATGCCTGAGTTGGAGAGCAGGTTAGTCAGTACCTTCTGATTGATCAGGTTATCTTCGACAATGAGAAGCTCTTTACCGGCAAACTCCGAGAAATTCTCCTGGGTAATCCCTTTCGCTTCCGCTACTTCGGATTTGTATACTTTGGCTCTCGGCAGTGCTTCGCTCTCTTCCTCAAAGACCTCGTCCTTAAGCAGGGCTTTCGATACCCCCATATCATAGAGATCGATAATAAGTTCAAATACCCTCTCCTGATTGACCGGCTTAAAGAGATAGGTGTCGACCAGTCCGTCATGGAAATTACTCGCTTTGACATTTAAGAGATTATTGAGTGCGATGATCTTGAGAGCGCTGTTAGCCTCTTTGATCTCCCGAAGATGTCTGATGACATTGCCACTGAAGAGCGACTCGTCGAGTATGATAATATCATACCCATCCATCTTCGGCATCGAAAATTCAAAATCCTCCTTGCTGATCACTCGCACCTCATGTCTGAAGTAGGCGAACATCTTCTTGATCGCCAATGCAGCGTTGAAGTTGGAATCTACGACCAATACCTTTTTCTCAGTCAGTGCTTTATCCGGGAGACGGTACCTTCGTCTGTTTTCCGGGTCTACAAGTTTTAGCGGAAGATCAAGGATAAAGGTGGTTCCCTTACCCTCCAGACTCTCTACAGAGAGCGTACCGCCCATGAGTTCGGAGAGGGATCTTGCAATAAAAAGCCCAAGACCTTCATAGCTCCCCTTCTCTTCATCATAATACGGAGTAAAGAGTGATTCCAGTTCATCCTCAGGGATACCTGAACCGGTATCTCGCACCCTGAACTGCAGGTCCACTTTCTCTTCCTGACTGTTGAACATGGAAACTTCGAGTTTCACCTCTTCGTCAGTAAGCGTTGAAAACATATACTCAAAGAGGTTGGTCAACACACGTCCGACATGTAAAGAGTCACCTACTAGGTGACGCGGTACATTATTGTTCACATCAAAGATCAGTTCTACCTCTTTTCCCGCATGTTTTGTCCCCAATAATCCAGAGACTTCATTCAGTACATTGTTCAGGTTGAAGGGCTGATTGTTGATCTCAATTTTTTTTGACTTAAGACGCAAAAAGTAGATCAGATCATTGGTGACTCCCAAGAGCTGATCTTCTATATCGTCCATCAACTCCTCTTTCTCTTCAGAGGAACTGACACTGTTTTCGATAATATCATGACTTTTTTTCAGTGCTTCCTGTGCAGCATCATGGATATTTTCACTCATACTCGTAAGGATCTCATTTTGCTTCTCTTCCATCTCAAGCTGTTTGGCCAACATCTTCTCATGGAATGTTCGAAGCTTCGCTATCTGTCTTGAAGCAAAAAAAAGTATTCCTGCTGCTACCACTGCCACAATGAGAATCACTGTCCAAATACTGACAGTCTCAAAACTGTTCTCTTTCTCTGCCGCTTCGAGAAATGATATCGTTACACTACCAAGTAACCACATAATTCTTCGCATTTCAAACTCCTTTAAGGTATTCTAGCATAAGCAGATTTATTTCGCCCCATCTTTATATTAAAATATATCATTTACCACAATATTTCCACAAACTTATTTTATGATAGCTTGATCACAACGCTACGAAAGGATAATTCATGCAAAAATATCGTATTTTAGGATTTATACTTGTTGCAATGCTTACCATCACCACAGCATTGCAGGCAAGAGAGTTTGAGCATAGAAAAAATATGGCCAATGAGGCACCGATGAAACAGCAGAGGATAGAGAAACTGGACCAAAGACTCGGGAAACATCAAGCCATAAGACGAAATTTTAGAAACCAAAAAGAGTTTATAGCACAGCAGCGCTATCATAGGGCGTATAAACACAGAGATCTAAGGCGCTATCCTTCTCATGCTTTCACACAGCGGGGATACCGTTTTACGAAACGCGGCTGGAAACTCGCTTACCGTTATGACAGGGCACCGTTTTATGACAGATACGGCTACCACTACGGATATTTTAACCGGCATGGTTACTATTTTGAGGGGCAGTTCTACCGTTATGACAGATGGTAGAGATACCGTGACCGTGTAAGAGGTAAAGGTCTCTTTGGAAAACGCTACTATATGCCTGTGAACTACCGCTATTACGGGTTTGACCCCAGGCCTCACAGGTAACATCGTTTCACAGAAGCTTTGGGTATAATTTCAGCTATGAAATTAGCCAGTATAGATGTAGGACTTAAACGTATCGGTGCAGCGATCTGCCTGGATGGAAAGATCGTTTTGCCCCAGGAGGCGATCCTGAGAAAAAACCGCAACCAGGCCGCAAGAGATGTCAAACATTTCCTGGAGGAGTGGGAGATAGAGAAGCTGATCGTGGGCCTTCCCAAAGAAGGCTCCGCCGAAGAGGAGATGGAGCGCCGTATCAAACACTTTGTCTCTCTGCTCGATTTGGATATCGAAGTAGATTACCAGGATGAACAGGGCTCCAGTTTTGAGGCCAAAGAGCTGACAAAAGGCGACTTCAAGCACAAGAGGGACGGCAGACTTGACTCGATGGCAGCAAAGATCATCCTGGAGAGATATCTGGGCCTATAACCCTTCCTATTCATAGCGCAAGGCATCGATAGGATTCATTCGGGCTGCTTTTCGGGCAGGGATGATCCCAAAAACGATCCCGATCAACATCGAAAAGACCAGTGCCACCACCGTAATAAAAGGATCGATCACCAAAGTGATATCCAACCACTCTGCTGTAGCGACGGTAATCACTATCCCCGTGATGATTCCAACCAATCCTCCCAACCCGGAGAGGACAATGGATTCGATCAAAAACTGTATCAAAATATCTTTTGACATGGCCCCTACAGCCATACGGATACCGATCTCTCTTGTTCTCTCCGTGACAGAGACAAGCATAATATTCATGATCCCGATCCCTCCTACGATCAGGGAGATCGCTGCCACAGCACCCAGCATGATCGTAAGAACCGTGGTGATCTGTGAGACCGTATCGATCAATGCCGTCATACTTCGTACACCAAAATTATCATCCTCGCTGTTTTTGATATTCCTGCGTTCTCTCAGCACTCTCTCTATCTGTATCTTGGCCGCTTCCAGCGGTACGTTTTTTTTCACTGCGGCCATCATCAGTGGTATCGTATCACTTCCGCTGATACGGCGTTGAAAAAGAGAAAAGGGTACCAGGATGATATCATCCTGGTCCATTCCGAAAGTATTGGCACCTTTTGTCTCCAGCAGACCGATGACCTTACAGGAGAAGTTCTTCAGTCGTATTTTTTCCCCTACAACAGTTTCTGCATTCCCAAAAAGCGTCTCAACCACAGTATCTCCTATGATACATACATTCTGTCCGGTTCTGATTTCGCTTTTTTCAAACACCCTCCCCTTTTCGATATTCCAGTTTTGTATCTCCAGATAGTCATTTTCAACCCCACGGATCGTCGTACGGTAGTTCTGCTCCTTATAGATCACCGTCATAGAGCTGCTCTGTACAGGTGATATCGCTTCAAGTGCATAGATGGAAGCGCGCAGCGTTTCAAGATCCTTTTTTTTGAAAGGCTTCTCCACAGCACCCCTGTTACCTGGCCCTCTCTGCTGGCCGGGAATGATATAGAGAGTATTGCTCCCAAGCTTCTCTACACTCTCGGTGATCGACTGGCTGGCACCCTTACCGATATTGACCATCGCGATCACGGAAGCGATACCGATCACGATACCGATCGCCGTCAGGAAAGAACGCATAAAGTTCCTCCGTATTTCACGCAGTGCCTGTAAAAATGCGTTACGAAACATGCTTGACCTCTTTTTCTATCCTGCCGTCCCGCAGATAGATTGTTCGGGATGCATAGGCTGCGATGTCTTCTTCATGCGTTACCATGATCACTGTAATTCCCTGTCTGTTGAAATCACTGATCAATGCCATGATCTCATGACCGCGCTTGGTGTCAAGGTTTCCTGTAGGTTCATCCGCGATCAGTATCCTAGGATGCGTCACCATCGCCCTGGCTATCGCCACACGCTGCTGCTGCCCCCCAGAGAGCTGACCCGGATCATAGTAGAGCCTCTCTTCAAGACCGACACTTTTCAGTGCCTCTGCTGCCATCTCTCTGCGTCTCTTGCTGTCAATTCCCTGATAGATAAGGGGCATCTCGACATTTTCCAGAGAGGTGGTCTTTTTCAAGAGGTTATACCCCTGAAAAATAAATCCCAACAGATACCTTCGGAAGAGAGCACGCTGATCCCGGCTCAAGGCTCCTATCTCTGTATCTTCAAAGATATATTCTCCGCTGCTTGGGACATCCAGCGTTCCCAAAATATTGAGCAGTGTGGACTTACCGCTGCCGCTGGGCCCCATGATCGCAACAAACTCGCCCTCTTCTATCTCTAACGAAATATTCTGCAGTACCTTTGAGGCTGCATCCCCCTCTCCATAGGTCTTGGTGATCTCTTTCAGGGAGATCATGATGCTTTTTCCTGGTTCACAATCACCTCCACATCTTCCTGAAGCTCAGTGGACTCAATTGCACTCAATGGACCGTTACTCCCCAATATCTTCACGTAGACTTTTTGAGGCACTCCCTCCTTAAGTATATAGATGTGCGGTCGAGGGTCGACTTTGGCCTTCTCTCCTCTTGATCCGCCAAACAGTGTTTTGCTTTTCGGATTGACCGGCATGAAGATCAGTGCCGCACGGTTTACAATAAATATATCTTCCAGGGTTTGGGTGATGATATCCGCATCCACGCTCATCCCCGGCTTTAGCAGCAGCGCTTTATTATTCACCTCCATAATGGCCTTATAGGTAACCACACTCTCCACGATCTCTGAGTTGATCCTCACTTGCCTTATAGTGGTTTCAAAGGTCTTGTCTGAATAGGCATCCACACTGAAGCGTGCTTTCTGCCCCGCTTTCATCTTCCCGATATCCGCTTCATCGATACTGATCTGAAGCTCCATCCTGCTGAGATCTTTTGCGATACTGAAAAGTACCGGTGTCTGAAATGTGGCTGCCACCGTCTGTCCCGGATCCACATTGCGTACCAGTACCGTTCCCTCAATAGGCGAATAGATCTTTGTCCGTTCCAGATCGTATTGTGCTGCTTTCAATGCATGTTTGGCCTGCTCTATCTGCGCTTTGGCATTGGCAATCTGTGCTTTGGCTGAAAGATAATTCCCCCAGTCCATATCCCAGTCACTTTGTGAAGGAAGCTCTCCGTTGGAAACGATTTTCAGTTTTTTATTGCGTTTGACCGCTGCATCTGCCTGATAGTACTGTGCTTCTGCACTCTGAAGTACCGCCTCTGCGATCTTGAGAGAGGCTTTGGCCCGATCATAGGTACTTTGGTACTTGGTCGTATCCAAGCGTGCCAGAAGCTGGCCTCTTTTGACCTTGTCATTATAATCGACATAGACCTCATCGATGGTACCGGAGACCTCAGTACCGATATCTACACTCTCGACAGGCTGGATATACCCGCTCGCCGATACCGTCAGGGAAAGATCGCTTTTTTTCAAGCTCTCTGTCACATAACGATACTCGCTCTGCTGTGAATCCCTTGTAAAAAAGAGGTATAGCCCTATGAGTATCACAACAATGAAAAATATCGTTCCAATGCGCCATAGGAACGTATTTTTATGATAATTAACGATCTTTTGCATCTCTTCCATGCACCAACCTTTTTGGAGAAGATACCCGTTATACTTCTATCGGGTACGGGTACGCTCTACACTATTCTAACAGAGCTTGGATATAATATTATTGAAAACCGCCGCTCTGAAGGAGTTTTTTTGTCTATTGCAAAGAGTACGAAGATCACACTGCTGCTCCTCTCGATGACGACAATGATGTCCAATGTCGCCATCGTCACCTCGCTGCCCCACCTTAAAGACCATTTCCCTGGTACTGCACAGATCGAGTTTCTCTCCAGAATGATGCTTACCTTTCCCTCTCTGGCTATCGCGCTCCTCGCACCTTTTCTCGGACATTTCCTTCACCGTTTCAAACGTACCCATACATTGATGAGTGCCTTGCTCTTCTTTTCTCTGGCGGGAAGTGCCGGGCTCTATCTCCCCGATATCTACTCTCTGCTTCTGTCCCGTTTTGCACTGGGTATCGCCATTGCCGTGCTCATGATCCTCACTACCTCTCTGGTCGGGGATTATTTCCAGGCTGAGGAGAGACACCGCTATATGGGTCTGCAGAGTGCTTTTACCTCCGTAGGCGGGCTTCTCTTTTTGCTGGCAGGAGGGGCACTTAGTGACATCGATTGGCGTTATACGTTCGGCATCTACCTGGTAGGGATCCTCTTTTTGCCCTTGGTCTTTTTATATCTCAAAGAGCCTTCTCATCACCATCTATTAGGAGAAGAGAAGAGTGTTCAGCCTAAACTCTTTAAGATCTACCTGCTTGCTTTTGTATTGATGCTCATTTTTTATATCCTGCCGACACAGATGCCCTTTTTGATGATGAACCATTTTGGAGCCGATGGAAAGCTTACCGGGATGATCATTGCTATGGCATTTATCTTCAATGCACTCGGGGCACTCACTTTTAGCCGTCTTAAAAAATATTGTGATTTTAACGCTATCTACATGATCGGTATCGCTATCGTTGCAGTAGGCTTCTTTCTTATCGGTAACGTCCAGAGTGTTTACCTTTTCTTCTTCACTTCACCCATCCTGGGATTTGGAGGCGGTCTGATGATGACAAATATCACTGCATGGATGCTCCATCTTGCCCATGAATCCAGAAGAATCAAATCCTCAAGCTACCTGACAAGCGCACTCTTCATGGGGCAGTTCTTTTCGCCTATCCTCTTCCACCCTGCAGTGGAGTATTTCGGGGTGCAGCACTTTTTTGTGGTGACGGGACTTACACTGGGCGGACTGGTATTAACAGCAGCCGGTATAGAGAAACTCTCCAAAAGAAGCGCGCAATGAACCCGAACAAAGTTGTCAGGGAAAAAACTGAAACACTCACCGACCTTCCCAATATCGGAAAATCACTGGCAAAGGATCTGGAAGATATCGGTATCGATACTCCGGAAAAGCTCAAAGGCAAAACCCCCTATACACTCTATCAAAGACTCTGTGAGGTACGAGGAGAGAGGCAAGACCCTTGCATACTGGACATTTTCATATCGATCACGGACTTTATGAACGGTGGCGAGCCGAAGGTGTGGTGGGACTATACCGCTGAGAGGAAAAAGAAGTATAAACTTTAACGCTTTCCTGCCACTCTCTATTTCCCATTCCTCACGATCACTCCAAAAAAGACCAGCACCATGAGTGTACCTACCAGCGAATACCCAAGAGCAGCGTGCATCCCGAAGTATTCCCAGATCACGCCCCCGATATAGGCACCCACCGCACCGAAGAGCGCTACACCAGCATAAAAGATTCCGTAGACCGATCCCCTGTTCTCTGCCCTGTCAGCGATATAGGCCCGGTTGGCATTGAATGAGGCGACGGTGAATAGCCCCAGGAATGCAAAGGCCAACCAGGTTGAGAGCGGGTTTTGAAGATACAAAAGCAGCTGTGCGATCACACCGCTGAGATAGGCAAAGAGCATGATACGCTTCACCCCGATCTTGTCGATCCATCTCCCGATCGTATAGCTTGTTGCCGTCTGTATCCCGGTTGAGACAACAAAAAGTAGCGGTATCAGCGCCGTTTCGATCCCCACCTCTTTGGCCTGTACAGTAAAAAAGGCGGCAGAGAACATAAAAAAGACAAAGAAGAAATAGACAAAGAGTGCCTTGACTGTCTGTTTGTCTTTATCACTGAAAGTAAACTTCAACTTTTCTCGTTGGGAAGGTTTGGGGATATCCTGTACCCACAATACCATGATTGCCAGACCGATCAGCCCCGGGACAAGCGTCACATAGAAGATACTTCTCATCATCCCCTCACTCTGCCCGAAGATCGCAAGCAGTCCAAAGAGAATCAATGTACCGCTTAGCTCACCCGCGATATCCAGCATCTTGTGAAAGCCGAAGGTTTTTCCGGAGGCATTCTCTTTGCTATAGGCTGCGATCATCAGGTCTTTGGGTGCGGAGCGCAGCCCTTTCCCCAGACGCTCCAGGGATTGCAGTACCGTAACCTGCTGATAGTTGCCGGTCAATCCTATCAACGGTTTGGTCAAAGCAGAGAGCCCGTACCCTCCGACGACAAAAGGCTTGACGATCCCGTATCGGTCACTGAGATAACCAGAGAGCAGCCGCATGGCATAGGAGACAAAAGTCGCAACCGCAACGATGAACCCCAGTTTGTCCATCCCCTCATGCAGTACCAGGACGATAAAAAGCGGAAGGATAGGCTGTATCATCGCGGTTGCCATATCGGTAAAGTAGCTTACCCACCCCAACATCAACACATTTTTATCGATATGCTTCATCCTAAACCCTTTTGTTGCATCTCCTCATCTTACAGCTTAAACACCGCTAGAGTAGAAGCCATACAGACTTCTCTATTCATGTATAGGCTACAGTCTCTCTTTGAGCTTTTGTATCCTTTGATATGCTTTGATGATACTCTCCTCTTTGATCTCACCGCTTTTTAAAAGTGCCATCACCGTATCGACCAGTGTTTGAGTGCTTACTGTCTTTTGAGGATCTAGCTGGTTTCCAAAGAGCAGGATATCATTGCCGGCACTGATCGCCAGTTTGAGTGTGTTTTTCAACCCGTATTTTTTGGAGATCGCTCCCATTTGAAGATCATCGGTGATCACAACCCCGTGATACCCCAGATGCCACCGAAGCTTTTTGGTGATGGTTTCAAACGAAAGGCTGGCAGGGTAACGGCTGTCCAGTCTCTTGTTAAAGACATGGGCCACCATCACCGTATCTGCTTTATCGGCAAGCAGTCTATAGGGCTCCAGCTCCTTAGGCTGCCAAAGGTTGGTGACGTCAACAAATCCTTTGTGGGTATCACCAAGCGAAGAGCCGTGGCCGGGGAAATGCTTGAGTGAAGTCAAGACACCGTAACGGTGCATCGCATCGATAAATGTTGAAGAGAAGGCCGCGACCTTTTTAGGGTCATCGCCAAAGGATCTTCCCAAGCCGTAGATCACATGGTTTTTGGGATTGACGGCAAGGTCGACAACGGGTGCCAGATCGAAGTTTATCCCCACGCTCTTCAGCTCTTTTGCCATCTTTTCATAGGTATGTTTCACCTCTGACCGGCTCATCCTGCTGACATCTTTGGCTTTGGGGTATTGCCCGTAGAAGCCGTATCTGCGCTTCAGACGCTGTACACGTCCCCCCTCCTGATCCACAGCGATCAGAAGCTTACCGTCACTGCTGCAGGCCTGAAGTTCTCTGGTAAGTCTGGCTACCTGTCCCCTGCTGGAGATATTTTTAGGTTTGTTCTTATCAACCGGGTTATAGTCGAAGAGGATCACACCACCCAGATGATACCTTCTGATATCCTGGCAGATCTGTGAAGTTTGAGGGGCAGAAGTCCCATGGAACCCTACCATCAACATCTGTCCGACCATATCAGTAAGCTTTTTCTCTTTGATCTCACCGGCTGAAATTCCCGCACCAGCCAATAAGATGCACAGTATAAACCAAACTTTTTTCACCATTTAGAACCTTTCCTTCACGTAAAATACCACTAGACTTCTATACGACTCTTCCACTATCAATAGGTGTCGTATTTTCCTTCCTCAAGCTCGTGCTTAAGAGTGTCGAGTGCCTCCTGCATCGTCTGAAGGATTAACTCAGCAGCAAGCCTGTCATCTGCTTCCGGAACATTCCAGTCTGTAAACTTCATATTTGATTTAAAAATTGCTCGTACCTCTGTGATGATCTCACTTTTTCTTGCCTCGATATCTTTTTCTACCGGATCCATCTTTGCTCCTTTTAATATGAATTCTTTTATTATCTTACTCCTTCTATGGTTAAGTCACTCTTTATGATTAGTGTTCGGTTTACCTTCTCTTTGTATCATTTGATTACAAGAGCAATTATGGGCTGTATAAATCTTAACTCCCCTTGTAGATTTCATACCTCCTTATAACATTTCAAACTTTTCCCTTAAACAAAAACAACCCCTTCCATAGTTGCTCTTTACTTATGGATTCTCCCAAATATTTCTTAGAACCTCTCTCACTTCACGTTTATTACATATTCTTTTTGTATAATGTGCGCATGAATTTATTAGAAAGGTTTTATAGATGAAAAAAATACTCACGCTCTTTTTACTTATCGCATCGCTGGGAACATTCTCATATGCCGAGGAACAACCAGATCTTACCTTTAAAGATATCAATGGTAAAACCGTTCAGATCAAAGGTGCCGCACAAGGACTCGATATTCCTTCTTTGAAGGGAAAAGTAGTTTTTCTTGAGTTTTTTGGACACAGATGTCCTCCATGTCTCATGTCTATCCCTCACCTCGTAGAGCTTCAAAAAAAATACAAAGATAAACTTGAGATCATTTCGGTTGAAGTACAAGGGATGAACGAAGAAGCACTGAAAGACTTCGTATTTGAAAAAGGGATCAACTATACCGTGACGATAGAGAAAAATGCAAGAATGCTGGTCAACTATATCGCAGCACGTGCCGAGTGGAACGGAAGCATCCCTTTTATGGTCGCAATGGATACCAAAGGCAATGTACAGTTCGTACAGGCGGGGATGATCCCTGAGGACTATCTCGAAAACCTTATCACACAGCTTTCAAAGTAGCCTTATACACTACTCCAACCTCACGATACCATTCTGTATCGTGATGGTCCCTTCCAATTCTGCTTCATAGACCCTGTTCCCAAAACGCTCCAATGCAGCATCAAAGGTAGGAGAACTCTGACAGAAGTAGAAAAATTCATCCCTGGGTATCTCATCTTTGACTTCCCTGCCGAACTTTGAAGCGAATGTTTCTATCTCATAGATCGGTTTGGCCTTCCCCCCTGCCAACAACCTATTGGTTCCCGGGCTTTCATCCATCCTGTGGGGACATACATAGATCTCTTTACCCATCTTGAGTGCATACTCTACCGAACGCATCGAACCGCTCTCAAGGTCTGCTTCGGTGACGATCAGTATCTCCCCCAGTGCGACGACCAGTTCATTGCGTACCACAAAGCTCCATCCCGTTGCCCTGAACCCGTCATCGAACTGGCTCAGTACCAGTCCCTTGGATTCTATCTTCCCGATCAATTCTCTGTTGACTGCCGGATAGCGTATATCCAGCCCGTTGGCCGCCACAGCGATCGTATTCTCCTCTCTCGCCCCCTTATGGGCGATCGTATCAACGCCCATCGCCGCACCGCTTACGACAGCGACACCCCGTTTTGCCAGGGCTTTGGCAAGGGTATAGGTAAAGTTTTTGGTATAGATCGATGGGTTTCTCGTGCCCACTATTGAGACTTTCGGCCGATGAAGAAGTGCCAGATCTCCCTTGTAGAAGAGCGGATCAGGATACTTTCTCATCGCTTCCAACTCTGAGATATGTTCTGTAACTCTCCGGCTCATACCACCCCTTTTTTATAGATGATAACCTAAGAGATGAGCCCAAGTGAAAAATATTTCATATTGTCATGTTTCTTTATAGCACTTGAGTTGATCCTCTATTGTTATGAGATTCTCACGTCCCCAAGCTCCAGCTTGGGATGCATATACCGATATCGGCTGTTCCGCCTAGCCCCGCCTGAGATGAGGGGTATTGATTATCTGACAAGGTCACTGAGCCTCTTTACGATCTCTTTGGCAATCCCGCGGAAATCCAAAACTTCTCTTTCCCTGTCAACCTTATCGCTGCCGATATTGGTCTGAGTAAGTATATTGGTGAGTGTTCCCCGCGAAAGTATCAGTTCGGATGCTTTCTCTGTATGTATCACTTTATTCTGATCCTTGATATCTACCTCAAACCCAATTTTAGGAGTGTCAAGCGTATTTGATCCCAGAACAAAAGTTCTCATATAGTCGACATTCACATCGACATGAAGGCATCGTTTTTTTCTCTTACAATCAAGTGCTCCTGAACGTAGTTCTGTTTTGAGTGACGACTTCAGAAGTTTTGCCAACTCTGTTGTATTCATATAGAGTGCATGTTTTTCATCTTCCGGGAAGAACGGATTTTTTACCAGTTCCACATGGACATTCTCTACCTGAAAACCTGTTTGATTGTTCATTTTTTCTTTGGCTTCTACTGACATCCTATTCGTAGAACAAGCTGTGATACCCAAAAGTACTATCATTACCGCTATCAGTCTATTTACGCTTTTTTTCATTATTTATATTCCCCTCTTTCTCTTGACTCTTACTTTTTTGATCGTTTTAACCAATACTCATATTGTTTCTTATTGCCCTCATACGCATATATTTTTGCAAGCTCGATCTGTGCTATTTTATAATTGTTCTTTGCCGCAATCAAATAGTACTTTTTTGCAGTATTGATATCTTTCTTTACACCTTCTCCGTTTTTATATATCACACCGATATCATACGCGGCATTGATGTAGCCGGCCTTATACGATTTTTTAAAGTATATTAATGCTTTAGCGTAACTCTGTTTTACGCCATCACCTCGTATATACATCAACCCTAAAGTATGCATAGCACGGATATCTCCTAATGACTGCGCTTTTTCCAGCTTGACACTCGCTTCCTTATAGTGTCCCTGTTGAAGCAGCACATGCCCTTCATACCCATATTTTTTAGCCTCAGCCGAAATACCTTTAGCCTGAGAAAAGCTCACAAGACCAACCATACTCAACAGTACAAAAAGCACTGATTTTAGATACATTTTTTGATGATTCAACAACATTAAAAATCTCCATTTGTATTTTTATTCAAATCTATTCTTCATAGACATTGCCCCTAAAGTGTTCCTATATTCAACTATATCTACGCTATCTGCCTCCCCCCTCTTCCTTTGATTTACCACTTGACTGGTTCCAGACCTACTAAGATCTAACCATATGCTCCACCGATCAATAAAGTTTTAGGATAGCTGAAACAAATGGAGCTACTGGCATACTACGATTGTTTTATCTGATTACCAAATTTTGTCCCGTTATACGGTTGAACTCTGAAAGTTTCATGACCCTGCCTTGATAATAGACATAACCTTTTGGAGGCGTAATACTTTCATCTCCGCATCCAATACTACATGGATAGATGGCATTGTCTTGATAATATGATGCACACCCTTGCAAAATCATCATTAAAAAGAATGTACCTATAGCTATTATGGTTTTCATTGTTTGTCTCCTGTTACTGTTTTAAATGCACCATCCATCATGTCCCCTAACAATCCACGGGATTGTCTTTGTTGATATATGACTGCTGTGCTATTTGTCTCTTCCATTTGTTGTACTGCTTTTGCTAGCTGTTCATCTGCACTCGGTTTGGTTGTAGCACATCCGGACAATACCAATACAGATCCCATCATCATTACTATTCTTATTTTCATATTTGCTCCTTCATTTATCACTACCACCCATCCTTGATATACAGACTATCCAGCATCCTCCCGGCTCTTCTTTTGAGATCCTCGTAGGTGTACTCTTTGGCAAGTTGTGGGTCTTTGGGTTTGTTGTAGGTTAAAGTGACACTTACCTGTTTAGATTTCGTTCGAGTAGGGTTGAATTTATAACAGCGATATCCTTTTCTGTAGGTTGTTCCATATTTTTTATAATGTCTTTCACTTTGTGAAACGACACAAGGATATTTTTCTTTCCCATGGTGCTCTATATGAGTATCTATATTTATAATATGTCCATCAGGTTTAGTTCTTTGTGGAGAAAATATTAATGTTCCATTCTCTAATGCCCTATCCCCCTCCCCATACTCTCTAGAGAGGTAGGATGTGGAAATTGCAACACTATAAGGACCCATTCCAAATGAAATTGTATGACCATCACGGGTACTTACACCATACCACCTCTCATTTTCTATAAAGTCTCTTTGTTTTGAAACAGGAAATATAAATGAAAACTTTTCTGTATCAAATACAAAATTATCCATCGTTTTTTTATCATAAACTGAAAAAAAAGCTGGTGGTTTTTTACCTGTACTAACCAAAATATTTGCACTGTTTCCACAGCCTGTAAAAAAAACAACCAATACAAGCAGTAAATATTTCATCGTTGACCTCCCTGTATATCTTGTAAATCCATATTGTAATTATTTTTAATTTCTTTTTGTCTAGCATTTGATCGTAATAAATCCATATTGATAGTCATCACAGGTTTACCATTATCCACTTTGATATTACCATCTGAATTTCTCCTCTCGTTCCATATCTCCCGATATGGAATGCATACGAAAATAATGGTTTTTACATTCTCTTTTTTAAGTAAACCCAATAATGCTTTTGCCGTATATTGTTTGAAGGATTTCACACTCTTTTCTATATCATCATTTTATACAACCATATGCAGCTGGTTTTCAAGTATCACCTAGGCATAGAGTTTAGGTTATCTTTTCCCTGTAGGAATTTCAGACAATCTATCACTATCTGTACCTTCTCTTTTCTTGTAAAGAGTGGCAGCCAATGCAGTATGGTGCATGTGACAAAATATGGATATGTGGATTCATGAATTTATAACGACTTCTTCCCATCAGATATTGTAGCGATTTTATACTTGCTGATTTATTGAGGGGTCTGATAGGCACCCCAAGATCACTTTTCCCTTTCTGTCAGGGCGCATTCCATATCGGGAGATATGGAACGAGTGGGAGAAAAAACTGGTGCACTAAGACCCGTAAGGCTAAAGCATCACCCTCCATAACGTATAGGCGATGATGGAGAGTACGGTCACCCCGATTAGGTTGAGCTTGAATCCGATACTGGCCATTTCTTTGATACGGATCACCCTCGAACTCATCACGATCGCATTGGGCGGTGTTGCGATAGGGAGCATAAAGGCATAGCTTGCTGCTATCGTTGCGACCATCAAGAGCAAAGTTCCCTCATTTTCAGGCATCATTTTAGAAAATTCATAGAAGATCGGTATAGCGATGGAGGTGAGCGCCGTGTTGCTTGTCACCTCGGTAGAGAAGGTGACAAAGAGCGCTACGACAACAAACATCCAGAAGAGAGGGATCGATGAGATAAACGCTAGTTTGTTTGCGATCTCTGCAGCCAACCCGGTATGTGAAAATGCCGCAGCGATGGAAAAACCTGCACCGAATAAGAAGATAATCTCATACGGAAGATTTCGCGTATCCTCCCACTCCAAGAACCCGATACGGGGTACGAACATCAAAAGACCGAATCCCAACAGGACAAGCTTCTCATCCAGTGAAAAACCTATGATCTGTTTGAAAAAGGTATTTGCAACGAGCACCATCGCCAGAATTCCTATGATCCAGTAGAGTCTTCTCTGTTCACTGTTGAGCAGGGGAACATCACTGCAGACATCGGTGACAGATTCGTTTTCTACCCCCAATGCAAGCAGCCAGGGAATAATCAACAACATTGTCGCGACTACCGGCAGCATCATAAACATCCATTCGCCAAATGCCAATGCCGGCAGGTTATGCTCCTCCAGAAAACCGAGCAGTATCAGATTGGGAGGTGTCCCGATAGGTGTAAGTATCCCACCGATACTCGCACCATACGCCATACCAAGCAAAAAACGGACTTTCAACCTGATATTTTCACTTAAAAAGAGTGCGATAGGCATCAGCATCAGTGTGACGGTCGTGTTGGAGAGTATCCCGCTGAGCAGTGCTGAAGTGGTCGCCAATGCATAGATGATCCCTCTCGGTGTTTTAGGGAAAAAGCTTAAAAGCTTTGCAGAGAAATATCTGTGCAGGTTGATCTTCTCCAGCGCGATCGCCAGCATAAACCCACCCAAAAAAAGAAATATGATCGACTTGGAGTAGTTGGATGTCACCTGATTGACATCGAGGATGCCAAATATCGGGAACAAGACAATAGGCAGCAGGGAGACAGCCCCCAGCGGTAAAGCTTCACTGGTCCAGAGTGCTACCAGAAATGCGATCAGAGCGATCAGTAGACTATGCTGCAGTGAAAATTCCCAGAAGGAGAGACCGAAAAACAGCAGCCCGACCAAAAGTGCTATGATAATACCTCTCATTGACTCACCTTTCTTCTGTAGAGTTCATCGATATAGACCACCTCTACCTCTTTCAAAATCTTCTTTGCACTGGTGAGTGCCTGCAGTGTTGCTTTATGAGGATGGCCGATAGCGATCGCATACCCTCTTTTCTTTGCGATATTCACTACATGTTTTAACTGCTTATGGATAGAGGCAACCTTATGATTATTATCGATAAATACATCACGTGCTATATAGTGCTGTGCATATTTTTTGGCGATCTGCGGTACTTTTGTAGTAGAGATCGTACGACTGTCAACAAACACAAATCCCTCCTTGATCAGTGCATGATAGAGCCTCTCCATGGCAAGATAGTTACTGGTGAATACAGAGCCGGTATGGTTGTTCACAAATTGTGCCTTAGGAAAAAGTACCCTGAGCTCCCTGACCCTCGCTTCTACCCTCTCCGGGCTATCTTTGACCATCAATGTTTTCGCCTGATTGTCAAATACTTTGCCCGACTCCATAGGGAGATGGATCATATAGTGCGTTAACCCCTCTGCCAGCTTATGATTGGAGGGTGAGAGCCTGTATGGCGGAAATATCGAAGGGGTGAGTTTCAGCCCGGTTGCCCGGATACGCTGAAGCTGAGACCTTGAGGAGACATCATCGATAATGATCACCAGTTTTGGCTTCACTTTCTCTGAAGCACTGATCACCTTTTCAACCTTCACAATCTCGGTAGGATATGATACCGCACTCCTCTTTTCAAGATCTTTTTGTTCCTTTTCCCTCTTTTTATCCTCCAGTGCAGCTTTTTTCCGCTCCGCTTCTCTCTGCTCTGCTGCCCGCTTCTTTTTACGCTTCAACTCAAGTGCAGCCTCTCTCTTTTGCTCCTTGAGGGCTCTCTCCTTTTTGACCCTTTCCAAACTCTCAAAGAGTGCCTGGTTATCAGAAACACTCTTGAGCAGTAAACCGTTTGGATCGGGCTCTACAGCAGCTTCGCTTCTTCCGATAAAATACCCTAGCACCACCATGGTGATCATCAGGATCACCGTACTGAAGATCATTATATCCTTCTTCCATGTACTTTTTTTCCTGCCGGGTACATGACGTTTGGCGGGTGCTTTTTTTCTCTTGGATTTTGTTTTTGATGGAGTGCGCTTTCTCTCTTTGGCCATATTTTCCCGTTATCTCTATTTTTTGCTTATTTTATCGAAAAAGAACTGATGAGCGATATCATGGAGGGAATCAAAAGCAAATTATGACAATTGGGTAAAAATGAAAAGTTTCGTTTAGCGTTTAGCGTTTAGCGTTTAGCGTTTAGCGTTTAGCGTTTAGCGTTTA
>JBEWPZ010000028.1:0-26273 GCA_047689535.1 Candidatus Sulfurovum kebritense | reverse complement strand
TTAGCGTTTAGCGTTTAGCGTTTAGCGTTTAGCGTTTAGCGTTTAGCGTTTAGCGAACGATGACATAGTTGTATCGTTATGTCAAGCTTTCAGGAACATTTTAATTTTTTTTACGACTGCATGGATAGAAATCTACTTTAAAAAGTGCGAAATTGGATGTTTAGGAAGGATCTATAGTAGAAAATATCGTTGTAGTTTGCTTTAGACCTGGAGGTTGTGGTGAAGGAGATTTTCTTTTTGATTTGTTGTAGATTTGGATGCTTGGGTAAGGGAGGCTACAAGCAGTAGCTGACCGAACCCATCATCCGAAGATGCAATAAAGCAGGAAGAAAGATTATTTTCTTCTGAGTTCTTTGATACGTGCAGCTTTACCCTTAAGCCCTCTTTGGTAGTAAAGCTTCGCTCTTCTAACTCTACCTCTTCTTCTTACTTCAATGTTCTCGATACTCTCTGAGTAGAGTGGGAAAATTCTTTCTACACCTACTGAGTTCGCTCCCATTTTTCTTACGATGAAAGTTCTACCGGTTCCTTCACCTCTGATTGAGATACAAAGACCTTCATAGTCCTGAATTCTCTCTTTATCACCCTCTTTAATTCTTACAGATACTCTTACTGTGTCACCTGCTCTAAAATCAGGGATGTTTTTACTCTCTACTTGCGCCTGCTCGAAGCTCTCGATGTATTTATTTCTCATGTGTTATACCTTTTTTGTATAAGTCTGGACGGAAAAACTTTGTTTTGCACAAAGCTAAGTCTCTTTTAAAGTCCGTGATTTTACTATGATTACCCTTTAAGAACTCTGAAACAACCTCACGACCTTGATAATTTACCGGTTTTGTAAAGGAAGGCGCTTCCAATAGGGGTTCTTCATAGCTCTCCACACTCAATGATTCACTGTTACCCAGTACCTCTTCAATATTTCTGCTGATCGCATCACAGATCACCATACTTGGCAATTCACCACCGGTGAGGATAAAATCTCCGACAGAAAAAACTTCGTCTGCGTGTGCTTCAATCACTCTCTCATCAATCCCTTCATATCGTCCCGAAACAAGAACAATATGATTTTTCCTGGCCAAACGTTTTGCATCATTTTGTTTAAAGGGTTTTGCAACCGGTGTGACAAAAATGATATGGGCATCAGGAGACTCTTTTTTGATGCTTTCCAAGGTATCCATAAGCGGTTGGGGCGTCATCAGCATTCCTGCACCGCCACCGACCATTGGAGCATCAACTCTATTGTGTTTATCTGCAGTAAAGTCCCTGGGATTAAAAAAGTCTATAGAGATCTTCTTCTCATCAATCGCCCGCTTCAAGATACTCTCGGAGAAATACCCTTTAATAAGATTCGGGAAGAGTGTTACAAATGAAAATCGCATACTAGCTCGCCTCAAGGATATCTTTCGCATCCTGGGTAAAGATCGTTTGTTTATCCGTATCGGCTTTGACCACATATCTTGGGATATACGGCAGCAGGAAGTTTTTAGCTAAGCCCTCACTGACAAGTGCTTTATCTGTTTTGATCGCCAGATAATCTACATCCAGCATACGTTGGATATCTTTGACCTCACCCAAAAGCTCATCACCCTGCATCACTTTACAACCGATAATATCAAACCAGAAGTGTTCTCCCTCGGCCAATTTACAATTCGCCTTGGTTTCTGCTTCCGTCGCATAGATCTTTGCATTGGTAAGCTTCTTGGCACTCTCTAAACCTTCATGCCCTTGAAAACGTACGGTTCCCTTTTTAGGATTGATATCTGTAAGTGTGAGTTCTCCGCGATCACTGTGATAGGTCTGTCCTACTTGAAACTGTTCCGGGAAGTCGGTATGAAAATGGATCTTGAGGTCACCCCAAAGCCCTACAGTACGCCCGATCTGAGCGATAAAAAAATTTTCCATTATGTGAGTGGTTTAACATTGAGACGGTAGTTTTTACCGTACTTTGCTTTACAGCCGGAGATGACTGTCTTGATGGAGTTGATCATACGTCCCTGCTTACCGATAAGTTTACCAATATCCTCATCGTTGGCAAATATAGTGATCTCGTCTAACCCTTCATCGATCTCGGTAATCTCTACCGAGATATCTTCAGGATGTTCCACTAAAAGTTTCGTATAAGCGACAAGGAACGCATCTACCATAAAAATTATTTACCAGTAATTCTTTTTACTGTCGGGCTCATTTGTGCACCAACGCTTAGCCAGTAGTTCAGTCTCTCTTCATCGATTTTCATCTCTTTGTTTTCAGTTACAGGATTGTAGTAACCGATACTTTCGATCCAACCACCGTCTCTTCTTTTTCTACTGTCTGTTACTACGATTCTGTAAAATGGTTTTTTCTTTCTACCCATTCTTGTCATTCTGATCTTTGTCATATTCTATCCTTCATATATTATTATTGCTATGCCATCTTAGAGGATTAAAATGTACATATAAATCCTGACAACTGTTCTTTAATGACTCAGAACACTCATCAGGACTTTTGGAACGCGATTTTACCATATTGTATTTTAAGATTTCATTAAAGAGAGTGTAATACACGACACCCTCTTAGCATTAGAAAGCGTTAACGAGGCATTCCCGGGAAGCCGCCTCCACCTTCCATCTGTTTCATCATATCCTGCATCTGTTTCATACCGCCTTTCCCTGAAAGCTTTTTCGCCATCTTCGCAGCATTTTTAAACTGTTTCAGTACACGGTTCACCTGCATCTGATCCAGCCCGGCACCTGCGGCGATCCTTCTCTTACGCATATTGTTGAGAAGATCCGGGTTTTCTCTCTCTTTCGCTGTCATCGATGAGACCATGGCACGGATCATCTTGATCTCCTCAGAGTTCTCCAGGTCCATATCACCCAGCTGTTTTGCCATTCCGCTCATCCCTGGGATCATTCCCATCAATGATTTCATTGATCCCAGCTTTTTCATCTGATCCATCTGCTCAAGGAAGTCATTGAAGTTGAACTGACCTTTCTTGATCTTCTGGGTCATTTTTTTCGCTTCTTTCGGATCGATCGCGGCAGCCGCTTTCTCGGCAAGTGACTCTACATCCCCTGCCCCCATCAAACGGCTTACGATACGATCAGCAATGAACTGCTCAAGATCAGGCATCTTCTCACCTGCACCGATAAAGCGAAGCGGTGCACCTACCTGTTGGCTAAGTCCGAGTGCTACTCCACCCTTGCTGTCACCATCAAACTTCGAGAGTACCACACCTGTGATACCGATCTTCTCTTTAAAGGTTTGCGCTGTCCTGACTGCATCCTGACCTGTCATTGCATCGGCAACATAGAAAAGTTCATCCGGTTGTGCCACCTCTTTGACACGCGCCAGTTCATCCATCAGCGCTTCATCGATCGCCAAACGTCCGGCGGTATCGATCAGCACGACATCATAGAGCTCTTTTTCTGCCTTCTCAAGCCCCTCTTTTACGATCTGCTCCGGTGTTGCATTCTCATCGGCTACCAGATCTACTTCAATGCCTGAAGTGATCTGTCTAAGCTGCTCTACCGCTGCAAGACGCTGAAGGTCCGCTGCGATGACCAGTACTTTTTTCTTTTTCTGTTCTTTCAGAAAGTACGCAAGCTTACCTGTCGTGGTCGTCTTACCTGATCCCTGAAGACCGATCATCAAGACTACGGTCGGTGGCTTGGAAGCAAAAGTAAACCCTTTGGGTGCCCCCTCGATCGTAAGTACATCGGTCAATTCTTTTTGCAGTGCTGCCATAAACTGGTCTTTACCGATACCGTTCTTCTTGGTATCCAGCTCTACTGCTTTGATCAGCTCTTTGACCACCTTATGGTGTACATCTGCTTTCAAAAGTGATTTTTTTAGTTCGGCAGTCGCTTTTTTCAATGCTTTTTCATCATCATGAAAACGGATCTTGCCAATGGCATTTTTAAAACTGTCGGTTAACGTATCAAACATTTTTTACCTTGAATTCTCAATAATATTGTTGTGATTTTATCCAATCTTGGCTTATAGGGCCTATTTGTATCTCTGGATATCTTTTGGCTCCGGTGCTTTAAATTCATAGTCGAAAATACGCATTTTTGCTGAATGCAGCAATATACGTTTGGATTTCGTCACGGAACCATACTGCTCATCCCCGACGATCGGGTGTCCTACACTTGCCAGGTGTACACGTATCTGGTGCGTACGTCCTGTTGTGATCTCTACTTTGACTTTGGATTTTTTCCCCTGCACTTCATCAGGGATCACTTTTGTATAGGCCTTTTTACCGCGCACCGGGTCGATCTTTGAGAAGGCTTTCCCTTTTTTGATCGTATGGATGGGATCATTGATCTCCATGGTCTCATAGACGACCCCCTCTACCCATGCTACATACTCTTTTTTGACTCTGCGATTTTTAAATTCTTTGATCGCTTTGTCGATAAATTCCCTGTTTTTTCCCAGCAACAGGACTCCGGAAGTATCCCTATCGAGTCTATGCAGCAACTCTGTACCCTCGATCGCATCCTGAATATCATAACTGTCAATCTGTGCAGGTTTGTTGACAGCAATAATATTTTCGTCTTCATACAGCACTTCCACATCACTCGGATACTCGATACGGAACTTTGTCTCCGTGCTGATCTGTGCTCTGGCGATCTTTACCTGTTTATCTCCTACAAAGACCAGCCCTCTGTCAATGAGTGCTTTTGCTTTATTGTTGGAGAGACCTTCTTGTATTGCGAGTACTTTAAATGCTTGATCCATAGCCATGACTTTCTATCCTTTTTCATTCAAACGTAAAATATGTATAGAGTTTATCATACAAATTCTACCTATATTTACACAAGTGCCGTTTTATCCCTTGGGGAATTTCCTCTCGAGTCAATTTTTACAAGAGATTGTCGACACCATCTTTACGCCAGCAGGGTACCCATAGATCATAACCTTGGATACTTATGCAACTAGTCCCTTTTATAGGAACTCTCTTCCAACCACGCTTCAAATTTTTCACTGAGCGGGAATGTGATAATCTTTATCTTGCTATGCGCACCACTCTTAAAAACGATATCGCTTTTGGCAACCTTGAAACTCTTTGCCAAAAATTTTATCAACTCTTTGTTTGCCGCGCCCTCTACCGCCGGAGCCTTGATCGTCACTTTGATCGCATCCTCGCCATATTCGCCGGCAAATGCATTTTTGCTCGCAGCGGGCTGCGCTTTGATACGCAGTGTCACCTGATCCTCATCTATACTATAAAACATCTTCTATACTCTCCAGAATCATCGATATATCACTTCTTTGTCTGATCACAGTAGGCTTAAGCAGACCATGCTGCAGTAATCTACGCGACAGATTCGATGCTTCGACTACAGTTATCCCCTCGATCGCACCGAAGATATCCTTCTGGTTAAAATAGTGTTTACCGGAGATGATCTTGCAGCCAAACTGTGCGGCTTCTGCAGCATTATGCCCTCCGACAGGTACAAACGCTCCGCCAAGGATCACAATATCGGTCACTGCATAGATATTGACCAGCTCCCCCAACGTGTCAATGAGCGTGATATCACTCTCCAGGCTATTATTGTCTGAGTAGCGGTGCCACTCTAGGCTGTGAATCCCCGCAACTTTTGCTATGAGATCAGCTACCTTGTCAAAACGCTCAGGGTGTCGCGGCACCACGATCAGTCTCGCATCGTGCTGCTCTGCCTTAAGCGTGAGATAGGCATCAAGGATGAGCTTCTCCTCCCCCTCATGCGTACTGGCCCCACACACGATCAAGCCGGATGGCTTCTTTAGTGTTTTTGTCGGTTCAGGAAGCTGGGCCAGCTTGATATTTCCGGTCACTGTCACATTGTCAGCCCCCAGTAGTTCCAGACGCTCTTTATCCTTCAAGGTCTGTGCATAGACCTCATCGATATGCCTGAAGATATGTCTATACAACCAACGCATCTTGTAGTACTTTGGAAATGACCTGTCACTCAACCTTGCATTGATCAAGAGAGTCTTGGCCCCTCTGCTTTTTGCCAAAGTAAAAAGCAGATACCAAAACTCCGCTTCCATAACGACCAGTACTTTTTGCGGTTTCAGCCAACCGATAAGCAGTGGCTCAAAAGGCAGGTAGCGGCTCTGCTTCGTATACTCCTTTACGATCTTAAACCCTGTCTCTGTCGTAGTCGTCATCCGAAGCATATCTCCGGGTAACTGCGCCACCAGTGGCTTGATCGCCAACGCTTCCCCAAAACTGCAAGAGTGAAACCATATCCCGTCACGTTTTAACGGAGTGTTCTTCCACAAAAAAAACCGTGCAGGTATCGATCTCTGATACTTTTGTTTGAGGGTAAAGAGGAGTAAAAAAGGCAGAGCAGTGATATAAACCACTGCCATAATAGTACTATAGAGAAAAAAGAAGAGTTTCTCCATACTCTTTCATTTCATTACGCTTCAGGCGTAACACGCTCGATATAGAGGATTCTTCCACAGTGTGGACAGGTAACTATCTCTTCCGCCTTGATCACTTCAGAGTAAGTCTTATCATTGAGTTTCATGTAACATCCGTAACATGCCTGCTTTTTCACAGGAACGACAGCAGTGTTACCTGCCCAGATACGGATCTTCTCATAAAATGCCAGAACCTTCTGCTCCAGGTTTCTGGTAAGTTCTTCTCTCTTTGAGAAGAGTTCACCTTTTGCCTGTTCGATCTCAGCCTTTTCGACACTCACCACTTCATTGACTGCTGTAAGTTCTTCCTTACGTGTGTTCAGTCTCTCTTCAGCCTCTTTTAAAAGCTCTTTTTTTGTTGTATTTACCTCTTGAAGTCTTTCGATCTCCTCATTGGCAAATGTCATCTTCTCTTTTGCGATATCTTCTTCAAGAGAGAGTGCCTGCATCTCTTTTTCAGTACTGATCTCTTTGGCTTTTTTTGCATTGCTTGCCAACTGCTCATTGAGCATTTTCAACTGCTCATCGAAGCTCTCGACCTTCTCTTCGTTCTGAGAGATCTCTTCCTGCAGCTTGTCGATCTCTTCCTGCACAGCATCCACTTTTTTCTGTGCTTTGTTTACTTTTTTATCCGCTGCTTCGATCTGCGGTGCATAGCTGTCAATTGCCTGATCGTTTTTTGCAATTTCGATCAATTGATTTAGATGTTTGTTCATCTTGTTCCTTTAAAGGGTTTGGGGTTCTAGATAGTATTCTCAATCTCAAACGGATTTTTAGATTGCGCAATTATAGCCAAAAGAGGTAAAACTTTCAACTCATCATAAAGTATCTCTGCAAAGAACTTTTCACTCTCATAGTGTCCGATATCAACCATCATCAACCCTTCGCTCATCGCTTTCATGGCATCATGGTATTTGATATCTCCGGTCAAAAAACAGTCAGCATCAACGCTGTCGATAAGCGAAGCACCGGCTCCCGTGGTAAGGGCGATCGAGCTGATCTTCTCTTTTTTGCCTACCACTTTGAGTGTCGAAAGGCCGAATTTCTCTTTGAGCAGTGCAAGCAGCTCTTTATAGCGCCACTCCCCTCTAGCCATACAGACAAACGGAACTTCGTTCTCAATCTTCAAGCCAAGTACCTTTTCAAAAACATATCGATTGAGATGTGTCTGGTCGAAGTTGGTATGCAGTGCGATCAGTGAATCTCTTTTTAAGATCATCTTCTCAATCAGATTGGAGGGGTATGTTGAGAAATCAAGCTGCGTGAGTTTACCGAAGATCAGCGGGTGATGCACGATAAAGAGTGTCCCCTCTTCTGCCTCTTCGATCATCGCTTCATCGATATCAAGTGCGATGACAACCTGTGAGACCTCTCTGGACATATCGCCGACGATCAGTCCGGAATTGTCCCACTTCTCCTGTAGCCCAAAAGGACTGATCTTGTCGAGGAAATCGTAAACTTCTTGTAACTTCATCTCTGTTTTTCCACTCAATTTTTCTCTACTTTTTTAAAAGTTGCAATGCGTTTAGGGACGTTTGGCAGTGCCAAACCTACACCTTAAAAGGTCGTTCGGGATGACAATTTTTTATTTTTTGATAGCTGCATTGCATCGCAATGCACCCCAAACCTGCTCCCTGCTACTTACTGCTTGCAGCTACCCGGGCGTTGCGTTCTTCTTCCTGCTCCTTATAGAGCTGTGCACAACCGATCGCCAATTCACGTACTTTGAGGATATAGTTCTGTCTCTGTGCCTGAGAAACCGCTTTTCTTGCATCCAGTACATTAAATGCATGTGAAGCGGTCATACATTGATCATAGGCAGGAAGAGGCAGCCCCTTCTCGAGGCAGAGTCTACACTCTGCACTTGCATCCTCAAAATGCTGAAAGAGCTTTTCTGTGGTCGCTACTTCAAAGTGGTATTTACTGAACTCATACTCACTCTCTTTATGGACATCCGCATAGGTGGTGACCTCATCACCGTTTCTGTTCCAGACAATATCAAAGACAGACTCAACTCCCTGAAGGTACATTGCCAGACGCTCGGTACCGTAGGTGATCTCTACCGCTACAGGATCACAGGCGATACCACCGACCTGTTGGAAATAGGTGAACTGTGTCACCTCCATACCGTCGAGCCATACTTCCCAGCCCAGTCCCCATGCTCCAAGTGTCGGTGACTCCCAGTTGTCCTCGACAAAACGGATATCATGCTCTTGAAGATTCAGCCCAAGGTACTCCAGGGACTTCAGGTAGAGTGCCTGGATATCATCCGGACTCGGTTTGATCAATGCCTGGAACTGATAGTAGGCACCCAAACGGTTCGGGTTCTCTCCATAACGACCATCTGTTGGTCTACGGCTTGGGGCGACATACGCAGCACTCCATGGTTTGCTGTCCAGACTTCTAAGCAGTGTCGCAGGGTGAAATGTCCCTGCACCGGCCGGGATATCATACGGTTGTACGATATTACATCCCTGCTCGGCCCAGAACTGCTGGAGCTTTAGTAGTAGTTCGCTAAATGTGATAGCATCTTTATTCATAATATTCCTAACTTTAACAGACTAGAGTCTTACTTCGATTTGCGCTGAGTCAAGCTCTACTTTCTTCGCTTTTGCGATACGGTCTTCCTGAAGCTTCACTCTCAGTTCATCATCATGCAGTGCCATCACCTGGATCGCAAGGTACGCTGCGTTTGTCGCACCCGCTTTCCCGATCGCCAATGTACCTACAGGCATCCCTGCAGGCATCATGACGGTACTGAGAAGCGCATCTTCACCTTTGAGCGGTCCACTCTCCATCGGTACGCCCAACACCGGCTTCGTAGTAGTAGCTGCCAATGCACCTGCAAGGTGTGCTGCCATACCTGCTGCAGCGATAAATACCTGTGCACCTCGCTCTTCGGCATCTTTGATGTAGTTTTTTGTTCTCTCAGGACTTCTGTGCGCTGAAGAGATAATCAGCTCATAAGGTACACCAAACTTCTCAAGTGTCGTTCCACACTCTTTCATCACCTCAAAATCACTCTTACTTCCCATCACGATCGATACGAATTTCATTTCATTTCCTTTTGTTTGTTGGTTCGTCATTCTGAACTTGATTCAGAATCCCGCCTTGATAGAACGAAATCCCAGATCCTGAATCAAGTTCAGGATGACAGACAATTCAGTCACATATATGGTCTTTAGGCACCATATGCATCGGTGTAGAATCTTCGGTCAATCCTTTCTTCTCCAATGCTTCGGCAATACCGCGTCTAAGGATCGTATACCCCGGTAACTCTGCGGGGAGAATGATATCATTCAGATCGCCGCTGTGAATACACTCAAACACTTTACCCGAGACGGCAACAATCTTTTTAAATGTCAGCCAGTATCTCCCGTCATGCTCTTCGATCTTTCCGTACTCATTGTCCACCAGTGCTACACTGGCACCTACAGGAAGCACGATCTCTACCTCATCCCCCACACAGGTTTTATCTTTACAACGCCATGTTTTACCGTCTTCGCTTACCAGTGCAGCGACCTGATGGGTACCGTTCTGGATCGTAAACTCGTGCGATTCTGTATCCTTACGTTCAAACGGACGTGAGGTGAGATAGGCATCGGTGAATCCCCTGTTCTGTGTCGTATTCAGCTCCGCCTGATACTTCTCCGGATCGAACTTCCCTTCATAGAAGTCATCGATCGCCGCACGATACGCTTTCGTCACCACACCTGTATAGTATGGAGACTTGGTACGTCCCTCGATCTTGACCGAGTCGATCACCCCTGAAGCGAGTATCTCATCGATATGTGAAGCCATATTCATATCTTTGGCATTCATGATATAGGTACCTATGCCCTCTTCCTCATCCAGTCTGAAGGTTGTCCCGCTTTCAGGATTGTGTGCGTAGATCTCGTACGGGAAACGGCAGTCGTTTGCACAGCTTCCCCTGTTTGGCACACGCCCTGTCTGTACTGCAGAGATCAGGCATCTTCCCGAGTAGGCAAAACACATTGACCCATGTACAAACACTTCCAGTTCCAGATCAGGCAGTACCGTTTTGATCGCTTCACAATCTTTGAGGCTGATCTCACGGGCTACGATGATACGAGTCACCCCCATATCATAGTAGACCTGCGCATCCAGGGCATTCATCACATTGGCCTGGGTAGAGAGATGGATCGGAATATTCGGTGCGATCTTTTTTGCCATCTTTACGATCCCCGGACTTGACACGATCAGTGCATCCGGCTCCAGTTCCGCCATTTTTGCGATATGGTTCTCATAGAGCTTCACCTGGGAGTTGAAAGGAAATGAGTTGATCGTCGTATAGACTTTTTTGCCCCGCGTATGGGCATACGCTATCCCCTTTCTGTAGGCATCCATATCAAACTCTTTGCCCGAACGAATACGCAAAGAGAAGGTACTGGTACCGCCATAGACTGCATCGGCACCGTAGTTCAGTGCGATCTTCATCTTTTCAAGGTTACCTGCAGGTGCTAAGAGTTCTACTTTTTTCTGTTCAGTCATTTTTTACCTAATTAGGATATTTTTTGCTCTAATTTTACCTAAATAGTAGTAAAAATCTGTTTTTATGTTAAAATTTGCCTTATGAGAATCGATATACACAACCACACCACCCGCTGTAATCACGCCGAAGGATGCATTGACGAGTATATAGAGAAGGCCATAGAACTTGGCATCGATGTATACGGTTTTTCCGAACATGCTCCGATGGATTTTGACCCGCACTACCGTCTGGCATTTGAAGAGATGGAAGCGTACCGTGAGGATGTATTGGGGGCCAAAGAGAAGTACAAAAACCAGATCGATATCCTCTTTGGTTATGAAGTAGACTACCTGCCGGGACATATGGACGAACGTGTACTGGGTGCGGAGGTTGACTACTTCATTGGATCGGTCCACTTTATCGACAAGTGGAGTTTTGACAATCCTGAATTTTTAAGCGGTTGGAAAGAGCGTGATGTCGATGAGATATGGCAGGCCTACTTTGAAGCGGTCGAAGCGATGGCGAAGTTCGGCAGATTTGATATCGTAGGACACCTTGACCTGATCAAAGTCTTTAAATACCTGCCCAAAAAGGATGTCAGGCTCCTTGCAAAAAATGCACTCAAGGCGATCAAACAGGCAAATATGGTACTTGAACTCAATGCAGCGGGCCTTCGTAAACCTATCGGGGAGATCTACCCTTCCAGAGCCCTCCTGGAAGAGGCATTTGCACTGGATATCCCTATCACTTTCGGTTCAGATGCCCATGCACCCGAACAGGTCGGGTTTGCCTATGAAGAGGTGACCGCACTGGCAAAAGAGGTGGGCTACACCAAAGCCGTCGCTTTTCAGCAGCGTGACCGTATGCTGGTCAATTTTTAACCAGCAATAGAGTACGGTAAACACCCAACTCCAATCAATTGATTAATTTTTAATCACAAAAATTACCACCTCTAAATATTTACTTGCTATAATTGTTCCATTACTTTCAAATAATGTCAGAGGAGAACCTAATGGGTAAATTTGTGAACAACACAGATGAATTTTACAAATATTGTGAAGAGAACGAAGTTGAGTTTGTAGACTTTAGATTTACAGACATCAAAGGTGCATGGCACCACATCAGTTACAGACTACATGCAGTAAGTGCAGAGATGCTAGAAGCGGGACTTCCTTTTGACGGATCATCGATCGAAGCATGGCAGCCGATCAACAAATCAGATATGATCCTGAAGCCGGATGTAGAGACTGCATTCCTTGATCCGTTTACTGCAGACAGTACCATTGTTGTATTCTGTGATGTTTACGATATCTACAAAGGTGAACTGTATGAGAAGTGTCCAAGATCGATCGCTAAAAAAGCACTTCAGTACCTGGACGAAGCAAACATCGGTGATGTCGCATACTTCGGTCCTGAAAATGAGTTCTTTATCTTTGACAACGTAGAGTTCAGAGATGACATCAACTCTGCATACTACAAAGTAGATACCGAAGAGGGTGGATGGAACACCGATACCAAGTATGAGTACGGGAACATGGCACACAGACCAGGAACAAAAGGTGGTTACTTCCCGACAATGCCGACAGACTCTATGGTAGACCTTAGAGCTGAAATGATGTTGATCCTTGAAGAGGTCGGTCTTGACGTAATGCTTGGTCACCATGAGGTAGCACAGGGTCAAGGTGAGATCGGTATCAAGTTTGGCACCATGATCGAAGCAGCGGATAACGTACAGAAGTATAAATATGTCGTAAAGATGGTAGCACACCTCAACGGTAAGACTGCAACATTTATGCCAAAACCGCTTTACGGTGACAACGGTAACGGTATGCACGTACACCAGTCTATCTGGAAAGACGGGAGAAATCTATTCTACAAAGAGGGTGAGTACGGTAACCTCTCTAAAACAGCACTTGACTACCTCAGTGGTATCTTTAAACACTCAGCGGCAGTCGCTGCATTTACAAACGCTACGACAAACTCATACAAGAGACTACTTCCTGGATTTGAGGCACCGTCTATCCTGACTTACTCCAGCCAGAACAGATCGGCAGCATGTCGTATCCCATACGGTGCAGGTGAAGCAGCAACAAGAATCGAGACAAGATTCCCGGATTCTACAGCATGTCCATACCTTGCATTCTCTGCACTTCTTATGGCAGGTGTCGATGGTATCAAAAATGGTGGGTATGAGATGGTTGGACCGATGGATATCGACCTCTTTGAACTCAGCCTTGATGAGATCAGAGCGAAGAAGATCCCTCAGATGCCACACACACTGAGAGAAGCGGTAGAGGGGCTGATCGCAGATCACGACTTCCTTAAGCCGGTATTCTCGGAAGATTTCATTGACAGCTTCCAGCACTACCAGTTCGAAAGACAGGTATGGCCGGATGAAGGTAGACCAACAGCATACGAGTACATGACTACTTACTCATGTTAATCTTTCCTCTCGGGCTTCTGCCCGGGAGAAACTTATCTTTTCTATTTATCTCATTATTTTTAAAACCGATCAAACTTCTCCATCATAAGTCTCTGATAAATCATCATAAAACGATCCTCCCAGAGTATATTTTATAAGGTTTTAACACAAAACATTTTTGGTATACTGCTAATACTTCAATGAAGGGGAAAAAGGAGATTGTCTTATAGCAAGTACAAGCACAAAGTTCCTCTAATAATATAGTTAGACAAAAAGGAATTAACTTGCAAGATTACGATGATTTTACTGCCAGTCATATTTTTTGTAATGATAAAAATAGTAATGCTATTTACATTAATGATGATGGTCAAAAATACATTATCAATGATTCTAAATTAAAACAAAAGCTTCAAGATATTGAAGGCTATAGAAGTTTTATATATCCTGAAAGAAAACGTAGATTTATTTCATTTCTTCCAGCAATGTTTATATCTTCTATTTTACTTTTTATTTATAATATCCTTTTTAATGAACCAACAGAAACGATGATAACTGTTGTAATGATGGGAATTTATTTATCTATACATTTATATCTTCCATACATATTTCATAAAAGAATATCTGATATTTTGCAAAAATGTAGTATTGTATATGAAGATAATAACGTATAGAGTCTAATAACACTTTCCCTCGTTCCCATCGACCTTAAGATGACACGCTTACCTCCTCTATTTCGGTGCGTGGTTACGCACCCTACGCGAAATATAATTACCCTGGAGACTATTTGTGAAGAGACTATCAATGGTATCCCTACACTCTCCTTCTATTTAACTCAAATAACACCCTCTTTGAATGGGCACAAGTTCGAGTACAAGAAAATGCGATAGCCGTTTGTGTTTTCTTTTTTTTGATTCGTTTCTTTTTCTTTGTCACATCAACAAAGAAAAAAAATGAACATTCAACCAAGAATCATTATATTGTCTCTTCATTTAAAAACATGAAGAGAGAAACACAGCCTCAATAAAAAAAATGGAAATGAATTAAACTTACCCTCTATTTTTTGGCGCGTGGTTACGCACCCCTTGTATACCTCTTATGGAGAATGATCTATTCAATATACCTTGATGATCTGATCTCTCACTGCTTCACTCAATAAAATTTTCCTGACTCTCTCCTGCCACAAGGTTTTGAAAAGATCTTCTTCCTGATCAGATGATTTTCCCTGCAATACTTTTCCCATCAAGAGCTTTAATCTTGGATCTCCCTGGATCACTGTAGGGTCATAACTGAGCGAGACAGAGCTATCGGTATCTCTTCTTCTCAAGGTGACCTCCCCTCTCATTGGTTGCCCGTACTCGATTAAATTGTTTCTTGAAAAATTTCCCTGGATCCCCTTAAACCCCTCTTCACCGTTCGCTCCGACGATAAAGGAGATCACGTTTCCTATCACGCCGGTTGTCCCTTCTCTCATTGTCTCTCTCATACTGACATGGATATCCCCACGACGTGGCAGTTCAGAACCATAGAGCGCTTTGAGACCAACCATAGCCATAAGATATGCACCTGCAACAGTAGGACAGGAGTGTCCCGCCAGTTTCACACAGTCCGGATAACCGATCTCCACTCTCCCCTCTTCACAGGCACCCAAAAAGTCACTGAGCGGATCATAGAGCAGAATGGACTCAACTTCATTGAAAAATAGGGGGTATTGCATCGTATTCACCTTACTGCTTATATGCCCCAAAACGGGAGTAGGTACTCTACCTGCTCTTCATCCAGTACCTCAAGTGTGTTCGAGATACACTCAATATGTACTTTGGTGACAGCTGCTTTCAACTGAGCGATCTCATCTATGCTCTTTTCCAAACTTTTGGGAGACTCATGCTCCACTATGGCTTCGATCACCTCTGCCTCCAAAGTATCAATGTTACGTTTTCTTTTTTGCACCTCTCCTACCGTACGGTGTCGGATCACAAGCAGTCTCTTTTTTTGATCATCGCTAAGCCCTAACGCCTGCTTATCCCAATGTTTGATCAGAAGCTTTGTGAGGTGCGGCAAGGCTTCTTTGTTGATCAGGAAAGGAGAGTTCTGCAGTGCGTGCATTTTGTCATTTCTCTGGATCTCATGAATCATATCGACAAACCCTTCGGAAGGGTAATGCGCGATCAAATACTCCGAGATTTGAGAAAGCTCCTCTTTGGAAACAGTATCTTTCATTGAAGGCATCACCCCGTACTGCGCTACCTTATTTGACTCACATACCGATTTTTCCGCTGCAGGATTTATCACATAATCCGTAATGAATGCTTTGATCTTCTCCTTGTCCTGCATGACCAACTTGGTATGATATATCACAGCCTCCATGGCCGGTGCTTTCAAGGTAGGTATCATCTGAGGTGTCGGTTTTTCGAGCATATGACATGTCGCACATTTTGATTTCACCAGATCGATACCACCCGCGTGTACGATTCCTATTCCCATTATTGCTGCTACCAAAACACTCTTTTTTATCATAATTTCTCCTTTACATTTTACCTACCAGCTTGATATAGCAGGTAAATCACTTATTGTTTCATCTATTTTTTTCTTTTTAACGTTTTATAGAAATGCATCCTGTGACCCATTCTCATATATGTGTATAGATGCGATTCTCATTTATCTCATAGACAACACATCTTCTCCGCCGGATCTCCCGGTTGAAGCTGTTGGGAGATAAACATGGCAGTCATCGTATCCATTGTGTTGATATGATTGATGATCCACTCAACCGATTGTCTGAGGTAGGCGATAATGGCATCAATGTCACCATGCTCTTTCCAGCGTATTACAACACCGTTCAACTCACGCAGTACATTGTCGTGCTCTGCTTTATGTATCTGATAAGGGGGAAATCCGTATTGACGCATCAGTCGCTCTTCATTCGCAAAGTGCTCCTTGACATGTGTGACATAGGCATCCAGCTTCTCTTCCAGCGCTTTACGTATAGTCTTGTCATTTTCATACCTCGATGCGAGTGCATCTATCTCATTGAGCATACTGATCTCTTCTTCATGCGTATGCTGCATCTCATCTACGGCGATTTGATTGACTTGGTCGATCGTAAGTAGTGGCATTCCATATCCTTTTTTTTATTGCATCTTAAAGGAAAAATGAAAAAAGTCTATTGATATATATCAAGATATAAAGATCAGGGCACTTTATAACCGGCTGCACTCTGTACCAGCTTTTCTTCCTTCACCAGTTTCGCGATATTGCGTGAGAGAGTTTCGGGGGTCATACCGAGTATAGAGGCTATCTCGTATTGTTTCAGGTCCAAAGCCAGTTTAGGGTTTCTCTGATAAAAATTCAGAACTTTCTCTTTGGAAGTTGCGGCAAGATTAAAATGTATATTTTGTTGGAGAAGATCGATCTTTTCAAGCAGTGACTGGATAATTTCATACGATACTCTTGAGTGAGTGAGAAGAAACTTCTCAAAACCGTCAAGTGAGATTTTTAAAATAGCACCATCTGTCTGGAACCTCGCTGATGAAGGTAACGGAGTCTTTCTCAGTGTAGCTGCCTCGGCAAGCAATGCGTACTTGTTAAAGTATCCGATCACAACCTCATTTCCTTTACTGTCATGCTTATAGATACTCACGACCCCATCGATCAGTATCATCAAATGATGGCTGATCTCTCCTTCAGTAAACACAATCGAATCTTTAGGATAGTGAGAGATATGTGCCACTTCGGCCAATGCACCCAGCTCCTCCTCGCTCAGTGCAGAAAAAAGCATAATCTGTTTCAATGTATCTATCATCTTCAGTGATTCCATGGATATATCTTACGTTTATCTCTCTTAAAATAAAGTATCCGTAGGTCGGGATAGCCTTATCCAGATACCTGTCCTTTTGGAGAACTCAACAATAGTGTCGGAGTGAGGGCACCCCGACCTACACTACAATCCCATTCAATAAATAACTGTCATCCCGAACGACCTTGTAAGCGAAGCGGTGACGAAGTCATCACTCTCTTTGAGAAAAAAATGAAGAGAGAAACAGTGCCTCAATAGATAAAAAGGGAAATTCATTAAACTCCTCCAACCCTCTATTTTTTGGTGCGTGATTACGCACCCTACGCGAAAGATCATTGCTCTCTAAACTATTTATTCCACCTCGGTAGAGAGTGTGGAACGAGACAGGGATGTTTGGATGTACTAGTGTGTAAAGAGCTTCTTCTCTTCCTCTTTTTTGAAGAAGGTAAAGTAGGTCCAGAGTGTCGTACCGTAGACAAAGATAGAGAGGATCACCACACCGGTTGTTACCACCTCAAAGAGCTCTTTGTACGCAAAAGAATCCGGGATCATATGGACAAGAATGATAGAGAGTGCCCCTTTCATTCCCGAGAAGGTGAGGATGAACCACCCCTCAAAACCGACAGGCTTGATCTGCTTGACCCTGTTGCCCCAGAAAGCGAACTTTGCCATCGAGACTGCGCGGATCAGTGTAGTGATGGCAAACATCGCAAAGATCTCTGTTTTGTACTCCCAGAACTTCTCCAGGCTTACCATTTCGGCGAGTACAAAGAAGATCATCACGGCTGCGATATATCCGAACTCTTTTGCCATCTCATAGATATACTCCATACGCTCTGAAGTGGTGGCATCCATCCCATGCAGGCGGAATCTCTGCAAAAAGGTTTTACTCTTTTTTGCCTCCTCGCCTTCAAGCTGTTTCATATCGATATCGATCCATGCTTTCGTGGCAATGATCGCAGTGATGAGCGTCAGGATACCGCTCACATGGAAGTGCTCTGCCACGACATACGCTGCATAGGCCTCGATAATAAAAAAAAAGAGTTCTCCCCTTTTGTCATTGATCAGTTTCATCAGCATATAGAAGAGATATCCAAGAGCGATACCGATCCCCATACTCACGGCAAAGACACGCAATGCATCCACGGTTGCATCACCCGCATCGATACTGCCGCTCATCATCCAGGGAAGACCGATAAAGAAAAAAGCGATGACAGCCGTCGCATCATTCCCCAGCGACTCCCCCTCTATCAATACCTTGATCTCATGACTGATCCCCTGAAAACGGGAGAGCACCGACTGCACACTGACCGCATCGGTTGCCATATTGATCGCAAAGAGGGAGACATAGGCTCCAAGTGTCAGTCCCTCAAAGAGATGGGAGTAGTAGAGGCTTGCACCTGCGGTGATAGAGAGTGCCACGGCGAAAACAGCCAGATAGAAGATACTCCAGGCATGTTTTCTGATGTCCGAAAAGTGCAGATGCAGTGCATCGGCCATAAAGATCAGAGGGATACAGAAGAGTACCACCGCATCAAAATAGAGTTTCAGATCGATAGGCACCGCCATCTTGGCATAGGTATAGACCAGATAGGAACCTATCAGAAGTAAAAAAACTGAAGGAATCTTCAGCCTCGCTGACAGACTGTCAGAGAGGACCACAAGGCTCAAAATCGTAATAAGCAGTATCTCGGGAGCAAAACTATGCATCATTATCCTTTAGCTGTTAGAAAAGTGTTCCGCTATCTTCTGATACCGGTGTTTTGGGTAATTTTCTCTTCGGATGCAGCGGATCATCCTCTTCTGCCTCACCACTCTCTTCTCCTTCAATATCGATCGTCTCTGCATAGCCTATATCATCCTCACTCGGTTCATCGTAGTTGATCACCTCTACGATCTCTGTATCCTCGACAGGGACAATATCTGTATAGTTTTCATCCATAGAGACTTCCATAGTATCAAAGCCATACTCATCCTTTTGCTTCACTTTCGGAAGCGGAGAGTGTTTCGTATAGATCTCGCTCTTCCCTTCATAGGTCCCTCTGTAGACACCTTCGGGGATATCAAATGTACGTTTGGTATCGGGATAGATCTTAAGCAGTTCCCTAAAATAGTAGGAGAATGCCGGTGCAGCCAAACCACCGCCTGTCGCACCTCTCCTTCCAATACGTCTATTGTCATCACGTCCGAACCATACGATCACTTCGATCTCCGGTGAATAACCACAGAACCATGCATCGATACTGTTGTTTGTCGTACCCGTTTTCCCTGCCAGTTCGATCCCTTTGACCCGGGCATTGCGTCCCGTACCCCTCTGCACTACATCTTTGAGTACATCCGTCATCAGGTAAGCCTGCTCCGGGGTCGTAAAGTTGGCGATCTCTTTGGGGCGTGTTTCGTAGATCACAGCCCCCTCTTTAGAGACGATCTTGCTCACCAGCCTCGGTTCGATCATATGTCCGCTGTTTGCAAATACCGAAAAGATCTGTGCCATCTTCAGCGGACTCAACCCCAGGTTCCCCAAAGCGATAGACATATCTTTGGGGATATGCGGGACATCCAGAAATGCCAGTCTTTTACGGATCGTACTGACCCCCATTTCGGCTACCAGGTTGATCGTTGCAAGGTTGCGTGAGTGAACAAGAGCCTCTCTGAACGGTACAAACCCTTTAAAATCACGCTCATAGTTTCTCGGTGCCCAGATCTTACGCTTCCCCTTATAGTAGTACTGGAAGGTTCTGGCCAGGTCGGTCAGCGGCGTGGCCGGGTTGTATCCCATATCCAGCGCCGTCTGGTAGATAAACGGTTTAAAGGCAGAACCGGGTTGACGTTCGGTCTGTGTCACACGGTTGAAAGCACTTCGTTCATAGCTCTCTCCACCCACCATTGAGAGGATATTTCCGGTCTTGCTCTCTACGGAAACCAGTGCGGCATTGAGCGTCGTTTTGCCGACCTTCTCTTTATACTTCTTCAGTGCCCTTTCATAGGCAAAAGTAACCGCTTTTTTGGCGATCTCCTGCTGTTTCATATCCACAGTCGTATAGATCTTGTATCCACCGGTACGGATATCACCCAGTTTCCCCTTAAAACGTCTTACCACTTCATCGACGATATAGGGTGCGATATTCTGTGTAAGAGAGGTCCGATAGACGGTCGGTGACTCTTTGACCGCCTTGAGGTAATCCTCTTTCGTGATCCATCCGATATTTTTCATACGATAGAGTACGTTATTGGCACGGTCCAAGGCCCTTTGGTAGTGTCTGATAGGGTTGTAGTAGCTCGGTGCATTCGGCAATCCTACCAGTATCGCTGCCTCTTTCATGGTGAGCTCGTTCAGCTCTTTACGGAAGTATCCGTTTGCTGCTGTTTTGATCCCGAAGTAGTTGTTTCCATAGGAGATCTCATTGAGATAACGCTCGATGATCTCCTCTTTTGTCAACTCGTTTTCTATCTTCAGTGCCAGGATCGCTTCCTTGATCTTACGTGCCAATTTTTTTTCACTGCTTAGCAGTTTGTTTTTGATCAGCTGTTGGGTGAGTGTACTTCCACCCTCGACAAATGCACCCGCTTGAATATCTTTGATGATCGCACGGAAGATCGCATCCGGGTTCACACCGCTATGCTCGAAGAACTTGGTATCTTCCATAGCGACCAGCGCCTCTACCACAAAGCTGGGAAGTTCATCATAGGTGGCATAGAGTCTATGTTGTTTTTTAAACACATAAGCGAGCCTGTTGCCGTCTTTATCCAAGATCACTGAAGAGATCTCAGGCTTATAGTTGATGAGTTTATCTGCGTCGAGTTTTACCTCTTCATAGGCATAGACAAATGCTGCCAAAAGTGCTGCAGCAAAGATGATCGCCAGGATGATAGAAGCTTTTATAAGACTGTGAAACACTGATTTCCTTTCGTTAGAATCTTATTATTTTATCGTATTTATCTCTGTAGGACAAAGAGGAGACCCTTTTAGTCCAGATTATGGTGGATCAGTGCCAATGCATGCTTGATCTCACGGATCGGTACAGAAAGAGAGAGGATCACGCGCAGTATCGGAAGTGCCACTGTCGGCTGACGGATCGCGCCGACCAGATACCCTTGTGCCATCAAACCTTTTTGCAAAAAAAGCGCTTGCTCATTATTTTTTACCTCTATAGGCAGAATGAGGCTTTGGATCGGGGTACCGTACACTTCCTGCACCATCATCTGACGCTTCTCTATCTCTTCTCTGAGCTTTTCGGACTTTTTTCGGATATAGCGGAAATTGACCAGTGCCAGTGCTGTATCGATGACCGATGGCGCGGTTGAGTAGATGATCGATTTTGCACGGTTTTCCAGAAAACTGATGATCTCTCTGCTTGCCAGGATATACGCCCCGTAGGAGCCATACGCCTTTCCGAGTGTACCCATCTTGATATGACGTTCGGTGATAGGGATACCGTAGTGTTCAAAGATCCCCTGAAGCTTCCATCCAAGCACACCTGCACTGTGTGCCTCATCCACGATCAGAAGTGCTTCTCTCTCCTCCGCCAGATCAAAGATCTCTTTTTTGGCCAGCTCACCGCTCATCGAGTAGACCCCCTCGATCGCGATGATCTGACGTTTTGCATGATAGGTTTCCAGCTTCTCTTTGAGGTCTTCGACATCATTATGTTTGAAGGTTACGACACGCTCGCCCAGAAGCTGTGAAGCCAACACACCCGAAGCGTGATACGCCTCATCCATAAAGAGCATATCGCCTTTGCGCACCAGGGACTCGATCAGTGCCATATTTGCCAAAAACCCCGAACCGACGATCATCCCCTCCTCAAAACTGTTCGCCTCAGCCAGTTCCAGCTCAAAAATCCGGTGGATCGGGTGATACCCGTTGACCAGCATACTTGCTTTCGGAGAGATCGTCTCATAATCCTCAAGAAGTTTCATCGCTTTCTTCAGGTGCTTTTTCTTGCCGGAGAGGCCCAGATAGTCGTTGGAGGCGAGATCTTTGAGCGTATCATCATAGAGTTTGCGTTCTCTGAAACGTCCGGCCCTTTTGAGTGCTGCTATTTCATTTTCATACATCATATTATCTTCCCAGCCTATTTTCCCAGCCATGGCAACAGTGTCTCTACCTGAAGGCCCATTGCCGTACTCTCAAACCCGTCCACTTCAAGGATATACTTTTTACAAAACCCCTCTACCATACATCCGCCTGCTTTCCCCTGCCACAGACCGCTCTGCAGATACGCCTCCATCTCCTCTTTCTCAAAAGGTGCGAAACGGTAGTGTGTCGCGGAGATATCTGAAAAGAGCAGGGTTTTGGAGCGATAGTGAGCAGAAGAGATGATCGAGATCGTTGAACCGCTCTGTATCTCAAGGATACGTCTGGCATCCTCGATATCTTTGGGCTTGCGCAGGATCGAACCATCCGCAGCTGCGATCACGGTATCTGCGCACAACAGCGGCATATCCAGCCCGAACTCTCGTATCGCTGCATCAAGCTTTCCCTTGCTTGCCGTATAGACAAAATCTTTGGCAATGGTCGTCGTGATCTGCTCTTCGTCATACTCAGGTACTTTCTGGATAAAATCGACACCGAAGTTTTTCAGAAGCAGCGCCCTGGACTCAGAAGCGGAACACAACGTGATCATCAGAGTCCTCTCAGTGCGATACCGGTCCAGAGTGCTGCAAGCCCCAGAAGGATATTGATCGGCAGAAGCAGTTTCGGTATCAACGCCATAGAGGCTTTTGCAGCAGGCAAATCACCCGTATCAAAAAGTTTCTGTGCCTTTCGGCGCTTCAGGTACATCCAGCTGAAGTTTGCTGCCATCACGATCCAGATCGACTCTTTGAAGATAAAAACCATCTTCTGCCCGCCGTGATGTCCTTGCAGTGCTATCGCCATGATAAGCCCTGTGATAAAGATCAGCAGGATAAACGGGATCACGATATGAAAGAACTTTCCTACCAGCATCAGTGTCTTCCCAAGCTTGATCCCGGCATCATCGATGCTCTGCATCGTAGGGTGTACCGCAAAGCGTATCGCGATCATCCCACCTACCCAGATAAAAGCAGAGAGTACATGCAGGAAGACGATCGTCTGGGCATAGTTCGTATAGAGCGCTGTCATGACTTTTACAGGTTCTCTTCAAGGTATGCTAAAGCCTTGGCTTTCGCTTCATCGATCTTCGAAGGATCTTTCCCTCCGGCCTGGGCAAAGTCCGGACGACCGCCACCGCCACCGCCCAGTACCGGTGCGATCTGCTTGATCCAGTCACCCGCTTTGATCGCAGTCGCTTTGCTTCCACAGGCAAGGAGCACTTTATCTCCCTTCTTCTGGAACAGCATCACGGCGATGTTCGGATACTTGTTCTTCGCCTCGTCGATCATCTCTTTGATGTCTCCGGCTTCCACCTCATCCACGATGACATTTACACCGCCTATCTGTGTCACGCTGAGCTCTTTTTTCGTTGAGTTGAGTGCGGTCTGAAGCTCCGCTTTGAGGGTTTTGATCTGCTCTTTGAGTCTGCCGATCCCTGCGACAGGATCCTGGTTTTTCACCTCTGCTTTGACTGACTCAAGCGTATCTTTGAGTTCGAAAAGATACCTTGTAGCTTCAGCGCCACAGATCGCCTCGATACGTCTTACCCCCGCACTGACACCGCTCTCTTTGGTGATGACAAAGAGCCCGATCTCTGCAGTATTGTCGACATGTGTCCCGCCGCAAAGCTCTACAGAGACATCTCCCATGCTCACCACACGTACACTCTCTCCATACTTCTCACCGAACTGTGCTTTCGCACCCAGTGCTCTTGCCTCATCGATATCCATCTCCTGCGTTGCAGAGGAGACACCCTTGGCGATCTTCTCGTTGACCCAGTTCTCTATCGTACGGATCTCCTCTGCACTCAGTGCCTGAGGATGCGAGAAGTCAAATCGAAGTCTTTTCGCCTCGACCAAAGACCCTGCCTGCGAGATATGCTCACCCAGGATATCGTAGAGTGCCGCATGGAGCAGGTGTGTCGCAGAGTGGTGTTTCACGATCTCGTTTCTATCCTGATCGACGATCGCCGTCACTTTGTCATCTGCAGAGATCACTGCTTTGGCCTCTACTTCAGAAAGGTTCATTCCCTGGAAAAGCTTGGTATCGCGTACTTCTGCCTTCCCTTCAAGCTGACCTCTGTCACCGATCTGTCCGCCCGACTCCGCATAGAACGGTGTCTCTTCAAGCATCACCCAGCCGAGGCTTCCCGGCTCAAGAGCGGATACCTCTTTGAAGTGCTCATCCAGTAGTCCCAGTACTTTTGTCTCGTTTCTTTGCTCTGCATACCCTACAAAGCTGTTCAGACCGAACTGCTCTTTCAGTGCTTTAAAATCACCCGTTGCTGCCGCTTCTCCGGTACCTTTCCAGCTCGCTTTGGATTGCGCTTTTTGCGCTTCCATCTTGCGCTCGAAACCTTCGCTGTCCAGTGCGATGCCTTTTTCTCTGAGCATATCCTCAGTGAGGTCAAGCGGGAAACCGTAGGTGTCATAGAGTTTGAATGCCACCTCTCCGTTAAACATATCTGTGGTATTTTCAAGCTCTTCATTGAAGAGCTTGATCCCCGCATCGATCGTATCGAAGAACTTCTCCTCTTCGAGTTTCATTGATGTTTTGATCGCTTCGGCCTTTTCGACAAGGTATGGGTACTGCGCACCCATCACTTCACCGATGGTATCTACCAGTTTGTACATAAACGGCTCACGCAGTCCAAGGAGATATCCGTGACGGATCGCACGGCGCATGATACGGCGCAGTACATACCCGCGTCCCTCTTTGTCGAAGTTCACACCCTGCGCAAGCAGGAAAGAGGTCGAACGGAGGTGGTCGGCGATCACTCTGTAACTTGCAGAGTTCGGTGCTTCATACGCATACGGTGTCCCTACCAGTTCACCGATCTTCTCAAGGTACGGCATAAAGATGCTTGAGTGGTAGTTGTTGAGTACGCCCTCTTTGATCGCTGTCACCCTTTCAAATCCCATACCTGTATCGATACTCGGTTTTGGAAGCGGCTTGAGGTTGCCCTCGGCATCTCTCTCATACTGCATAAATACAAGGTTCCAGATCTCGAGGAATCTGTCTCCCTCTCCGCCCATACAGTCTTCAGGTCCATTGAAGTGCTCTTCTCCCTGATCATAGAAGATCTCGCTGCATGGACCGCATGCACCGGTATCTCCCATCTGCCAGAAGTTGTCCTTGTCTCCGAAACGCATAATACGCTCAGCCGGAACATGTGCCTGCCACAGCTCGTACGCCTCATCATCGTTCTCATGTACCGTTACCCACAGCTTCTCTGCAGGTAATCCAAGATACTCCGGAGAGCTCACAAACTCCCATGCGTATGCCATCACCTCTTTTTTGAAATAGTCTCCGAAAGAGAAGTTACCCAACATTTCAAACATCGTATGGTGTCTTGCCGTATATCCTACGTTGTCAAGGTCATTGTGTTTCCCACCTGCTCTCAAACAGGTTTGCGCTGAAGTGGCACGCGGAGGATTCGGGATAGGCTCTTCACCCGTAAAGATCCCTTTGAACGGTACCATCCCTGCATTCACAAAAAGCAGAGAGCCGTCATCATCGATCGGGATAAGCGGTGCAGAAGGGACAACCGTGTGTCCTCTGCTCTCAAAATAGTCTAAAAATTTTTGTCTGATATCCATTCGTTTTACCTCAAAAAAGGCATGATAGTGCCTTTAAAAAATTGAGGGTATTTTATCTAAAATGTAGTTAATCTGCGGTTGGTGTAAAATGATACTTTTTTCGTAAGGTGACAAAGATACAAGCTGGCGCTTGATGACGGGGAAAAAATATTCGGAAACAAGGAAAAATATCTCCCAGCGTAGGTCGGGGTGCCCTTACCCCGACACTATAGTTCATTTCTCCATAAGGGGTGAATACGCGTAGGGTGCGTAACCACGCACCGAAAGAGAAAATAAGACATAGCATCTCTCTCAGGAAAGAGAGCACCATTCATTACGGTTTTCCACTGAGACCCTGAACTCCATAAGGGTATGCTCCTCTCAAGAGACGTTTGGCAGTGCCAAATCTACGACTCGACCCGGGGATCCATAAGTTGAAGGAAGTGGAGACTTTAGTCCCACTACTATTAAACCACTAACTAAACAGTCAAATAATTATGCTAAAAAATGTTATAATG
>JBEWPZ010000005.1:79170-85648 GCA_047689535.1 Candidatus Sulfurovum kebritense | reverse complement strand
TAATTACATTACCTTGTTGTGCTTCGAGTCTAAACTGTAACTTCACTTCGCCCGCTTCGATTACACCGTTTCTGTTGATATCGATGTATCCGTCCTCTGCAGTGATCGGATAGGTAGGTGTGGAGGAGAATCTGTATCTAGCCTGACCCATATATTGCGCAATCTGGCCGTTGGCATCCGTAACGGTTGCTCCCTCTACAGGGCCTCTCTCTACTGTAATATCAGTTACACTGCTTGCTTCTGCATCTGTTGAAGAGGTACCGCTGCACCCTCCTAAGATGAGCGCTGCTACTGTTGAGATGATGAATGATTGTTTTAACATGACTTTTCCTTTTGCATTGGTTTAAAAATTCTTTCGAACTTTTGTGATACAGCAGTATATGTTAGATTTGTTACCCGGATGTTACCTGCAAGGTAAAGTATGGATGAGATCTCTATCGCATGGGTTGATGTGCCATGACTCTTTTAAACATAGAGATGGATGGTCACGCTATTGTTCCGGTCCACCTCAAGTCTCTTTTCTATCCCCAGCTCTTTGCAGAGTTTCTCTACAATATGCAGCCCGATACCGAGCCCCCGGTCACTCTCTTTATAGAACCTGTCAAATATCCTGGAAGGGTTATCGATACCGTGACTGCTGTTCGAGATAGTGAGTTGATGTTCGCTAGCATTTATCTTTACGAAGCCATGGGAAGTATTGTATTTGCAGGCATTGCTGAGCAGGTTGTAGATAATCCTTCCGAAAGCATGCCTATCCGAATAGATCTCCGTATCTTCTACCTGAACGTCCCATGCAAGATAATGGTACATAGATGAGAAATAGGCAACCTGTTCATCGATCACCTCTTTGAGTGAAAATCTATCCTTCTGGAACTGCATCTCCTTAAGATAGCTGTCGAGGTTCTTGTGCAGCATGGAGATCGCTTTTGCGCTTTGGGTGATACTGGCAACCTCTGCATCTTTTTTATCCATCATTTGAAGATTGATCAGAATAGAGGTGATGGGTGTGTTGAGGTCATGGATGATATCCTTAATGAACTCTTCCAGGATTATTAACGATTTTCGCAGAGGGTTGATCGTGTAGAAAGCAAAAAGGAGTGAGATGATAACGGCAATCACCGAAAGTACTAAAAACTGCCATAATATCGTCTCTCTGGTAGCCTTTAAAAGTTTTTCATAGGAGACCAAAGGAAAAAATATTTTTAAAACATTCTCTTTCTCTTCCAATAACGGTACAAGAATGTAAAGTGTCTCTTTATCAAAGTAGAGCTCGTAAAAATTATCTGTTTTGCTTTTAGGAATGATATCGATATCAAAACGCTCATCTTTAAAGAAGAAGCTGTAGTTTTTCATCTCCAAAAAGAGCTGTTCGCTCAAGTGCTCCTCTTCGACTTTGTAGTAGTTATAGAAGATCACTGCCAAAAAGAGTTCAATGACGATAAAAAAGAGTGTAAAACTCTTGATAAGCGATTCTTTCTCAGATAATTTTATAGCCTACTCCTCTGATATTCTGAATGTTGATCCCAAGGTTTTTTTTGAGTTTGGCAATATTGACGCGCAGTGCGAGGTCATTGGGTTTTTCCAAAAAGAACATCAGTTCCTCTTTGGTAACGGGGTTTGGATGGTTTTTCATAAGAGAGAGCAGAATATTTTTTTGTACCTCTCCCAGGTATAAGGGTTCGGAGTGATGAAAGAGCGCTTCCGTGCTGAGATCAGCCTCCAGGGTACCTACCTTCAGTTTCTCTTTGAGTGCTGCTGTTTTGGCTTTGATCCGTACAAGTAGTTCATCGGGATCGAAAGGTTTTTTGACATAGTCATCTGCACCGGCGATAAAGCCTTTTGTGACAGAGTTCACATCTATCAAGGCACTGATAATGATCGTCGGCGTAAAATCTTCAGCTTCGCGTAGTGAGGTGAGCAGGTCGATCCCATTGATCAAAGGAACATTGATATCAAGCAGATAGAGACTATACTGATTCTCATAAGCCAGATCGAGTGCCTCTTCTCCGTCCCTGGCCCAGTCGATAAGGTAATGTTCGCGTGTAAGGAACCGGATCAAAGATTGCGCCAGGGTGGGATCATCTTCAAGGAGCAGCAGTCTATTCAAAACGTACTCCCAATTTTAGTGATACAGTATAATCCGGAGAGATATCATTGAGCCCGTGGGCATAATTTACCGTAGCAAAGAAGCGTTTTGAAAATGTGTAGCTGTGAAACCATGAAATCGCCTTATAGGACGCTGTATCAGGATAGGGTGATCCCGAGTAATCATAGGAGAGTGCGCTGTACCACTGGGGAGTCAATGCATATCCGCTGCCAAGGGAGCAGGTACTGAAATTGCTGTAGTCTACCTGGTTACTCTCTCCACTCATCGTATATCTGTAGTAGAGAAAGAGGTTCTGTTTTGGTGTGATACCATAGTTGAGGTAGAGGGAGGTAAAGAGATCATTCTCTCCTGTCGCTGTCTCTTCATGGGCGTTGCCGCGTTTGAATCCTGTATCTGTATCGGTCTCTTCATCCCTGGTGGCGAGTTTTATTCCCAAACTCAGTTTGGCTGTAAGTGTGCTCTTTTCAAAATAGTATCCTGTACTTAGATAGAGGTCTCCATACGCAGAAGAGAGAGTGTTGGATGAGGTAGAGGCTGTATCGGTAGCATTGGAAAGCGTGATATCCCAGTCATTGTATCTGTAGTTTGCAAAGAAATTAAAGTTCGTTGTCGTTTGCGACTCATTCTCTACACTGATATCACTTCCTATCTGAAGTGTCAGAACCCCAAAGTAGTGTTGGGTGGGCGTACATCCCTTTTCATCTACCACTTCATCAAAAGAGGAGTCGGGGCATCTGTCCACACTGTCCTCTACCCCATCTATGTCACTATCCTGGTAGGAAAAAGAGAGTGTGGAAAGTAATAGAAGTGCACTCAAGAGTTTAGCAAACATTATCGACGTCCGCCTGCCTGCGGCATTGGTCTTGGGGCGGTGTGTCGCATGATCTGTCTGCTCTGTATCTTAGTGCTGTCCTGAGTTCCCTGAGAGGTTTGCATCGCTTGGTCTTTTTGTGCAAAAGAACTTTTCAGGTTTGCCATCACCTCTTTTCGACTCTTCTCATTCATCTTTCTCAGTTTGATTTTGAGTTGGTTCATCAGGACCCTTTTTTTGGAAGCCGGCGCTTTTTTGATCTGGGAGACCAGTGTCTGGATATCCGTAGATGATGGTTTGACCTCCTCTGCATCAAGTGTAACACTGGAGAAAAAAAGTATGAGTAAAAAGATAAAAAAATATTGCATTATTATTCCTTGCGTACCACTATATAAAAATATTGTTACCCATTTGTTACTTCTACCTATCGATTATTTTATCTAAAGAAGTGCCTGAAAACAACTATTTATCGTCGTCAGTGGTGTCCCTAATCTAAAATTAAGTAAATAGGAGTAAAATACTCTTAAATAAAAACCGTAAAGGATTAACTATGATGCAAGGTATACCACAACCGGCGTTTTATATTTTTAAGTGTCAGCAGTCGGCACCTCCGGGGATGCCAAAACCAAGCTGTGTAAAACAGGATGATCCTGAATCACAACAGCTTTTCCAACATCTTGCCCAGACTTTGATGCAAAAAGGCATCATCGCAACGGTACAACCGATACAGACAGGATGTCTTAACCGTTGTCAACAGGGACCAGTGATGCTTGTAGAGCCTGGACACACAATGTATGTTGGATTGACAAAAGAGAAGATCGACAGAATCATTGATGAACATATCATCGGCGGGAATGTAGTCTCTGAATATGTGATCGATGAAGCGATGTGGGGAGAGCCGATCGCTCCTGCTTCTGTCGCTAGATAACTCTTCTTATTTTGTTTCGCAGACATTACGTCTGCGATACCTCATTATTTCCTCACAATTTTCTGTATAATAGAAAGCGATGAAGTATTTTGGTATAATCCCGACAATTTTAATAGTAGATAGGAACAGGTATGAACATTACGATGTTTTACAGTAAGATTCACAGAGCGACGGTAACGGATGCGAACCTGAACTATGTAGGCTCGATTACCATCGATCAGGAACTTTTGGATGCAGCCAATATGCGTGTCGGTCAGAAGGTCGATATCGTGAACAACAATAACGGAGAGCGTTTCTCTACCTATATCATCCCGGGCGAGAGAGGGAAAAGAGATATCTGTCTGAACGGTGCAGCTGCAAGAAAAGTACAAAAGGGTGATAAGATCATTATTATCGCGTATGCATCGATGAGTGAAGAGGAAGCAGACAGTTTTAAACCAAAGATTGTGATCCTGGAAGATGATAACAGTATCGCGCAAGAGTTTGAAGGACTTGAATAATGTTTGAGGGTTTAAACTTGGGTGATATGGGCAAAATGATGGAGCAGATCCAGGATAAGGCCAAAGAGATACAGGAACAGGCGAAAAATGTAGAGTTTACTGCAAAAGCAGGCGGGGGTATGATCGCCGTGACTGCCAATGGTGCAGGCGAGATCGTGGATATTACGATCGATGATTCACTCTTGGAAGATAAAGAGTCTCTACAGATATTGTTGATCTCGGCGATGAATGATATCAATAAGATGGTAGAAGATAACAAGAAGTCCCAGGCTATGGGAATGATGGGTGGGATGAACCCTTTCGGTTCAAAATAGATTGATTAGGAAGTTGCCGTATCGATCAGATAGTTGAACTCTTTGGATGACCTGAGAGCAATGACTTTTCTGGATACCGGTGAACTTTTCCCTTCAGTTTTAATCACTTTTTTCAGTGTTTTGCTGATCTTCATCTCTTCTCCTTTTGTTTATTTGGCTCATGTGGTTGAGACTCTGCAATAATATATGAATATAGTTACCATCTGGTAACAGAGAAGGATAGACGATATGAATGAAGTAACAGAAGCTATAGAGAATGATTCCATTGCAAAATTAAAATCGTTGATAAAAAACGGTGTAGATATCACCAAACCTATCATTATCGGCGAAGAGTATGAGCTGGAGGACTATGATGAGATCAGTCCGCTCTTTTATGCTATACGAAAGTACGCCTCACTCGAGTTGATCGAACTCCTGCTTGAAAACGGCGCAGACCTTTTTGAAAAAGACAGTGACGGGATCTCGGCACTGGATGTGGCGATCAAGTTTAAACGTATGGATGTGATACAGTTCTGCATCGATAAAGGATTTGATCTGAATGAGACTACCCGAAAAAGCGGTATCACTCCGGCTATGCTTGCAGCCTGTTTCTCCAATCTTGATATGATGAAACTGTTGATCGATAACGGTGCAGATATCAACGCTTCGGACAGAGCAGGTATGGCTCCCAAAGATTATGCAAAAAAACTGGGGCAGAAAAAGATGGTAGAGTATTTGAACGAGTGTGGTGCAAAGTTCAATCTCTATCCCGAAGAGGAGTAATTCTCCTTTTCCTATTTTTCTTTTTTACTCCTTTCCTCTCCCCCCCCCTCAAAAAACCATATTCTATAGATACATATATCTTTGTGATATGCCATCTTCCCCTTGAACACTTATTCTATTTTAAGGCTATTTAACACACGTTACCAAATGGTAACCAAATGACTGCATTTTGTTACCAAACTGTTATTAATTTCATCTATTATGGCGGCATTAAATACTAAGGAATGTCAATGAAATACACAAAGATAGCTCTATCCGTATGTACGGTGTCAACAGCTTTTCTCCTTTCTGCCTGTGGAGGAGGAAGTAGCAGTGGTGGTGTATCAGGAGATGCATCCGGAACATTTATAGATGCCCCGGTAGAAAATCTCAGATACTCGTGTAATACATCCGGTATCAGCGGTGTAACGAATGCGAATGGTCAATTTGGCTGTAATTTTGGTGACGAGGTATCCTTTCATGTCGGTGAAATGACTATCGGACCGGTTGATTTCGTAGAGGGGATGGTGATCACCCCTTATAAGCTTTATCCTACTGATGCCAAGGCCGCAGTGAGACTTGCACAGTTGCTGCAGAGTTTGGATGATGACGGGGATATCAGTCAAAGAATTACGATTGTTGAAGGATACGCAGATGCGATTACTGAAGCTTTGGATCCAACACAATATAGTTTTGGAGCTGAAGCACAGGCGCTGCTGGACGATGTGGATGTAACGCTTGTGGATGAAGTAGCAGCGAAAGCACACCTCGCGGCACAAGATACATCCTCTCCCGTAGTGACACTTGAAGGTGAGGCTCAAGTCACTATCCAGGCCGGTGATACGTATATGGATGCAGGAGCAACTGCTTACGATGCGTTCGATGGTAGAATGGATCCTGTGAAATCAGGCTCAGTCAATGCTTCAGTAGCCGGTACCTATACGATCACCTATACAGCAACAGACCAGGCAGGCAATACCGGCAGTATAAGCAGAACGGTAATTGTTGTTGAGGATAACGTCGCACCGGTGGTGACACTCAACGGTGAAGCAACAGTGACGATCACAGTAGGAGAGA
>JBEWPZ010000005.1:78354-79070 GCA_047689535.1 Candidatus Sulfurovum kebritense | reverse complement strand
CGTAGAAGAGGCACAGTGTCAGAACGTAAACCCTATCACGGGTGGATGTGAAGATTAATATTCAATCAAATAGAGGAGATAAAAATGTTTTTTAGACCAAAGTCATTAGCAAGTTCAATTGCAGCAGTTTGTGCACTAAGCGGTTCACTTTATGCAGCAGACTATACAAATACAAGTTTCTATGTTGCCTACGATAGTGCAGACACAACACAATATGCGTTGGTGATGCCATCTGTAGCGAAAGTATATACACATAAAGCGGGACAGATAGAGAGTTCTGATCTCACGCAGGTTGACGATCAATTCAGTAGTTTTCCTACATATCACAATGGGGAACTCTGTTTCCCTGCACTAAAATCTGGAGCGACTGGTGATGCCGGTACATCTATCATGGCTGGAAACTGTTATGATGTAAATTTCTATTATACACAAAAAGAGTTCATTACTGAGGGCGCGGCATTTATGCTCTACTATGATACAAGTGATAGGGTTTATGAAGGTCTTGCAGGGAATCCTGGTTCATTCGCGGTAGTGAAGGATGGTGCAACGATCACTAATGCCAACAGTATCACTGGCGATGATTATAGAAACTACGGATTTGATCATGCTACAGGTACTGCAACATTGGGTGATGATACGGCATCAATGCCGCAGCAAACGTTGCCAAACAGTATCACAGGCGATATGACACTGACAAAAGACAAACTGTGGTTGAT
>JBEWPZ010000005.1:1980-78254 GCA_047689535.1 Candidatus Sulfurovum kebritense | reverse complement strand
GTGTCAGCGATACAGTTGATGCAGCGAACGTCTCATTTGACAATGTAGCGATCGAGGGTACATCTACTGGTGACAGATTTACAGGTACTTCGGCTACTACGCTTGAGAATATCTATCATAACAGTAATGTAAAACCACAGGAACCGCTGCCAAACAGTATCACAGGCGATATGACACTGACAAAAGACAAACTGTGGTTGATCGACGGTCTTGTAGTGGTAGAGAGCGGAGCGACATTGACAATCGAGCCGGGAACTACAGTTGCCGGATACGACGGTACAGGAGCACAGACATCATACATGGTTGTAGATGCAGGTGCGCAGATCATTGCTGACGGTACAGAAGCAGAGCCTATCACATTCACTTCAACGCAAGTAGCGATCGACGGTGCGGCACCGGCAGTAGGACAGTGGGGTGGTCTAACGATCATCGGTAATGCAGGGAATGCACAGGTGAAACCATACGAGGTAGATCCTTCGTTTATCGCAGGAGATACAGATCCGTCAGATAATTCAGGGATCCTTAGAAACGTGAAGATCCTGAACTCAGGTATCACTATGGATGTAGATAAAGAGATCAACGGTCTTTCCATGGTCGGTGTAGGTTCGGGAACCGTGGTAGAGAATGTAAGAGTCGACCTTTCAGATGATGACGGGATAGAGCTATGGGGTGGTACAGTAGACCTTACCAACGTAACGATCACAAGATGTACAGATGACTACTTCGATATCGATGACGGATTCAGCGGGACAGTGAAAAACCTTAACATCACAACAACGACAGGTAATGCAGCCATTGAGATGTCAGGATCGACTCATGCGACATTTGACGGGTTCAACATCGTACAGAATGGATCAGCAAAAGAGGGTGGTATCTACTTCAAGAAAGATGGTATCGGCGGACACTTCCTTAACGGTACGATCACAGATAACGTAGATGACACATACGGTGCGATCTACTCTAAGAGTGCGGATGGTGTCAGCGATACAGTTGATGCAGCGAACGTCTCATTTGACAATGTAGCGATCGACGGTACATCTACCGGTGACAGATTTACGGGTACTTCGGCTACTACGCTTGAAACAGAGTTCAATAACGGTACTGGAAACAGCTACTAATTCTTCTTTAAGAGACAGGCATCCGCTTGTCTCTGCTCACATTTCTTTTTTCTCTCTCTTTTTCTTGTCATAATTTTGTAACAATTTTGTTACCACTTTGTTACTAACCTAAGTTACTATTCGCCAAATTCTACCTCTTGGAGTATATTATGGCAATGCCAAAAAGCATAGTATCGGCAGCGTTATGCGCTAGTTTTTTCTGTTCTCCTCAGCTCATAGCAGAAGATGAGATGGTCAAGTCTATCATGGAACTCAGATCGGATGTTGAGACTCTCTACAGCCAGATAGATCATAACAAAGATGCATATAAGTCTCAAATGAAATCGTATTCTCTTCAGATCTCTGATAACGAAGCACAGATCAATAGACAGGAGACAGCACTCAAGCTGACCAGACAAAATATCGAAAAGATAGAAGAGAAGCTTGAGGCAACGGGAAGTACAACCGCAGACCTTAAACCGATCGTTTATGGTGCGATTGCAGCATTGGAAAAAGAGATCAAGGCAGGTATCCCCTTCAAAGTAGAAGAGAGAGTTGCAGCATTGCATCAGATCAAACGTGATCTTGAAAACAAAAATATCACACAGGAGAAAGCGTTGGCACTCGTGTGGGCAAACTATGATGATGCACTGCGCCTGACCAAAGAGATCGGGCAGTTCAAGCAGGAGATCACACTAGATGGTAAAGCGACGATGGCAAAGATCGCGAAAGTGGGGTCGGTAATGATGTTCTTTGCAACACCTGATGACCGGGTGGGGTATGTCAAGCAAAACGGCAAGAAGTATGACTATGTTGTGACTACCGATGGTGATGAGCGTGACCAGATCATCGATCTTTTTGATGCCCTGCAGAAACAGATCCGTACCGGATACTTTACACTTCCCAATGCGCTACTGACAAGAGGAGTGAACCAATGAAAGCAATGATGATGAAACTATTTTTACCGATCTTTACCCTTGTAGCACTTACTGTAGCAACCTGCGCAAGTGAGCTTGATAGAGCCTACCAGAAAGAGTATGCTTTTCTGAAAGCACAAAAAACAGAACTGGAAAAGAGATTGGAAGCGGACAAGCTACAGCAGGAAAAAGAGCTTCAGCGTGCCAGAGAGAAAGTGGAAGCACTGCAGTCAACACTTCTGAAGGTCTCCAGAGAGGCAAAAGTAAGCAGCGAAAAACTGGGAAAACTCACGAAAGTACTTGCAGAGAAAGAGGAGAACGGCGGATTGGTCGGAAATGTCGTCAACCAGGCACGTCTCACACTGGAACCTTACGGCATCAAACTTGCGGATGATCACAAAACCACAGATCTGGAGAAGATCCAGCAGGCACTCTCTGTCTCAACAACGCTTTACGGTAAACTCTCTTCTTTGAGAAACGAAAAAGGTGAGTTTTACCTTCCGGACGGGAAAAAAGTCAAAGGGGATATCGTCAGAGTCGGTAATGTCGCAGCCTACGGCATCGCAAAAGAGGCGGCAGGGGCGCTGGCACCGGCAGGAAACGGGTCATACAAACTCTGGAACGCAGTCGGTTCATCCGATGATGCCAAAGCAATGTATGCGAAAAAACCGAATGAGACGATTGATATCTTTGTCTATGAGAACCTGGACAAAGAGGTCGACTATGTGAAAGAGAAGAGCTTTGCGGACACATTGGAAGATGGCGGGGTGATCGGGTATATCATCTTCGGACTCGGCCTCTTTGGTATAGCGCTTCTGGGGCTCAGAGTGATCAATCTGATGCGGGCAAGTACCAATGTGAATGACATTACCCAGGTCGTGATAGAAAAAGTAGAAGGCGGACAGAAGCATGAAGCACTGGATGCGATTAAAGAGTATGAGGGATCCACTGCCAGAGTGATCAAATCTGCACTGAGAAACATCGACAAAGACAGGGAACACGTAGAAGATGTCATTATGGAAAATATCCTGAATGAGAGTACACAGATAGACAGATTCGGCAGTTTTGTACTGGTGATCGCAGCCGTTGCACCGTTGATGGGGCTTCTGGGTACGGTCACAGGGATGATCGAGACCTTTGATGTGATCACAGAGTTCGGTACCGGTGATCCGAAACTTCTCTCGGGCGGTATCTCCGCAGCACTGGTGACAACCATGCAGGGGCTGATCGTAGCGATCCCGCTTCTTTTGATCGGAAATCTTCTATCAGGCTGGGCTCAGAGTATCAAGGACTCTATGGAGCAGAATGCACTGCATATCGTAAATCTTTACGAGAAGCATAGAGGCTGAGATGCTATCGCCATTTGAGTTAGTCGGCAGATTTGTCGAGCTTATGAATGCTGGAGGGGTGGTCATGTGGGTACTTTTCGTGCTCAACTTCTTCCTTTGGTACGGTCTGGGGTATCGATACTTTATCCTCAAAAGAGGAACCAAAGGGAATGTACGCCGCTTGATCAATAAGCATGAGACAAGAGGTGAAAAACAGGCGATGAGAGGAATGCTTGACTATGCTGTTGCTGATGCGCTTTATGCCGCACAAGAAGCGAAAGCCATCGGTGCCAATGTGAGAAAACATATCAACGGTGTGCTGCTGCCATACTACAGTGATGTCAACAGCTACAGGATCATGATCAAGACGATCGTGGTACTTGCTCCGCTGGTCGGCCTGCTGGGAACGGTCGTAGGGATGATCGAGACCTTTGATGCACTGCAGAACAGTTCAATGTTCTCCCAGGGGGCAAGCATCTCCGGAGGGATCTCCAAAGCACTCTTTACCACAGAGCTTGGGCTGGTAGTGGCGGTACCGGGATTGATCCTTGGACGTGTACTGGACAAACAGGCCGAACGTTACGAACTTGAGTTCGAACAGATCACAGATATTATATCCACGAAGGATGCGCAATGAGAATTAGACCTAAAAAACAAGAAGTAGATAATGTGGATGTGTCTCCGCTGATCGACATGGTATTTATCTTGTTGATCTTTTTTATGGTGACCACGACATTTGTGAAAGATATGAAGCTGGACCTGAACCGTCCATCGGCTGCCAGTGCGAGCAAGGCTGACTCGAAGATAGTACGGGTTTACATTGACAATACGGGAGAGGTCTATATCGATAATCAGCCGGTACAGCTATGGGCGATCCAGAGCAAGCTGAGAGATCTTTTGAGAACGGCAACAGAGAAGTCCGTACTGGTGATCTCGGATGATTCGATCCCGGTTGAGACACTGATCGATGTAGTGGATGAGTGCCGTATGTCAGGGGCAAAAGATGTAGCTGTCTCTACCTCCAAAGAGATGGGATAATCCACAATGGCAAGAGAGAAATTTAACAAAGAGCGTGCCAGGTCATCCGCACTGTGGGCGATGGCTATCGGTGCACTGCTGATGGTGGTACTTGTTGTCTCCTTTAATGCAAAGGTCGAAAAGAGAGAGAAGAAGGTCAAGGACCCTATGCGTTATGTGAAGACGGCAAAACAGCCGCCTAAAGTGGAGAAACCGAAACCAAAGCCGAAGCCGAAGCCAAAATCACAGCCAAAGGCACCGCTTCCTGACCTGGGTGCGATGCTGGGCGGTCTGGCGATGAATATCCCGGAGTTTGCGACAGGAGATATCATCGGCGACGGAAGAAGCCTTTTGGGAGATGTCGCTGCGGATGCTGCGATGAGCGAAGGAACGGTTGACAGTAAGCCAAGAGTGATCTCAAGAGGTCCACTGGAGTATCCCTCTTCGGCAGCGAAGAAACGTATCAAAGGGTATGTGATCGTGAACCTGCTTATCGGTAAAGACGGACGGGTGGAGCTGGCAAAAGTGATCGCTTCAAGTCCCGCAGGTGTGTTTGACCAGGCAGCACTGAGAGGTGTAAGAAGCTGGCGTTTTGCACCGGCAAAATATAAAGGCAATCCTGTCAAGGTATGGGCGAAGCAGAAAGTTCGCTTCGATTTAAATTAAGGTAAAAAGATGTTGAAAAAACTATTGACACTAACCGTCGTTTTTTTCTGTGTTCTTACACTTCAGGCAAAAGAGAGTGAAGACAAGACGATCAACCATATGGAGATCGCAACTATCATGTATTATGATGGTAAATACGATAAGGCACTTGAAGCGCTTCAAAGAGCCAAAGAGTCTCATACAGAGATCGAGTGGGATAAGTATCACAATATGAGAGGATTGATCTTTCTGAAAAATGAGAACTATCGATCCTCTATCGATGCATTTAAAAAAGCGATCCTGGCTACCCGCAAGAAAGTCTATACACCGCCGGTAGAAGATACGCCTCAAAGAGAGTATCTATTTAAGCTCTTTTCAGATAATGAAAAAGTCAAAAAGCCTGTGGTCAAAAAACCTGTTTTTGATCCGGAAAAGTTGAGAAAAGAGCAGATAGAGGAGATCCATCTCTATCTCTCACAAGCCTACTATAAGGCTGAACAGTATCTCGATGCGGTACATGCTTTGGATGCGGCAGGGGAAAAAGGAAGGGCACGTGCCTCTCTCTTTACATTGAGGGCAGAGTGCTACTGGAAAGCAGACCAGAAGGGTTCGGCGATCGATGCGCTCAGTCGAGGCAGCAAGCTGTTCCCCGAGGATGCGACGCTGCTGAAACAGAAGTTCTACTACTTTGCGGAACTAAAGCTCTACCAGGCTTCTATCGAAGCAGCCAAAGCCTATATGAAGAGGGTGCCGGCAAATGCACAGGAGTATATCTCATTGGCACAGATGCTTCAGAGTGGCGGGGAATCGGAGCAGGCGATCCAGATACTTGAAGAGGCAAAGTTAAAGTTCCCCTCCTCAGCAAAAGTACATATTCTGCTTGGGCACTACTATAACCAAAAAGAGATGCCGCATATCACGGCAGGCCTTTTTGAGGAGGGCTCTTTCTATGATGCGACATATCTGAAAGAAGCAGCAGAGATGTATAGAAGAAACGGTGCGCTTGCCCATGCCCTTTATCTCAACTCTATGATGAAAGACAGAGAGGAGAAGACCAAACAGAAAGTAGCGATCTATATCGGTAAAGGTGAGTTTGAGAAGATCATCGGGTTGAAAGATGCGCTGGACAGATACGGTCTTTTGGAAAATGACACGATGCGTTATGCCTTGGCATATGCATACTATATGGTCAAAGAGTATGAACAAGCAGAAGCACACCTTAAGAAGATAGAAGATGATGAACTCTTCTCCAAAGCTACGGTGATCCGTAAAAATATAGAAAAATGCAGAAACAACAGCCTGGAGTGTCTATAGATGAAAAAATTATTGTATATACTGCTATCGGTGATCGTGCCGTTGGCTGCTATCGCCAGTGAAGGAGAGAAGGGTACACTCTCTGTACTGCTCTTTAGTGACGGGAAGCCGCTGGTTAAAAATGAAGTAAAAATAGACGGTAAACTCTTTTACCAAACAGATACGGATGGTGCGGTAAAAGTACCGCTATCTGTGGGAAGGCACCAGCTTGAGATCTTTGGAAAAAGTGAAAGCGGACAAAACCTGGGATATTTCAAAAAACCTATCCAGATCAAAACAGGTAGAAATACCGAAGTGATCGCAACGCTCTCAAAAAAGGGTGCAGACAGTATCGATATCGATACTCCTGTAGCGGTGGCCGCATCAAAAAAAAGAGAAGAGGCGGCAGCGACGGGAGAAGGAAGACTGACAGGAAGTGTCCTCTCTTCCGAAGGAAACAGGCCGATCGCGGGGGCGAGAATCTTTGTGCGTGGCACCTCTGTAGATGTGCGAAGTGATGATAAGGGGCGTTTCTCTGCTGTAGTACCTTCAGGGAAAACGCTCAGTATCTCGGTGGTCCACTCAGCATACAGTGCCCAGACCATCGGCGGTATCATGGTGAAAAAGGACGGAACGGTTTCCAGGACCGTGAAGCTGACACCGGCGAGTATGGAGCTTGAAGAGTTTGTCGTATTGGCACCTAAAATCGAAGGAAGTCTTGCCGATGTGATGCAGGAAGAGAAGAAGAGCAGTGCTGTGACCAATATACTAGGTTCTGAGGAGATGTCCAAAAAAGGTGACAGTGATGCAGCGAGTGCACTCAAAAGAGTGACAGGTGTGACACTTATCGGAGGAAAAAGCATCTATGTGCGTGGTCTGGGTGACAGATATTCGAATATCGAGATGAACTCACTGCCGCTTCCCTCTCCAGACCCGACCAAGAGGGTTGTACCTCTGGATATCTTCCCTTCAGGGGTGATCGGTTCGATGAAAGTTCAAAAGAGCGGTACTGCAGATATCCCTGCAAGTTTCGGTGGGGGGTATGTGGATATCAGAACCAAAGAGAGCGCCAATGATGACTATATCAAAGTCTCTTTGGGCCTGAAAGCGAACAGCTACACAGGGGATAGAGTGATTGGTTACCAAGGAAGTGACAGTGATTGGACAGGATTTGATGATGGATATAGAGAGATCAGCCAGGAGCTTCTGGATCTTACGGATGTGGTTGTAGGAGAAAGCCCCGTCTCTTTTACAACAAGATATTTTCTCAGAGAAGACCTCTCGAGGTTTATCCAGGAGTATGTAGGGGAGAGACAATATAACCTTACCAACGATCCATTGCCTATGGGAGGAAGTGTCGGGGTAGAGGTATCTCAGCATTATGATATTGATGATGAGAACAAGATCACTGTTTTCGGTAACTATGGTTACTCTCAAGAACATACCTATCGCGAAGAGGAACTTTATAAATATGATATCGATCAAACAGTGGCAGAAAACCCGGATGCAGCCCCTGAGGATCGTATCTATAAAACACTCAATGATATACCCACCAACAATGGCGTTGCTCTCAGATCAAGTTCCGAGTACTCTCATTCGGGTATTTTCAATGTCGGTTATACGTTTGCCGATGTATTGAATCTAAAATATACCAAGCTCTATACCCATACCGGATTGAAAGGAACGAAGCTGAGTATCGGAGAGTTTGGGTCAAATCAAGATGAAGTCTTCAGTTACTATGACCTGGAGTGGGAAGAGAGAACACTGGAGGCAGACCAGATCAACGGTGATTTTGACTATGAAGTGTTTGACAAAAAGAATTCTTTTCGTTTTGGATTGGAAAAAGCAAAAGCGGAACTCAACCAGCCAAATAACTATAGATATATCTATGTGGATGATGACGGCCTAGACAGCGGTGAAGATGCCTATCTTCAAAAGACATCCAACCAGTTTGCAAAAAGGCTGGTATCAGAGGATAAGGTACAGGCTTTTTATCTGAAAAACAAGCTCTTTATCGACCTTTTCAGTGAAGAAGATTATATTGATGTAGGGTACTCAAGCAGTACTAAAAAAAGAAAGTCAAAAATGAATTCTTTCGGTATCAAGATCAATGGCGATGAAACGGAGTTTACCGATGATCTTGATAGGACTTATGATGAGTATGTACGTCCTGATATCTGGTTTGGTGATAGAAGGTTTACTTTGGAGAACTATACACAGGCAAAGAACTACTTTGATGCGAATGTGGATGAGTCCAGTCTCTATCTGAGCACTTTTATCAAACCAACCGGTTATCTGGATCTGTTGATGGGGGTACGTCGGGTGAATGTAGAACAAACTACTACCTCTTATTATCTGTATAGCAGAAGGGAACACCCCGGAGAAGAGTATGATCCGAGTAAAAGCAATACCTATCAAACATATGACCGTATGCTTGAACTGGAGAATGAGCTCTTTCCGAGTGCTTCTTTGAAATACACCTTCAATGAAGAGAATACGTTGGATCTTGCATACGCAAAAACCTATATCCTGCCTGATTTGAGAGAGGCATCAAGCGGTATCTACTCACACCCTTATGAGATCGCTGATATCAAGGGTAATCCTGATCTGAAACATACGATCATCAACAGTTACGACCTAAAATACAGCCACTACTTCTCGGATACCGAGAGTATCAAACTTGGTTTGTTCTATAAAAAACTGGATGACCCTATCGAAGATACACAGGAGAGCTCATCTTCACTCCCGATATACTCTTTTCAAAACTCAAAGAGTGCGACGATCAGAGGTATTGAGCTGGATGGGAGAAAAAGACTGGGCTTTCTTCATAAATACTTAAGAGATTTTTATCTCTCCGGTAACTTTACTTATAATGACTCGAAAGTATCCCTCAGTGATGAGCAGAAAGAAGAGCTGAGTACAGATGGCAGACAGCTGCAAGGTCTCTCCAAAACAGTGCTCAACCTGGCACTCTCTTATGAACTGAGTCATAGAAGTCTTACATTGGCATACAACAAAATGGGAGAGAGGATCAGAAAAGTTGGTTTGAAAGATAGTGCTGAGGGTATTTTGGCATATCCTGACTATATGGAAGATCCTGCAGCACTGTTGGATTTTATATGGATAGAAAACTTCGATAATGGTCTCAGTCTCAAACTGAAACTTGGAAACCTATTAAATAAAGAGACAGTATGGTATCAGCAGGACAGAGACCATGCATACAAAAAATTTCCAAAAGGAAGAGATTTCAAGATTTCAGCTTCGTATAAATATTAATCATCTTAACCTGTTTTCCGGAAAATCCCCTATAAACCTCTCACCTGAAGGTGGGGGTATTTCACTCCTTCTAACTTATTTATTTTTTTATCACCATACTTTATTTTTTGTTATAATTTTCCTGGTAGGCAGTATTGCCATCATGAATCTCCTGCCTCTTTCAAAACTTATATTTTATACGGTCAATTAGGGGCCTGAAGCGGTAGTAACAAACTGGTAACAAATTGGTAACAATTTTGTAATACTTTTTTTTTATACTTCCGCCAATGAAATTTAAGGATGATAAAAATGAAAAAGATTGCGTTATCAATGGTAGCATTGGCGACAGTAGCAATGGCTGAGGCAGACATTAGTCACCCAATTGAACGAATAGAAGAAGTGAAAAACATTACTCCGGCAACTGAAAAAAGCATCTTTGATAGAATCCATTTTCAAGGTGACTTAAGACTAAGATATGAGAGTAAAGAGACTGACTATTATGATGGCAGTGAAAGTAATAAGTATCTTGGTCGATATCGTTTAAGACTAGGCTCACATATTGATATTACAGATAATCTTCAATTTGAAGTTGGTATGAGAAGTGGTTTTGGTAACCCAACTTCAGGTAACCAAACTTTTGTTGAGGCGAATAAGGATACTGAAGGTCTGTCAGACTACTTTTTCCAGTCGCTTAGATTCAATGCTTTAGCTATTGATTATACATCCGGTAACTCTATTTGGAAAATAGGTAGATCACCCTATATGATGTATAGACCGATTAAATCACAGCTTGTTTGGGATAACGATCTTTCAATGAATGGAGTGAACTATCAGTACCAAGACGATACAAAGATTATCACTGCAGGTATTAACCAACCAAGTTATGCGGAAAATGTTACTGCTACGGACGATGTCAACCTTTTTCTAGCACAATATGTGCAAAAAACAAAGTTAGAGAACGCAACACTGAATGTTGGTGCCGGTATCTATTATTATGATGGCTTAAAAGGCAATACGCCTCTTTACGGTAAAGATATGGGTAACACTGTCGTAGGCGGTGTGTATGCAAATGATTATCATATCGTAGAAGGATTTGGAGAACTCAAGTTCAAAGATCTGCTTGGCAAACCATTCTCAATAGCTGCCGGGGTAGCATATAACACAGCTGCAGATGACAATAACTTTGGATATGATTTGGCATTTCAACTCGGTAAGGCTAAAGAAGTTGGTGATTGGCAGGTAAAATACTCCTATACAGATATTCAGGAAGATGCGGTATTTGGTGCACATTCTGACTCAGATAACTTCGGTGGTGGTACTGCAGCCAAAGGTCATGCTTTCAGAACAAAATATAAATTTGGTAAAAACACATATCTGGCCGGTACTTACTTCATCAATACACTCTATGGAAGCAAAGTTGGTCATCCTGCAGATGCAGACTACGAGCGTGTACAGTTGGATGCTATCATTAAATTCTAGTACATATTTTTACATGAATTTCCTAAAGGTGGGTATTTTACCCACCTTTTTTTATTTTATTTTTATGTATCATCCATTGATGATACATGGTAACAAGTTTTAGTATATTTTATCTATACTTTCACTATTAAGCGTTTAGGGATAATTATGAATAATACAATCAAAGCACTGCTTGGTGCAGGTTTTGCAGTGGCAGTGGCATGGTATGCCAACAGTATCATCGGACAGGCATCGCACGGCGGGTTCCTGGTACTTGCAGCACTCTTTGGTGCCTATATGGCGATGAATATCGGTGCGAATGATGTAGCGAACAATGTCGGACCGGCAGTCGGTGCGGGGGCGCTGACGATCGGTGGTGCAGTGATCATTGCTTCGATCTTTGAAGCGGGCGGGGCACTGATCGCCGGCGGTGATGTGGTCGGTACGATCAAAAAAGGGATCATCTCACCGGATGCTTTCGGTAATGATCCGATGATCTTTGTCTATGCAATGAGTGCGGCACTGCTGGCTGCAGCACTCTGGCTCAACCTGGCGACCTGGCTGAAGGCCCCGGTCTCTACCACACACTCTATCGTGGGAGGTGTTATGGGAGCAGGGATCGCAGCAGGCGGCTTTGCGATCGTCTCCTGGGGTACGATGGGGAAGATCGCTGCTTCATGGGTGATCTCCCCGGTACTTGGTGGTGTGATCGCTGCGATATTTCTCTATATCATCAAGTCACAGATTATTTATAAAGTAGATAGATTGGGTGCAGCCAAGAAAGTAGTCCCTGCACTTGTAGCGGTCATGTCGGCAGCATTTATCACTTATCTGACGATCAAGGGATTGAAACATGTTTGGGGTACGATCACAGAGATATTCAGTTTCTTGCCTCAAACTAAGAAGCCGGCATTTATGGTTGCACTGATTTTTGGACTGATCGGTGCGGTAGTTACTTTTTTTATGGTCAAGCCCAGAGTAGCAAAAAAAGTGATTGGTTTGGATAACTCCAGAGAGGCGATCAATGTACTATTTACGATTCCGCTTATTTTTGCAGCAGCACTGCTCAGTTTTGCGCATGGGGCAAACGACGTTGCCAATGCTGTAGGGCCTTTGGCAGCTGTGAATGATGCATTGACAAGTCTGAAAGTCTCTGAAAAGGCATCGATCCCTCTATGGGTCATGGTGACAGGGGGTATCGGTATCTCGATCGGTCTGGCACTCTTTGGTCCGAGACTGATCCGTACAGTCGGTTCTGAGATCACTGAACTTGACCAGATGAGAGCATTCTCTATCATGATGGCAGCAGCGATCACTGTTGTCATCGCATCTCAGCTCGGTCTTCCGGTCTCTTCGACACATATCGCCGTGGGTGCGGTATTCGGTGTAGGGTTTCTGAGAGAGTGGCTGGACAGCAAGAGTATGGGGGAGAAACAGCAAAAACTGCAAAGAGAGACAGAAAAGCAGCATGAGATCAAAGCGAGTCTCAATGCCTGTACAGATGATGACTATAAGAGGAAAGTAGAACTGATGGAGGCGCACAAAGCGCAGAAGAAAAAGGTCAAAGCGATCAAGCGTGCGCTGCGGGAAAACTATGTGAAGCGTGGCATGGTCAAAAAGATCGTGGCTGCATGGATCATTACCGTGCCTGCTGCGGGGATCATCTCTTCGGTCATCTTTTTTGTGCTGAAGGGTCTGGCTGCTGCCTAGTCTCTTCCCCCCCCTTTTTTTTTGAGGCACTTTCGAGAGAAGAAAAGTGCCTTCCCTCTCATCAAAAACACTGTAACCTATCCAACTTTACGCCTTTTGTAATCATAATGTAATCAATAGAATTTTTTTGTAATCAAAATGTAATCACTACATATTATGATTCCCGCATGGAAAGAAAGAATGCAGAGATTGTGATCATAGAGGATGAAGAGGATATTCTGGAACTTTTGGAATATCGTCTCGGCAAAGAGGGGTATGATGTCACGGGGTTTCTCTCTACTGAAAATGTAGAACGCTTTATGGAGGAGGAGTCTCCGGCACTTTTGATCGTTGACCGCAATCTCCCCGGGGTTGAGGGGAGTGAGTTTGTGGCCAATATGCGTGAAATAGGATATGATACCCCTGTGATCTTTCTGACGGCCAAAGATAAAGATGATGAGCTGGAAGAGGGGTTTAGAAGAGGGGGTGACGACTATATCACCAAACCCTTTAATACCAATGAACTTCTGCTCAGGGTCGAAGCCCTTTTGCGGAGAAGCGGTGTAAAACAGAGTGAAAAACTTCGGTATAGGGACCTGATCCTTGATAACCGGGCGAGAGAGCTCTATGTGGATCAGAAAAAAGTTGATCTGACCAACCTGGAGTACAAACTCCTCTACACCTTTGTCAAAAACCCGCACCAGACGCTCCAGAGAGAGTTTCTGCGTGATGAGGTATGGGGTGATGACAGTGAGCACTTTCATGACAAGACGATCAATGTCGCGATCAACCGCTTGAAAAAGAAGATTGATCCCACCGGAGTGAAAGAGTACTTTATCCCTATCTGGGGCGTAGGGTATAAACTGGGATAACACAGCGTCTTTTCCCTGTTCCGTAACAATTTTGTAATCAATTTACTTTATACTTCTGCCTCAATTCCATTACGGATAACTCTAGGAAGGAAAGATCATGAGATTGACGAAAATATTGACAGCGGCACTGGTTGCTTCGCTGACAGCAGGCACAGTATACGCAGGACAGATGAAGGGAAGAGGGGCATCGTTCCCTGCACCGCTTTACAAGGTATGGACATCAGAGTACTATAAAGCAACAGGCAGTATGGTGAACTATACCCCTACCGGTTCAGGAGATGGGGTAAAATCGATCAAGAAGAGAATGGTGGACTTTGCCGGTTCAGATAAGCCGCTCAAGCAAAAATCATTGAAGAAAAATAGACTACATATGTTCCCTACCGTGGTGGGGTCTGTAGTACTTGCCTACAACCTTGACGGCATAAAAGACGGAGCGCTGAAGTTGAGCCGTGAAGCCGTCGCCGGGATCTTTAGCGGGAAGATCACACACTGGGATGACAAAGCGATCACTGAGCACAACGCAGGAGTGACACTGCCTCATGAGCCTATCACCGTAGCGGTAAGGGCGGACAAGTCGGGTACGACATTTAACTTTACCTATTTTTTGAATCAGATCGATAAGCAGATCAAAGTGAGCAAAAAACCGACATGGAAAGCGCCAAAAGTCATAGCCGGGAAGTCTAACTCCGGTGTCTCAGCAAATATCCAGCAGATCAAAAATTCTATCGGTTACATCGAGTACTCCTACAAAACGAAGCTTGGACTGACAGCGGCACAGATAGAGAACAAAGAGGGAAAATTCATCAATCCGACGCTTGAATCATTCCAGGAGGCTGCCAAATATGCGACCTGGAGACCTGAAAATGACTTCTATGCCGTGATCGGTGATCCTGCAGGTGCTACCTCCTATCCTATCGTTGCTGCCACGTTCCTTCTTCTTCCGGAAGAGAAACAGGCAATGAACAAAAATGTTGTCAAGTTCATCGAGTGGGCATTTACCCACGGAGATGCTGCCGCAACGGAACTTGGATACGTTCCGCTTCCGAAAGAGACAAAAGAGCAGATCAGAAGATACTGGGAAGCTAAAAAGATCAAGTAATCATACTTTTTTACTTTCAGGCGGCGCTTTCCGCCTGAAGGAAACCTGTAATATATTTGTAACCATTTGTGGATATACTCCGCACCCAATAAACATGAAGGTGATAATGTATGGGTGGTAAACTCTTTAAAAATTTCTCATTTTTATCTGCTACACTCTCTTTTTTCATTCTCGTAGGTATCTTCGCGGTACTTTTCAGCTATGCACAAGAGGCGCTGCATGCGTTCGGTATCGACTTTCTTTACGGGGAGATCTGGGAAGTGGATGAGGATGATGAGGGAGGCATCTTCGGCGGATTGATACCGATCGTCGGTACACTGCTGAGTACCTTGATCGCCATGGTCATTGCGATACCGCTGGCGATGGGGATCGCGATCTTCTTGACCGAGATCGCACATGAGAAGCTGGTCAAGCCGGTCTCCATCGCTATTGAGCTGCTTGCAGCCATCCCCAGTATTATATACGGGATGTGGGGACTTTTCTACTTCGCACCGATCGTTCAGGCCTCTGTAGGGGGTAACGGAGTGGGGTTGCTTACCGCAGGTATTGTACTGGCGATCATGATCATCCCTTTTATGGCTGCGATCACCAGGGATGCGATGAATACGGTACCGCCTGTACTCAAAGAATCAGCTTATGCGATGGGAGCCACAACATTTGAGGTGGTCAAAGATATTGTCATGCCTTATGCCAAAGGGGGGATCATCGGTTCGATCATTCTTGCGCTTGGACGTGCACTCGGTGAGACGATGGCCGTGGCTTTCCTGATCGGTTCGGTGATGAGTATCCCGAGCCGTATTACGGATCCGACAACATCGATCCCGGTACTGCTCGCAAACAACTTTGCCGAAGCACAGGACCTTGAGATCAGTGCGATGTACTACCTGGCACTGATCCTGTTTGTTGTAAGTTTTGCCTTGATATCACTGGCGAAATTTTACTTTTTTAGAAAAACGGTATAGGAGAGAAAAATATGAACAGACTCTTATTGAACAAAGCGATCCTGATGCTCTCTTCACTCTCAGCAGTGATAGGGCTGGGGTTCCTCCTCTGGATACTGATCACCCTGAGTTATAAAGGAGTGATGAGCCTCCACTGGAGTATGTTTACCAATGACCTGGTAGAAGGAGGGATCCGTAACCTGCTTGTCGGACAGTTTACCATGGCATTGATGGCGAGTATGCTCGCTGTACCGCTCGGTATGCTGGCAGGAATTTATCTGAGAGAGTACAGTAACAACGGAAAAATAGCTGCCGTGATGAGAAATCTCAGCGATGTGATGATGTCGGCACCCTCGATCGTGATCGGTGTGTTTGTCTTTGCGCTCTTTGTTGACCCATTCGGAGGATATAACGGATGGGCCGGTATCGTCGCGCTGGCGATTATGATGATCCCTATCATTATCTCGACGACGGACAATATGCTCTCCCTTGTTCCCAAAGAGCTGAGAGAAGCGGGGATGGCTCTTGGCGGGAGTAAACACAAGATCATTCTTCAGATCGTTGTAAAAGCAGCAAAAGTGGGGATCACCACCGGGGTACTGCTCTCTTTCGCGCGGATCATCGGAGAGACGGCACCACTGCTCTTTACGTCGGCAAACAACCAGTTCTTTACGATGGACCTGACCGAACAGTTCCCGTCACTGACGGTAAGTATCTATAACCTGGCTACTTATCCGGATGAGGCAAGTAGAGAACTTGCATGGGCTGCGTCGTTTGTCCTGACAATGGTAGTGCTTTTTATCAACCTTTTGGGCCGTTTTATCACAAGAAGTAAGAAATAAGGAAAATGTAGAGATGAAAACAAACAGCATGATCATGGAAGTCAAAGACTTCTCTTTTACCTACGCAGGGGCATCGGAACCTTCACTCAAAAAGATCAATCTTCCTATCGAAAAGAATAAGATCACTGCACTGATCGGTCCAAGCGGATGCGGTAAATCCACACTGCTTCGCTCGATGAACCGTATCCATGACCTCTACCCCGGCAATAAGTACGAAGGTGAGATAAAACTTTATGATCATCGTGAAGAGGTAGAGAATATCCTGAATATTAAAAAAGAGAATGACTTTATCAGACTGCGCCAGGATGTAGGGATGATCTTTCAGAAGCCGACACCGTTTCCGATGAGTATCTATGATAATGTTGCCTATGGACTTAAACTGGCAGGCATCAAGAGCAAGAGCGAGATCGAAGGACGTGTGGAGAAGGCGCTGAAAGATGCAGCGATCTGGGATGAGACAAAGGAGCGTTTGAAAGAGAGTGCGATGGGACTGAGCGGAGGGCAGCAGCAGAGGCTCTGTATCGCCAGAGCAGTGGCACTGAAACCGGATGTTCTGCTTTTTGATGAACCGACATCGGCACTTGACCCGATCTCTACCGGGGCGATCGAAGAGCTCATCACCGAGCTCAAAGAGGATGTCTCCATCGTGATCGTGACCCACAATATGCAGCAGGCAAGCCGCTTGAGTAACTATACGGCATTTATGTATCTGGGGGACCTGATAGAGTATGGTGAGACAGAGAAGATATTTTTGAACCCTTCGGAAAAGTTGACCGAAGACTACATTACCGGTAGATTCGGCTAAATCTACCTAAATGATAGAGGAAGTGTTAGTAAGAGGAGGGGAAGCATTCTATCAATGACAACGGTTTGTTAGCGATAGATGTGAAACTGGAGTAGTCGAAACAAAAGTGAAGCTACGGAAGAAAAAGGAGTTTGGATGATGTTACCGGGTTATCATGAAGCGAGACATGAGGTGAGAGACGCTGTACTGGAGGTCATGAGAGACCTTTCTATGGCCAATAAAGCCGCACTGGATGCGGTAGAAGCGGAAGATATCGACAGACTGGGAGAGGCAAGAGAACCGGTTATGGATATCATTGACCGTACAGAGAAGATCGACAATGATATTGTGATCATCTTTGCAAAGTATACCCCTGAAGCCAAAGATCTGAGAGAACTGGTCTCCTATCTTAAAATGACCTCTTCGATCAACAGGATCAGGGCGAATATCAATAACTATATTAAAAATATGCAGTCAATACTTGCCGAGAATGATGCGGAGATGAATGCCCTGATCAAAGAGTCCCTGAGCATCAACCGATGTACCGTGAATGCATTTGATTTTGCCTTGGAGATGCTGGAGTGCTTCGATGATAATGACAAGGTGCAGGAGCTTGCAACACGTATTGAGGTAGAGTACTCCAAAACTGATGATATCTACTCTATACTTGAGAAGAGTATCATGCAGAAAATGGGGAGTTCCTACAGGGTGACAGAGGAGTACTTCAACCTGCTTAAGTATATACGTAAAAACCTTAAGATCATAGATAGACTGGAGAGTATCTCCGGCCGTGTCATCTTTGCTCGTATGGGTGGGAAGCTTTAGCCCTTCTCCATCTATTTGGCACTGTTTGATGATATCTTTGCCATAAAACCGTCAATCCGTCTTTTAGAGACTCTGCTATATAATGGGTGTATGGAAAAAAGTATTGAGATTGTGATTATAGAAGATGAAGAGGATATTCTGGAGCTGATAGAGTACCATCTCCAAAAAGAGGGGTATGAAACGACAGGGTTTCTCTCTACTGAAAATGTCGAGCAGTTCTTGGAAGAGGAGTACCCGTCGTTGATGATCGTGGATAGGAATCTCCCCGGGGTGGAGGGGAGTGACTTCGTCTCCTATATCAGAGAGATCGGCTACGATATCCCTGTGATCTTTCTTACCGCCAAAGATCAGGAGAGCCAGCTTGAAGAGGGGTATGAGAGCGGCGGTGATGACTACATGACCAAACCTTTCAGTACCAAAGAGCTTCTGCTACGGGTGAAAGCACTTTTGAAGCGCTCAGGGGCTCTGGCATCACAGGATAGAATCAAATACAGAGATATTGTGCTTGATCCGGTGAAGAAGAGTGCCCTCATCGATGGTGAAGCTGTCTCACTGACGCTGCGTGAATTTAATCTTCTGCTTACCTTTGTCAAGAATGTTGACAAGCCTTTGACACGTGATTTTCTGCGTGAAGAAGCATGGGGAAGTGAGGGGGACGGCGTCAATGACAATGCAGTCAACGTGGCGATCAACCGTCTGAAAAAGAAGATAGACCCTACGGGTAAAAAAGCGTACTTTGTTCCCGTATGGGGTGTGGGGTATAAATTGGTCTAGTGACCAAGCAGCATTTATGCACTGACTCTGGTCAGGTTGATATACCAGTCTTCAGAGAGTTCATTTTGTTGGATATCGGTGAGAACGACTTCCAGTAACCCTCTCCCGATCATTTCGGTACCGTAGATCTTCTCATCGGGGATCTCCAGTGCCTCGATACAGTACTCCTCTTGTGCATAGGTGTCCTGTGCCAGCTCTGATAGTTCCCATCCGTCGTCAAATTTTTTGATCATAAATACGCTTTCCATGGTCAACTCCTTATACTATAGTTGTATGGGAATGGTATGATGATTTGGTATCATATCAATTACATTTTTATAACATTTTTGTTGTTTTTTTGGAAGTGAATGAGAAAGAGAGGAGCAGTATCGTGAAACAGATCTATAGATTTTTGGTGGTTTGCTTTCTGGCGATTCAGGGTACCGATGCCAAAGAGAGGCTGGAGTTACACTTTAAACCGGTTGCTCCCCCGCAGACAGAACAAGAGAAATATCTGCTCAAGAGTACGGATGAGGTGACCATCAACAAGAAAAAGCAGAAGATAGGGTTCACCACTCTGATCTCAACAGGTTACTGGGACAATGGAGAGGTCTATGGGCTACTGAAAGACAGATACGATCATCCACTGACACTGCGTGATGGCAGTCCCTACATCTGTAACGGTACCTCCAACCCATTCGGATCAGGGTCGGGGCTGGACCATGTTTCACTGCTTCAAAAAAACGGCAGGCTCTATATGGTTTCGCAGTTTGAGTGCCAGGTGGGGGCCTACTATATCAATGAGTTGCAGCAGGATACGCAGGGAGGACTGCATCCCAAACCCGGTACCCTGAGATATATCTCCCAAAAAGAGGAGTTTGGCGGCTATGTACACTGTGCAGGGATGAAGACCCCCTGGGAGAGCCATCTGGGCAGTGAAGAGTATCCTGCTGATGCAAAGCTGCGAAAGAAGGATGGTTCTCTTGATCCCTACTATGACTATATCGCAGACTATTGGGGCGGTGATCTGGCACAGGCAAACCCCTATTACTATGGATGGGTCCCCGAACTCTCTATCGATGACCGTGGAGAGGTGGACTATACCAAGCACTATTCTATGGGAAGGCTCTCCCATGAGCTGGCCTATGTCATGCCGGATAGAAAAACGGTTTATCTATCCGATGACGGCACCAATGTCGGATTTTTCAGGTATGTGGCCAAAAGAGCAGAGGATCTGAGCAAAGGGACGCTCTATGCCGCAAAATGGGATCAGGTGAGCAGCGAGAAGGGCGGAAGTGCAACCCTTTCATGGATCGAACTGGGTTCTGCAAAAGACAGCGAGATCAGAGCGATGCTGGACCCTGACCATAATGTTTCCACCAATGACGGACTCACCTTTTCGGATATCTTCGAGGAGGGAATGGGAGAGGGTGCCTGTAAACCGGGATATACCTCGATAAATACAGAGTCAGGCTTTGAGTGCCTCAGGGTAAAAAAGGGGATGCAGAAAGCGGCAGCCTTTCTTGAAACCAGGCGTTATGCGGCAATGATGGGGGCGACCACGGAGTTTCGTAAAGGGGAGGGGATCACTTTTGATGCGGGTAGCCACAGACTCTACTTTTCGATCAGCGAGATAGGACGAGGGATGGAAGATCATGCAAAAAAGGGAAACAGGAACAGCCAGTATGACCAGGGAGGGTTTAACCACATCAGGCTGCCCTATAACCGCTGCGGAGGGGTCTATGCCTTAAGCGTGGATGAGACCTACAGGGCGGTATCGATGAAAGCGGAACTGGTGGGTAAACCGTTTAGAGACGGGTTGTTTTATCGTTGCGAACCTGGGGGTATTGCAAACCCTGATAACATTACTTTCTTGCCGAATTCATCGATCCTGGTGATCGGTGAGGATAGTTCGTATCATGAGAACAACAGGGTCTGGGCATATCATGTCGATACGAAACAGCTTCAACCGATCATTATATTACCTAAGGGAGCAGAGGCCACTTCGCCTTTCTGGTATAACGATATCAACGGTTATGGGTACCTGGTACTTGTGACACAGCATCCACATCCAAAGAGCGAAAAGAGAGGGGAGTCCAGTGTGGGCGTACTGGGACCCTTTAGAGGGTTAACACAGTAACATACCCGTTACCGTACCGTAACCACTTTGTTATGGGATGAGGCTATCATTCCTTTCAGAAGACCTAGTGTTCCAGTTTCATTTGTCCATTATCTTGTTTCCCTATAATAACCCGAGAATGAACAGTTTCCATTCCTACCTTTTAGAAAAACCTCCAAAAATTTACATGTAGGTCTTCTGCTATCTATGCGATAGCCTCTCGGAGAAAAAGCGAAAAAAATGTTACCAAATCGTGATACTCTTGGGATAATATCACTACATGAAATATCGATCAATTTTTGTCTCAGACATACATTTAGGTACCAAGTTCTCTCAGGCGGAGGCATTTTTGGACTTTATGAAGTCCAATGAGTCTGAAAACCTCTATATGGTAGGTGATATCATCGACGGTTGGGCATTGAGGCGCAAATTTCGTTGGAAACAGGCACACTCGGATGTCGTTCAAAAGGTACTTAGAAAAGCCAGAAAGGGTACCAATGTCTATCTTATCACAGGAAACCATGATGAGTTTCTGCGTCCTTTTCTCCCCTTGATGTTGGGAGATAACATGGAAGTTGATGATGCATTTGAGTATGTGGGAGTGGACGGGAAAAAATATTTTGTCACGCATGGGGATATCTTCGATTCGATCACATTGACCAAAAAGTGGTTGGCGGTCCTGGGGGACTATGGGTACGAAGTGTTGCTGAACCTCAATCATATTTTGCATTTTTTCAGACAAAAGCTCGGGATCAAACGCTACTGGTCACTCTCCAAGTATGTCAAAGACAATGTGAAAAAGTCCGTAAGTTTTATCACCGATTTTGAGCAGATCCTCTCCCAGCATGCCAGACATAAAGGGTATGACGGCATTATCTGCGGGCATATCCATAAGGCGGAAATGAAAATGATAGACGGCATAGCGTATAAAAATTCCGGGGATTGGGTCGAGTCCTGTACCGCGCTTGTAGAGACACTCGACGGAGAGTGGAAGGTGATCCACTGGCATGATGAAAAAAAATATTAGAGTACTCCTTTTTACCGATACGCTGTGTGATGTGAACGGTGTCTCCCGTTTTATTCAGGATATTGTGAAGATTGCTCCCCAAAAAGGAGCGGAGCTGTATGTCGTCACTTCAACGGTGAAACAGTGCCCCGACCTTCCCAATGTCAAGATCATCAGACCTTCACTTAGAACCAGGATGCCTTTCTATCCGGACCTTGATCTTGTTCTCCCTTCCTATAGAAAACTGAAAGCCTTCACCGATGAGATCGACCCTGATGTGGTCCATATCTCAACGCCGGGTTTTGTAGGAGTGATGGGGAGGCGAATCGCTCAGAAAAGATCCCTACCGATGCTGGGGACCTATCATACCGACTTTCCCGCTTTTGCCTATAAAAATATGCCTTATAAGATCGTCAAGCAGATCGGCAATAAAATGATGCAGTACTTTTATCGTGATTTCAGGGCCTTGTTTGTCCGTAGTGAGACCTATAGAAAGATTGTGCAGGAAGATGTCAGGTTTGATCCTGAAAAGATCCATACACTCAAAGCAGGGATAGATACCCGTAAGTTCAATACCGGTTACAGGGACAGAACGATATGGGAGCAGTACGATATCCCTGAGAGTGCGGTCAAAGCACTCTATGTAGGGAGATTTACCAAAGAGAAGAACTTTCCGCTACTTTTGGAGTTGTGGAAGGCCTACTACAGAGAGAGTAAAAACAAAGAGATCTATCTGATCACAGTCGGAGGTGATCTGGATGAATCCCTCTTTGAAAGGTACCATATCAAGTCACTGGGTATCAAAAGAGGTGAAGCACTCTCAAAGATCTACGCCAGCAGTGACCTTTTTCTGTTCCCCTCCACAACAGATACATTGGGACAGGTGGTGATGGAAGCGATCTCTTCAGGTCTGCCGGTAGTGGTCAGTGATGAAGGAGGTCCCCAAACTGTGATAGGTAAAGAGCAGGAAGCCGGTTATGCGATCGATGTGAAAGACCGGGCGCTATGGCTGGAAAAGATCAAAGTGCTGATGGAAGATGGCTCTCTCAGAGAAAGATTGGGGAGAAACGGACAGCAGCTGATTGCCCATATGGGTATCGAAAAGAGTTTTGAGGCATTCTGGAAGGAGCACACAAAACAGATCGGATAGGAGAAAAAAATGGGACAGAAAATCTATGTGGTAGATACCAATATCATCTTGCAGAATATTCAACATCTTTATGATATCTCTGATGAAGGGAGCAACATTATTGTGATTCCGGAGACAGTCTTGATGGAGCTGGAGGACAAGAAAAAGCTCTTTAACGAGCTGGGGTACCATTCACGCTCTTTTGCAAGACTATTGGCGAAAGCAAAGACCAAAGAAGTAGACTATAAAAAGTATTTTAAAGTGGTGAAAATGCGTTTGGATACCATGGAGCTTCACCTGATCTCAAAAGACCGGTATGAGAGTGAGATGCTTGAACATAACCTTGCGGAGAGTAACGACAAACGTATCATAGAGATAGCCGAGTTGGCGCAGGCGTATTACAAGGGTGCCAAAGTACGTTTTCTCTCTATAGATATCTATGCACGCATGTTTGCACTCCTTAAAAATATCAAAGCGGAGACACTGCATAACGACAGGGCCTATGTACCGGAGTTTCATTTTGTCAAACAGCTTCCTGTGGACTCCTCCTACTTCAATGCACTTCCATACGCTTCGATCGAATCGTATGACGATCGGTATTTGCCTGAAAACTTCTGCTATGAATTTCTTTCTGATGACGGCAACAGGGCGTACGGTATCATTATCGACAGGAAGATACACCTGATGGAGGATATCGATTTTCACGGCGTTGCGGTAAAGCCTGTGAACCTTAAACAGAAGTATCTCTATAAAGCACTGCTCTCCAACGCTTATGATCTGATGGTGGTAGATGCCAAGGCAGGGAGCGGAAAAACACTGATCAGTATTGCTTCGGCGATGCGATTGATCGATAAGGGATTGTATGAAAAGATCGTCTATGTGAGAAACTCTATCGAGTCACTTGACAGAGGGGCCCAGATAGGGTTTTTGGCAGGCAATGAAGAGAAGTTCAGGGTTTACAATATGGCACTCTATGATACCTTGGAGTTTATTGCCAAAAAACGTATAAAAAGACACCAGAACAGGGACAAAGAGGAGTCTATCAAGTCAAAAGTAGATCACCTGATGCAGAAGTACAATATAGAGATGTTGTGGCCTGGTGAGGCGAGAGGACGAACGCTTAGTGACGCAGTCGTCATTATGGATGAGTGGCAAAATGCCTCCGACAAGACGACGCAGCTTATCCTCTCCAGACTGGATGAGAGTTGTATGTCGATTGTCATCGGGTCCAACAGACAGATAGACAACCTCTATCTTAACCGATATAACAATGGATTGACAACACTGCTGAAACAGACACAGTTGACGCAAGAGAGGTTAAATATATTTGCCATAGAGCTTGACAGGGCGGTCAGAGGGAAGTTCGCAGAGTTTTCCGAAGAGATTTTCGAACAGAAAAAATAGCGCTTTGCATGCGATTTTTCTGTAACCGGAATGTAACCGTTCTGTAATGCTTGTGTAATCAAGAGTTTCTATTATTTCATTATAAATAGGAGTCAATATGACACATATGAAGTATGATACAACCCTGGATACGATTTCTCAGGATAAGATAGATAAGTTGATCAAAAAGATAGGCAAGTCACTTTTTTTGGATGAAGAGGTGGCAAGTGCACTGATCTATAAAGAGTGGGAGGTGGTAGAGTCATTGTTTGAAAAACACAAAAAAGTAAAGGCTGTACATAAACATCTGCTTTTGGAGATCGAAGGTCACTACAGGGGGACAGTATGCAGCAACTAAGTGTTGAGAGTTACATGGTACATCACTACCCTCAGATCGAGCAGTTTCCCTCTGCAGCGAAGAAGCTTCTTTTTTCAGGGATGAAGAAACTTTTCCATGAGAACCAGATCAACGAGTTTGTGGTCCAGAACAGACATAAAGATGCATTGAGTTTCATCGAGACAATCCTTGATCACTTTGAAGTAACGATCGGACTGAAAAAAGATGAGATGGCACGTATCCCTGCTTACGGCCGTACAGTGATCATCGCGAATCACCCTTTGGGGGCACTGGATGCCCTGGCTCTGATCCACCTTCTCAAAGATGTGCGTAAAGATATCAAGATCGTTGCGAACTCGTTTTTAGGTCAGTTTGAGAACCTGAAAGAGCTGCTGATCCCTGTAGACAACATCAAGGGCAAGATGGATAGAGGGGTCGTTACCAGTATCTACAGTGCCCTGGAGGAGGAGAAGGCAGTCATCATTTTCCCATCAGGCGAGGTGAGCAGAGCAAGGCCGAACGGTGTGAAGGATACCAAATGGAAAAACGGCTTCCTCAAGATCGCAACAAAGATGAAAGCGCCTATTTTGCCTATCCATATCAAAGCGAAAAACTCGAAGAGCTTCTATCTTCTTTCGATGCTGAACCGCTCACTGGCGACTGCTACTCTGCCGCATGAGATGTTCAAAGGAAGAGGGAAACAGATCGATTTTACGATTGGTAAATCCATCCCGTATGAGTCCTACAATATGGCGCTTCCTACCAATGAAAAAGTGAAGTTGCTGCGCAAGCACTTTTACCGGATAGCAAAGAAGAGAAAAGCGCTTTTTAAAACCGAAAATCCCATTTCGATGGCCGAGACCCCGAGTGAGATAAAAAAAGCACTCAAAGACGGAACACTTCTGGGGGAGACATTGGACGGGAAGCGTATCATCCTCTATGAGTCTGTCAAAGAAAACTGCGTGATCAAAGAGATCGGAAGGCTGAGAGAGATAAGTTTCCGTTTTGTCGGAGAGGGGAGCGGCAAAAAACGGGATATCGATGAGTTTGATTTTTACTATAAGCATCTGATCATCTGGGATGATGAACAGCTGGAGATAGCCGGGGCATACCGTCTGGGACTGAGTGGGCAGATCGTTGAAGATTTCGATATCGATGGTCTCTACTCCTCTTCGCTCTTTCAATACCATGAAGGATTTGACCCGCAGCTTGCAAGCGGGATAGAGCTGGGCCGAAGTTTCGTTCAACCCAAGTACTGGAACTCAAGAGCGCTGGATTATCTCTGGCAGGGACTTGGTGCATTTGTCAAGAGCCGTCCGGATATCCGATATCTTTTTGGGGCCGTAAGCATGAGTGACAGCTTTAACGAAAAAGCGAAAGCTTTGATGATCTACTTCTACTCCCACTACTTTGCAAGTAACGAGAAGTTGGTGACCCATAAAAACCCCTACTACCTCTCTTCCGAGATGAAAACGTACTGCGAATCTATCTTTGCCGGGGATGACTACCGGGCTGACCAAAGAGTACTCAAGGAGGAGCTGGGGTATATGGGGTATATGATCCCTGTGCTCTATAAGCAGTATGCAGAGGTCTGTGACGAGGGCGGTGTAAAGTTTCTCGACTTTGGCTATGACAAGGATTTCAACAACTGTATCGACGGGTTTATCGTGGTTGATCTTGATAGAATGAAAGAGGGCAAAAAAAAGCGCTATATCGGATAAATATGACAATATGACATTTTTTCATCTTCTTTTTTGTAGATAACGCTACACTTCTTTTATGAGTAAATTACAGATATTGGAAGACTATTTCGGGCATAGCGGTTTCAGGCCTCTGCAGGAAGAGGTGGTAGATGCGATCCTGGCACAAGAGGATGTTTTGATGATCCTGCCTACGGGCGGAGGGAAATCACTCTGTTATCAACTGCCTACACTGTTGATGGAAGGAGTGACTGTCGTGGTCTCTCCTTTGCTGGCACTGATGCACGACCAGGTGACGGCACTGAAGGCCAATGGTATCAGTGCTGCGATGCTCAGCTCCATGCAGACACCTGAAGAGAGCCAACAGATAGAGTCTCAGCTGAAGCAGGGGAAGATAAAACTTCTTTATGTCGCGCCGGAGCGTCTGCTCAATCCCTATTTTTTAGGTTTTTTGCAGCAACTTCCACTCAACTTCTTTGTGATCGATGAGGCACACTGTGTCAGTGAGTGGGGTCACGAGTTCCGTGAACACTACCGCGGACTCTCCCTGCTCAAGGAGCGTTTTCCGGATATACCCATTGCCGCATTTACGGCCACCGCGACCAAAGTCGTCGAAGAGGATATCGCTGCGAATCTGCGGCTGCATGCACCCAAAAGAGTAAGGGGGTCACTCTTCCGAAGCAATCTTACAGTGCAGGCCCAGCACCGTATCAAAGACGGGCGGGACCAGCTCCTTGAGTTTCTGAAAAATCATCAGGAGAACTCGGGGATTATCTATACGCTTTCACGCAAACAGACCGAGTCGGTAGCACATTTTCTGCAAACCAAGGGGATCGAAGCAGAAGCATATCATGCGGGTCTCAGTACCGAGGAGAAGAACCGTACCTATAAAGCATTTGTGGAGGACAGGGTCCAGATCGTGGTTGCTACGATCGCATTCGGCATGGGGATCGATAAGAGTAATATCCGTTTTGTGGTACATATGAGTCTGCCAAAGACACTGGAGAACTACTATCAGGAGATAGGGCGTGCCGGGCGTGACGGACTGGACTCTGAGACCCTGCTGCTCTTTTCTGCCCAGGATATCGTCCAGCAGAAGTCATTTATCGAAGCGCTTCCCGATACTCCCTACAGACAGCACGCCTTTGATAAGCTCAATGCCATGGTCCGTTTTTCGAATTCTGAAAGCTGCAGGCACCAAAGTATTGCCGCTTATTTTGATGACAGGATAGAGGCGTGCGGTGAGAAGTGTGACAACTGTACGGCAACAGAGATAGAGAGAGTTGACATTACTGAAGCTGCACGCAAGATGCTCTCTGCGATCTATCGTACCGGACAGAATTTCGGACTGCATTATGTGATCGATGTCGTACGTGGAAGCAGAGAACAGAGAGTCCTTCAAAACGCTCATGACAAGATATCGGTGTACGGTATCGGGGAAGAGTTCAGCAGAAGCCAGTGGTTGACAATCGGTGACAAGCTGCTTGAGCTCGGTGCAGTGGAACTGGGAGAGTTCAAGGTATATCGGTTGACATCTTTCGGTGTGGAGGTACTGAAGGGTACACACACGATCGAGATCAAAAAGGAGCGCCTGAGTATCCAGAGGGCAGCACCGAAGCGAAAAGTCACCTTCTTTGATGATTACGATGTGGTACTCTTTGACAAACTGCGCGATCTGAGGGCAGAGATCGCAGAACATAACGGTATCCCGCCCTATATTGTCTTTTCAGATAAAACGCTTAAGGACCTGAGTGCCAAAAAACCTCTCACCAAAGAAGAGATGCTCGAGGTACACGGGATCGGTGAAGTGAAATATGAGCGCTACGGAGAGGCATTTCTTACGCTGTTAAATGAAGAGTAGATAATATTCTTTATTAGGAAATGCAAGTTCCACATATGAAATGTGGAACAAATGAAATTCTCAAGACCAGTATTTTTTAAGGGTCTAGATAACTTACTACCATACTGTTCTGCAAGTACTTTCTTCCAAATAAGTTTTTGGTTGTTATCAGCATCTTCAGCAGTTGTCTTAATACCGTTTGCAAAATAAACATCACTTTTACACTCATTGATAGGCATATCACCAGGTATACTGATGGCATACAGATACGTTGTACTTAAAATCAACAGTAAATAAATAAAATACTTTTTCATTATTCACCTCCTAAAAGTCCATCAACATCAAAAGAACAATTGTTCCTTTCCTCCGTACCTAACGATGTTGCTTTGTATACTCCACCACTCAATTGTTTGTCATACTCTAGGTATGCCTTTACTCTTGCTTTCGTATTTAGGTGTAAGGGTTTATATTTATCATCGATATAATGATCTACCAAAGTTTCATCACCATTATTCATGTATTGTGCTGTAAACTTAAAATAATGATTACAATCCATTGCATCATGTAAAGCTTTATGGTTTTCCTCTGTATTCATAGGGTTTTCGAGTATTTTTTGATAAGCTCTAGCACCCTGAAACCCAATCTCAGTCACAATTTTGTGGTGATCTTTGTATTTGATGATAATAAATCTTTCGACATCATCTCTTATCCCATTATCATTACTGTCTATACCCAATAATGTGGCATTATTTAAGTCCGGGTCTGGCTCAGGTGGTAGAGCATATCCATTGACAATTGTGGCAATAATTATATTGACTGAATTAGAGAGTATCCCAGCTACTTCAGCTTGTACACTTACTTGTCCATCTTTGGTAGCTGTAAGTATATTTCCATTCATAAGAGCATTCTTAGTAGGTGTCACTACCCATTTTATGTTTGATGTTAAAGGTTTTGTACTATTGTCCTCATAACTTCCTATGACAGTAAATGTAGCCTTTTCTCCTATATTTAATAAGGTAATATTACTCTCCAATGTTAGGTCTATAAGCTTAGGCTCTACAACTGTAACTATTCTCTCCAAACTTGAAGAGTTACCAGCTTTATCCATCGCAGTATAAGTAACAACGTAGTTTCCTAAAAGACTAGTATCAACAACACCATTAGTAACAACATTTACATTGCCATCACGCTCATCTACAGCTACTGCACCTAGCTCTATATATTTTTGTCCTTGAAAAAGTGTTATACTTGCTTCACCATTTAGTGTAATGACAGGCGCAATAGTGTCATTGAGACCGTTAACAACTTTAAACCTATACTTAATCTCTTTGATTTGTTCATCTTGATTTTTGTCGATAGACTTTAAACTCTTAAATTCTACTTCATAACAACCTTCTTCAAGCTCTTGATTTGGTTTAAAAGTTACTGCCTTTTCCACAGAGTTATACTCAACATTTCCATCAATGATACTTTCTTTTTTTTGAGTAATATACTTCAGTTTAATGTCATTCATTTTTAGATGTTTAAAATCCAGTGATACATTAAATACAGCTTCGATAATAGTGTTTTGCGATACATTTGTTTGTGCAGGCAGTGGGCTTAAAGAGACAATTTCAGTTTGATCTGTACCTTTTGACTTGTGAATATCTATTTCTTTTGCATAACTTAATGCTCCATAACTGAGCAATAGAATCAGTACTAGTAGTTTTTTCATTTCCTCCCCTTTATTGAAATGTAACTAAATTCTAACAAATATTAAAGTTACAAGTCAAATAACATTAATGTTGTGTTCGTATACACGAACCACTTTGATTTTTAAAGATATTGTCTAAAAAAATATTTAGTAGAGTATATTTGTTTAACATATAGATATAATAGTACTTATGGATCAAGGAATAAACAAACCGCTTTGCGGGATAGATGAAGCAGGAAGAGGGCCGATCGCAGGGTCACTGGTGATGGCAGGTGTGGTGTTGACCGGAAGCGTAGAGGGGTTGATGGACTCCAAAAAACTGACCGAGAAGCGGCGTGAAGCGCTGTTTGATCAGATCAGGGAGCATAGCCGTCATCATATCGTCATATTTTCGGCCAAAGAGGTGGATGAACTGGGCATCTCCAGATGCCTGAAACAGGGATTGAAATCGATCCAAACACATCTGGCTGAATGTGATTACCTTTTTGACGGGAACAGCACCTTTGGTGTGAATAACATTACGACAATGGTGAAGGCAGATGACAAAGTGGCAGAGGTGAGTGCCGCGAGTATCCTCGCTAAAGTGACAAGAGACAGAGAGATGCTGGAGTTTGCGAAGCAGTATCCCGAATATGGATTTGAGAAGCACAAGGGGTACGGTACCAAAGCGCATATAGAAGCACTGGAAAAGTATGACAGGTGTGCAGTGCACCGTACGACTTTCCGGATCAAAGCATTAGATGAGCCGACCCTGTTTTGATCACTGCATTGCTACACCATTTACGGTAAGGATGCCGTTCTCCAGTGTGATATGGTAGACTTTTTCTCCGTTCTCCTCTTTCGGTTGGAACATCATCATCGCGATGAGTGCCTGTGGCTGTTGAGAGATAAAGGTATGCAGGCTCTCGGAGAGTGAGAGGTTGAGGTCGGCGTTGATCGCTGAAATCCCTACCATAGGGTTTGTTTGCAGCTCTGCAAGATCGAGGTTTTTATCGATGTCGATCTTTGCATTGATGGCAAATCCATCCATCTCTTTGTGATGGGTATAGAGTCTCTCTGCGGAGAAGTTAGGGATCTCTATCGAGATACCCCGTGAGATGATCTTTTGTACACTTTGATCGATCTTCTTCTGATCTGTAGGGTCTGCCTCCTGAAGTGCTTCAAAAGCCTTGATGTCAAAGTTGGAAATTTTTATCGTAAGTGCCAGATCGGTGACCTTGTCGGTTGCATTCTCATCGCTCATCACCATGGTCTCTACTTTTGAGCGCACTTCACTGTCGACAAGGTCACTGTGCATGATGGTTATGGTCTCCGCCTCGACATTGTGGAGCATCATGCTCCTCTTTGTCGTCTCTTTCAAAGAGATATGTTTGATCTGGTAAGCTGTACGCATATCATAGCGTGTCGGTCCCGTAATCCGGTAGTGGCTTCTGACATCAGAGAGCTCTATGAAGAGTTCATCTTCCGCCTTGATAAGAAAACTTTCAAGTCTCTGATTTACTGAGGTGATCTTTCCATTTTTGATCTCCCCGTCAAACTCCAGCGCTTTCATCTGCATCGTCACTTCTTCCTCTTCGCCGAAGGTCTCATTGATATCTTTCATATACCCTCTGAAAGCATTGAGCATGCTGTTGATATCTACATGAATGAGAAAAGTTTTTGCGTCAAAAAGTGCATGGATCTTGGCAAGTGCCTCTTTCTCCTCATCGCTTAATTCACCCTGGGTGAAAGTATCGGGGAGTGTTGTAGGATAAAGGTCAAAAGAGATGGCAGAGTTGCTCTCTTTCATGTAAGTGAGGTCTACACCGATTCTCATCCCTTTGAGTGCACTGCTCTCTTCTTTGGTGAGTGTAGCACCCTGTCTTTTGAGGTAGTCAGCGATCTTTTCTGTATCGTCAAACACGATCTCGAAGTGTTCTTTGTCACTCCACGCTTCTCTCGCTTCGATCGCAAAACCGTGAGACTGTAGGGTTTGAAGTTCTCTATCGACTTCTGCTTTGAGTTCATGTGTCAGCTGGGAAGAACCGAAGAAAACATAATAGACCACCAGCGCTACCAGTGTACTGATCACACCAAGCCCAATATGTTTCAGTCTCATAGTCTCTATCCCTGATAGATCTCTCTGAGATGATCCATCTTTTTACCCATATTAAGTAGGGCCATATCGGCCAGAGTGAGTGCCATCATCGCTTCACATACCACTGCACCTCTGATCGCTACACATGGGTCATGACGCCCTTTCAGGTTACACTTAACCTCTTCGTTATGTGTCGTGATCGTATCCTGCTCCTGGAAGATGGAGGGCGTCGGTTTGAAGTGGGTCTTCACGATGATGGTATCTCCGTTACTGATACCCCCAAGCATTCCTCCTGAATGGTTGCTCTTAAACCCTCCGAGTGTGATCGCATCGTTGTTCTCACTGCCTTTGAGGTGAGAAGAGGCTACACCGTCTCCGATCTCTACAGCTTTGGCCGCATTGATCCCCATCATCGCCTCAGCCAGTATCGCATCGAGTTTGTAGTAGAGCGGTTCACCCAGCCCGACAGGTACACCTGTCGCTGTAGTGAGTACCACGCCGCCTACGGAGTCATGTGCCTCCTTGGCTTTGAGTATCGCAGCCTCCTGTTCAGCTTCTCTGTTCGGATCGAGTGCGTACATCTTGGAACCTTTGGCATACGCAAAATCCTGCACCTCGCCTTTGATCCCGTCTACCTCACACAAACCGCTTTGGATCTCTATCCCGAGTTCACGCAGCATCAGTTTGGCGATCGCACCTCCGGCAACTCTGGCTGCTGTTTCACGTGCGGAGCTTCTCCCCCCGCCGCGGTAGTCGCGCAGACCGTACTTATGAAAATAGGTGAAATCTGCATGTCCCGGACGGAAGAGATCCTTGACATTCTCATAATCTTTTGATTTCTGGTTGGTATTGAATATGATCATTGCGATCGGCGTACCGGTACTCACCCCTTCAAAAACGCCCGAGAGTATCTCTACCTTGTCAGCCTCTTTGCGTCCGGTCTCCAGTTTGCTCTTTCCCGGTTTTCTCCGATCGAGTTCGGACTGGATAAATGTCTCATCGATCGCAAGTCCTGCAGGGACACCGTCGAGGATACAGCCCAGCGCTTTTCCGTGCGATTCGCCAAAGGTCGTCAGTGTCAACTTTTTTCCAAAGGTATTCATTTTTTCAGTTCCTTCACTTTTATGCTGATTTGAAAAGAAGCAAAGCTCCTTTTCACGCGTTGTCCTCAGCGGACAGCTCTTGCACGATGCGACGTGCTTGATCACAATTTACCTACAAAGATAAACCGCTGTTTTAAAGGTTATTTTTTCAGTTCCTTCAATGCGATCTGTGCAGCTTTCTGCTGGGCATCCTTTTTGCTTCTTCCTTTTGCCTTCGCAATGGTTTTTCCATCCAGTGTCACAGCGATCACAAACTCTTTTTTATGGTCAGGGCCGGAAGCGTCAAGCAACTCATAGGTCGGGGTGACTCCGTGTGTAGCCTGGGTAAGCTCCTGAAGTGCGGTTTTAAAATCTTTTGAAAGAGAATCAAGGTCGATCTTTGGATGGCACGCTTCGATAAGTGCTACAGAGATCTCTCTGGCTTTCTCCAGACCTGCTTCCAGGTAGATCGCACCGATCACCGCTTCAAATGCATTGGAGAGCAGTGAAGACTTATCTCTTCCGTTATTGTTCTCTTCTGCTGCCGAGATGTAGATATACTCTCCCAATTTGATCGCTCTGGCGATCATCGTAAAGCCTCGCTCATTGACCAGAGAGGCTCTGATCTTTGAGAGCACGCCCTCATCGGAGTTTTTAAACTTTCTGAAAAGATACTCCCCGACGATCAGGTCGAGTACCGCATCCCCCAGAAACTCCAGCCGCTCATTATTGTAAGGCTTTTTATAACTTTTGTGTGTCAAAGCCTCAATAATCAATTGCTTGTTTTCAAATGTGTAGTCCAGCCGATTTTCAAGTTGACTGTAATGGCTCATAAGATCTCCTATTTTAGTGATTGTTTGATACGTTCTGCTTCGCCCCGTGCGAGGTCATCACAACGTTCATTCTCCGGGTGCCCGTCATGGCCCCGTATCCAGGTCCCATGTACTTGATGCGGTTCGGCAGCCTCGAGGTAGGCTTCCCACAAATCGACATTCTTTACCTTTTTAAACCCTTTGGCCTTCCATCCCTCAAGCCACTGATTGATCGCTTTGACCACATAGGAGCTGTCCGAGACCACCTCTACGCTGCAGGGTTCTTTCAAGAGCTTGAGCCCTTCAATAACGGCACGGAGCTCCATTCTGTTGTTGGTGGTATGTGTTTCGCCGCCAAAATACTCTTTGCGTTTGCCTTTGTACTCCAGTATGCCGCCATAGCCTCCGGGACCGGGATTTCCAAGGCTTGAGCCATCAGAATAGAGAGTAATCTGTTTTCGGGTCTGATTTTGCAATGTGTTCCTCAACTTCTACTGTGTGCAGTGCCATACAGTTCGGACAACGTTTAAATGATATAGGAAAACTCTGTTTGCACTTGCTGCATAGATAGGTGAAATGCAGGTCTCCCTCTTTAAAACCATTTTGTTTGGCCGTTGCCAACATATCCAGCGTAAATATACCGCTTTCGGTTGCCGGCTCCTGTATATACCCTTTGGCATAGTAGAGTGTTTTTAGTTGTCTGTTTTGTGCAATTATATCCAAACTCAGTTGTGACTGGGGTAAGAACCAGAGGATGTCGATCAGCTCTTTGATACGTGATCTGTCTATCGCCTGCCATGCCGCCCGGGTATCCAGATGGAACAATACGCTGACGATCTCCCGGTAGAGTTTCGGTTCATTTTTCAGAAGTGCCAAAAGCTGTTCAACTTTTTCTTCTTTGGGGAGTCTTTTGTCTGCTATGAGCTGTGAAAAGTTCAGAAAGGTATGCAGTGTCTGCGTCTCCTCCCCCAACAGTTCCAGCGGTTCGAGTATCTCTGAGGCCTTCGTATAGTTTTGCATCTTTTCAAAGACCACCTCAAGCATATAGAGTGCCTGTACATTGCGTGGCTTTTTACGCAGAATCTCTTCAAATATCTTCTCCGCACGTTCCAAAAAACCGGCATGGAAGTAGGTCTTGCCCAGCTTCTCCATCAGTTCAAGTTTTGACCCCTCTTCCTGTATATTTTTGATCAGGTAGAGATAGATACTGATGGCTTTATGGTACTCCCCATCATTGTCAAATGCCTGAGCAAGTAGTGCCATCGGTTTGAGCATATGAGCATCAAAGGGCATGGAGGTTGTGTCAAGCAGACACTCGGCAGTATCAAATTTCTCTAAAAACTTTAAGAGATTTCCCTGCTCCTTTTGCTGTTTATAGAGTCCCCATGTATAAGTGACCAGGGAGATGATCAGGGCGATGACAATGATCAGGAGTATACTGAAAAGCGGGTCATTGTATGCCGGCAGGATATTTTCCACGTTACACCACCCTTATAGATGGCTTTAGTGCATAGTACATAGTGAAGCACCCCACTTTCACTTTAGCGACGGGGGTATCGGCATTTAGTGCCAGAAGTGAATAGTGTTGGTACGCTTTCCGGCAGAAAGCTTTGAGTGGAGAATGGTTTTTACTATCCGGCATTCCTGATCCCTGATTTCTAATTTCTATCGTAGATTATATCCAATTAGATATAATGTCATTATGATTGATAATGCCTCTATTGAATCCCTTAAAAACAGTATTGATATTGTAGATGTCATCGGTAACTATCTGGAACTGAAAAAAGCCGGTGCCAACTATAAAGCAAACTGTCCTTTCCATGGAGAGAAGACCCCTTCGTTCGTGGTGAGCCCTACCAAACAGATCTACCACTGTTTCGGGTGCGGAGCAGGGGGAGACAGCATCAAATTCGTAATGGAGATGGAGAAGCTGAGTTACCCCGAAGCGATAGAAAAACTCGCTTCCATGTACAACTTCTCGCTGCGTTATACCAAGGGAAGCTCAGACTACAGCGATGCAAAGCGTGTGCTGGAAGCGATACAGACCTGGTACGTAAAAAACCTCGATAAAAATCAGACAGCACAGAAATATCTTGCCAAGAGAGGTATCAGTGCAGCATCCATAGAGAAATTCGGTATCGGTTATGTCCCTTCAGGGATGCAGGTGATGCAGTTCTTGGAGAGAACGATGCTCCCCAAACCGCAGGCTGTCGAAGCAGGGGTTATCGCGCAAGGTGAGCGGGGGGAGTATTATGCCAGATTGGTCGAACGTATTACTTTCCCGATCCATTCCTCGGCAGGTTCTATCGTAGGGTTCGGGGGCAGGACCATTACCAATCACCCGGCCAAATATATCAACTCCCCTCAAACCAAACTTTTCAACAAGTCCAGGCTGCTCTACGGTTACCATCTGGCCAAAGAGAGTATCTACAGTAAAAAGCAGATGATCGTCTGTGAGGGGTACCTGGATGTCATTATGTTCCATCAGGCAGGATTCGATACTGCTGTGGCTACACTGGGAACGGCACTGACCACGGAGCACCTTCCATTGCTCAGAAAAGGTGAGCCTAAAGTCATTCTGGCCTATGATGGAGACAAAGCAGGGGTGGCAGCCGCCCTCAAAGCCTCCATGATGCTTGCAAAAGCAGGGTTTGACGGAGGCGTGGTGCTCTTCCCGGACGGACTGGACCCTGCAGATCTTATCGCAAAAGGAGAGAGTGAAGCGGTAGCAAAACTTCTGAGGGAGTCCAAACCGTTGATCCCGTTCGTGATAGAGAAGATCATAGAGGCATATGACCTTTCAGACCCACGGGCAAAAGAAGCGGCTTTTGGCCAGAGCAAGCAGTTTTTGGATGGGTTGAGTCCGATCATCAAGGATGCCTATATCCCACTCGCTGCGACACAACTCGGCATATCCGCTGCACTCTTTGGCAAACAGACTCAGCCCTCCAGAGCCAAAGAGAGTTTTACCCAACAGAAAGATGATATTGGCCAGCTGGGTATCCTAAAAACAATGCTTGAAAAACCTGATCTTGTGGCGTCAGTACTCGATATAGTGGATATAGAGATGTTCGGAAGTTATGCTCCTCTCTTTCATGCTGTACTCAATGGGACACAAGAAGACCCCCGATTGATGAGAATACTGGTAGATGAGAGCATCCAGGTGATGAGTGAAGAGGAGCTTGAACAGTTCTTACGCACGTTTTTGATGCGTCATTATGACAGAGAGCTGAAACGTATCGTTGCAGATCAAAATATCCCTTTTGCCAAAAAGAGTTTTCTCATACGGAAGATCAAAACAGATATCATACCACGGTTAAAGCGCGGAGAGCTTGTCGCCTATGATAAAGAGCTATTCTCTTAGCAGTGAAATAGACTATTTTGTTCTATCTATATAGGCATCTGAGAAAATCTTCCGGTATGCGGGAAGCAGTTTAGTCAAAGGCTTTTTGTTATCAGTCGGTATGGTATGTACGTAGATAAACCTATCTTTTCTATAGGTACGTACGGTTTTTTTGAGTGCAGGCGAGAATCGGTCAAGGGTATTCGAAAGTTGTAGTTCGTTTTTTAGACTGAAAACCCCAAGCCTTACGGTAAAGAGAGGCGATGAGATCAAAAAAGAGGAAAACAGAAGTGGTAAAAACAGGATACGTAACATAAAGGACTCTTCACAAATGATTTTTAGATGAGTGATTATAATGTAAATTTTTTTGTAAATGGTTTAAATGAAGTTGTTGGTGACCCCTAGGAGACTCGAACTCCTGTGGCATGGATGAAAACCATGAATCCTAACCGCTAGATGAAGGGGCCATCAGCAACTTGTGGACGGCATTATATAAATTTAAAGCTTAATATTATCTTAAAATAACTATGATTCTTTAAAAAAACAGGAAATAAAATGAAAAAATATCGTTTTTTCTGGTTATTCTTGACACTTTTGTGGATAGAAGGGTGTGTACAGAGTGTCTATACCAAACAGAATACGGCACTGATCGTCTTTAAAACACCGACATTCAGATATGCGGATATGGGGTTTATCTATCAGGGGGAAGAGGCGCTCAAGGTGGAGATATACAGCAGCGGAAGAGCACTGACTTCGCTGGAGATATCCCATGGAGAGATCTGTATGAGTACGTTTCAGTGTATGTCAGCAGCCAAGTTCAATGCTCAAATCTTAAGCCGGCACTATCCGGATACGCTCTTGCGCAATGTATTTGGCGGTAAACAGGTCTTTGACAAAGAGGGGACCGTATTAAGTCGTAACGGCTTTACACAGAAGCTTTTCAAAAGCGGAAAATATGATATCGAGTATAGCGTTTTAAACCGACAGATCATATTCCGTGATACAATTAACGATATTCTGATCAAAGTAAAACAACAAGGATAAATAAGCGTGAAAAAATTTGTAGGTGCACACGTAAGTGCAAGCGGCGGCGTAGAGAACGCTCCGCTGAATGCAATGAAGATAGGAGCAAAAGCCTTTGCCCTTTTTACCAAAAACCAGAGACAGTGGAAAGCAAAACCGCTGGAGACAAAAAGTATCGATGCGTTTCAGAAGAACCTGGAGGCTTCCGGTATCCTGCCGAAACATGTTCTCCCGCATGACTCCTACCTGATCAACCTGGGGCATCCGGAAGTAGAAAAGCTGGAAAAGTCGCGGGATGCATTTATCGATGAATTGGAACGCTGCAGGATACTTGGCCTGGACAGGCTGAACTTTCACCCCGGGTCACACCTGGTGAAGATCCCCAAGAGAGACCCTCTCTATGAAGAGAAGCTGCTTGAAGCTGAGCTGGGCTGCCTGGATGTCATTGCGGAATCATTGAATCGGGCGATCGAAGCAACAAAAGATTCTGGGGTGAAACTGGTGATCGAGAATACTGCAGGACAGGGAAGCAACCTGGGGTACAGGTTCGAGCATCTGGCACATATTATCGAGAGAGTAGAAGACAAAACACGTATGGGTGTCTGCCTCGATACCTGTCATACCTTTACGGCGGGCTATGACCTGCGTACGCGTGAAGCGTATGACCAGACAATGGAGGAGTTTGACCGTATCGTAGGTGCGGACTATCTGATGGGGATGCACCTCAATGACTCCAAGCCGCCGCTTGGGTCACGTGTGGACAGACACCACTCTTTGGGACAGGGAGAGATCGGATGGGACGCCTTTGGGTTTATCATGAATGACAGCCGCATGGATGATATCCCGTTGATCCTGGAGACGATCGACGAGTCGATCTGGGCAGAGGAGATAGAGGCACTTTACCGTCTGGTAGAGTAGCCTCTATGGAGTTGTGTAAGTTTTTATAGAAGATTGACACAAGTTCATAAAAGGGTGGACATATAAAAAGGAGGAAAAAATGAAAATGGTAAAAGGGGTGGCACTCAGTGCCGTTGCAGGTTCACTGGTTTTAGCGGGAGGGTACAAGATCCCTGAACAGTCTATCAACTCCACAGCACTTGGCGCAGCCTATGTAGCACATACGATGGGCGCGGACACAGCGTACTACAACCCGGCAAATATGAGTTTTATGGATGAGGATAAACGTTTTGTAGAAGGGGGTGTGACGCTGGCACACCTTCCTGCCAATGAGTATAGACTGGTAGCGCCTTACTCGGGGGAGTCAGAGGTAGAGAATCTGCCTATCCCCTATCTGCATTATGTGAGCAATGCGACGGGTAAGTTCAGATGGGGGGTGAGTCTTACTGTGCCGGGTGGTTTAACCAAGCGGTGGGAAGCGCAGCCACAGAAATCTTTTGCTGAGGAGTTCACACTGAAGATCATAGAACTGAATCCGAGTCTCTCGTATAAAGTTGCTGATAACTTCAGTATCGGCGGCGGGGTGAGAGTCATCTACAGTGAAGGGGTAGTGAAGAGTGAAGGGACTCACCCTGATTATGGATATTTGATGAGGGATATGGAAGGTGATACGGTTGAGTTTGGATATAATCTAGCTTTGGCTTACAGACCTACAGCTGATATCAATGTCGCTGTAACTTATAGATCTAAGGTAGATATTCAAGAAGAAGGCACGGCAACATTGGAAAGTGATGATGGTCCATATAGAGGGGATTCGTGCGTTACTGTACCGCTACCTGCGGCACTCAATCTGGCGATCTCCAAGACCTGGGAAGAGAAGTTTACTTTGGAATTTAATTATGAGAGGACCTATTGGTCAGCCTATAAGAATTTGAATTTTAACTATGGTAACCCGACATTAACAGACCCTGTCTTGATAGGAGCCTTTGATACTCCGGTACCAAAAGATTGGAAGGATACGGACACATTCAGACTCGGGGCAACCGTGAAGATGGATAACAAGATTACGGCGATGTTCGGATTTGCGATCGATGAGACGCCTGCACCGCTTGAGACCCTTGGATTTGAACTCCCTGACAGTGATGCGCAGATCTTCTCTATGGGATTCAGATACCAGCAGAGTGAACAGCTCTCCTGGGGTGCCTCATTCCTTTATGATTCAAAGGAGTCGATCTCTATGCCGGCAGGTATCAATGAGAACCCGGTTCTTGCCAACGGCGGGAGTTTCCATGAAGGTGGTGCTTTCCTGACTACTGTAGGTATCGCATACGAGTACTAAGATGAGATACGACTTTAACAGTTTTTATGAACTTATTGCGGACCATGGAGCAAAGTACAAACGCAAAACAGCCCTTTTTGTCGATGAGGTGAAGATCACCTATGGAGATATTCTGCAAAGGGCAGATACGTTAGCGGCATTTTTGGCAGCCCAGGGGGTAAAAAAAGGTGACAAGGTCGCGCTTTTTCTGAGAAACTCTCCCGAGTTTATCTATACGATCTTTGCACTCTCCAAACTCGGAGCAGTGATTGTCCCGGTCAATACCTTTTTGAAAGAGGAGGAGCTCTCCTATATTCTGGAAGACAGCGGCTGCAGCGTACTGATCACCTCTATGATCCATGAGAAAGTTGTCAAAGCCTGTAGGGCAGATGAACTCTGTAACTTCATTGTATGGGAAGGGGATGCATTTGAGTACAGGGAAGGGAAACACCACGGTTTTGAGGAAGCCTTGAGCTATCCCGAGAGTGTCCATTCCGATGCACGCGGACTGGATGAGACTGCGGTCATTTTCTATACTTCGGGAACCACAGGCAAACCAAAAGGTGCGATGCTTTCACATAAGAACATCTTTTCCAACGCTCTCAGCGGGATCCGGCATATCAATGTGAACCCAAAAGACAGGGGGATCGTTTTCTTGCCGATGTTCCACTCTTTTACCTTCTCGATAGGGGTTATCTTGCCTCTCTATGCAGGTGCGAGTATCGTGCTCATCAAGTCTCTGCAGCCGTTTTCAAATATCTTCAAACAGACACTGATGAAGCGTGTGACGCTTTTCTTCGGAATTCCCGATGTCTACAGTGCACTCTCCAAAGCGGATTTGCCCTGGTACTTTATGTGGTTTAACAACCTGCGTGCTTTTATCTCAGGTGCGGCTGCACTGCAGCCTAAAACCCTTGATGCTATGGCAAAGAAGTTCAAGCGTGCAAAGCTTCTGGAGGGGTATGGTCTCAGCGAGGCGAGTCCGGCAGTCTGTATGAACAGGCTCGAGAAACAGAAAGCAGGTTCAGTGGGAACCGCACTGGCAGGGTATGAGATGAAAGTGGTGGATGAGAATCTTGTGGAGCTGCCAAAAGGCGATATCGGTGATATTATCGTCAAGGGTGACAATGTCATGCAGGGCTACCTGAACCGCCCGGAAGCTACTGCAGAGACGATCATCAACGGATGGCTGCTTACAGGAGATATGGGATATATCGATGAGGAGGGGTATCTGTTCATCGTTGACAGAAAAAAAGATCTGATCATCTCCAAGGGGATCAATATCTACCCAAGAGAGATAGAAGAGGTGATCGACAGCTTTGAGGGGGTCAGTGCATCCGCAGTGATCGGTGTTACGGATGAGAAGAACGGGGAGATACCTGTAGCCTATATCGAACTTGAAGAGGGGGTTGACACGATTGACGAAAGTGCGCTCAAAACATACCTGCGCAAACAGCTTGCAAACTTCAAGGTACCGAAGCATATCCATATGATCGAAGAACTTCCAAAAAATGCCACCGGGAAGGTACTTAAGCGTGTACTCAAAGAGAACTTGAAAGAGGGGATCTAAGGATGAAAGCGATCACCAATGCCCTTTTGATTGATGGTGAGAAGATTGTAGAAGGGAAGGTACTGCTTTTTGGCAAAAAGATCATCGGCATCACGGATCATCTGCCTGAGGATGCGGAAGTGATAGATGCCAAAGGTGCCTATGTGAGTGCCGGGTTTATCGATCTGCATATCCACGGGGCAGGCGGGGCTGATGTGATGGATGGCACCCCCGAAGCACTCGGGACGATCTCTTCTACACTGCTTCAGACCGGCACTACCTCCTTTTTGCCTACTACAATGACGATGTCAACTGCAGCGATTGACACTGCTTTACACAATGTCAAAGCGTCTCAAAACAACGTAAGCGGTGCTCAGATACTTGGGGTTCACCTGGAAGGGCCTTTTATCAATGCCTCCAGGCATGGTGCACAGGATGAATCCTATATCCAAAAGCCGAACCTTGATCTGATCGCTGAGCATATGGAGGTGATCAGGATGATCACACTGGCCCCTGAAGTCGAGGGGGCTGAAGCGTTTATCCGGTATCTGACCGAGGTATATCCGCATATCATCCTCAGTGTGGGACACTCCGATGCAAGCTATGCGCAGTGCAAAGAGAGTTTCGGATGGGGTGTCTCCCACGCGACCCATCTCTTCAATGCCATGAACGGATACCACCATAGAGAACCGGGGATCATCGGGGCGGTGTTTGAGAGTGATGTGACCTGTGATATCATCCCGGACCTGGTACATACCCACCCTTCGGCTTTGGAGTTGACCTATCGTATGAAACAGGAGAGACTGATCCTGATCACCGATGCGATGAGAGCAGGGTGTATGAGAAACGGAGTCTATGATCTCGGCGGGCGTAAGGTTGTGGTCAAAGACGGAAAGGCCGAGCTTGAGGATGGTACCCTGGCCGGATCGGTACTGCGTCTCAATGATGGACTGCGCAAGATGAAGAGACACACCTCGATGTCCCTTGTCGAAGTCATTAGCAGTGTGACAAAGATCCCTGCACGCAAACTTGGTGTTACCAAAGGTGAACTGCGTGAGGGGTATGATGCCGATATTGTCATATTTGATGAAGATTTCAGTATCATATCGACAGTAGTAGCCGGAGAGCTAAAGTATACGAGGTAATGTAATGTTTGGATTTTTAAAACGAAAAAAGAGAGAGGTCTTTGCGCCTGTAGATGGTCAGGTGGTAGCACTTGATCAGGTAGAGGATGAGGTCTTTTCCCAGGGGATGGCAGGTGATGGTGTCGCGATCAAGCCGGCCTCCGATACTTTTTGCGCACCCATCTCGGGCAGAGTGACTAAGATATTCGGCACCAATCACGCCTACAGTATCAAGAGCGATAAAGACCTTGAAGTGATGGTGCATATCGGTCTGGATACTGTTAATTTAAAAGGCGAGGGTTTTGAACGGCTTGCGGAAGAGGGGGACCAGGTAGTAGCGGGAGATCCGATCATCAGAACAGACCTTGCATACCTCCGTGAACATGCCAAGGATACTATTACCCCTATCCTTATCACGGAAGAGAGTGATGTTAAAAATATAGAGAAAAAACTGAATATCGTTAAAAGCGGCGATATCATTATGGAGGTGAACTGATGCCAGAAGGTGATAATCTTTACTACTATCTTGCCTATGCGATCATTGTGATCATTTTTATCGTTGTCTTGAAGATGCCAAAAAAAGAGAAGGGTGATCGATCCGAAAAGGGGCCTCTCTCCACATCCAAAAAATTTAATAAAAAGCATGAAGAACAACATAACAGTACAAAGGATATCTAATGGCATACAATGAACTAAGCCCCGAAGAGGAGTATGTGATACTGCATAAGGGAACCGAAAGACCTTTTACCGGAAAATATTTTGACAATAAAGAGGAGGGGGTTTACAAGTGCAGACAGTGTGGTACACCGCTTTTCAAGTCGGATGCTAAATTTGACAGCGGAACCGGGTGGCCGAGTTTTGATGATGCGATCGAAGGTGCCGTTAAGGAAATACCGGATGCAGACGGCAGACGCGTAGAGATCGTCTGTGCCAACTGCGGAGGACACCTGGGGCATGTCTTCAGAGGCGAGGGATTTACCGATAAAATGACAAGACACTGTGTCAACTCGATCTCGCTTGATTTTGAAGCTGACAAATAAAACGCACTATATCTTCGTCATCGATCCAATGTGCTCCTGGTGCTGGGGATTTCACCCGGTGATGGAGGCGATGCGAGAGAAGTATCATGAGAGATATGACTTCTCTCTGGTTGTCGGCGGACTGCGCACCAAAGGTGCAATGCCTTGGAATGCGTCGACCAAAGCCAAGCTCAAAGCAACATGGCAGCAGGTTGCAGGTACCACCGGACAACACTTTACAGAGAACCTCTTGAAACGTGACAACTTTGAGTATGATACCTATCCTGCCTGTAAAGCGGTAGTCACTGTGCGTGAACTCTGGGGTGATGATGCCTCATTTTCGTACCTGGCTAAGATACAAAGCGCTTTTTATCTGGATGGGGCGGATATCACAGATCTGCAGACCTTGAAATCATTTATTGCCCCTGACAGACAGCAGGCGTTTGTCACGTTTTACGAAACTGAACGGGCTGAAGTGCTAATGCGTCATGATTTTTCCAAAGCCCGTTCAATGGGTGCCAATGCTTTCCCCTCTGTGGTCAAGATCGACAACGACGGCCACATGGTATGTAGACAGGGGTATCAACATCCGGAGGATATGCTTTACAACACTACTTTCTGATATAATGGGTGTTTATACTATCGAAGAGGAGGAAAGGTAGAATGGATAATCACTATGACCTGATTGTCGTAGGAGGCGGTCCCGGTGGTATCGCTTCAGCGGTAGAAGGCTCTATATTCGGGCTTGCGAAGATACTTTTTATCGAAAAAGGGGAGAACCACTCCCAGACGATACGCCAATACTACAAAGACTCAAAAAGAGTGGATAAAGACTGGCAGGGACAGAGTGTCGACATGGAGGGGAATGTTGAGTTCTTTGACGGTACCAAGGAGAGTACACTTGAGTACTTTGAGCTATTGCTTGATGATGAGAAGATCGATACACTCTTTGCGTGCGAGGTTGACAGGGTAGTCAAGGAGGAGGGGATCTTCTCTGTCGTGACTCCCGAAGGAGACTTCACTGCTCCCAATGTCATCGTCTCTATCGGTCGTATGGGTAAACCCAACAAACCCTCCTATAAGATCCCGGCCTCTATCAAAAAAGTGGTCAACTTCAACCCCTATGAGTGCCGTGGCCATGAGAAGATACTGGTCGTCGGCGGAGGTGACTCAGCGGTGGAGTATGCCTGTCAACTGAGCACCATCAATGACGTGACCCTCTCCTATAGAAGAGAGCACTTCGCAAGGATCAATGATATCAACCGGGAGATGATCGAACGTTATGATCAGGAAGAGCGTCTGCGAGTCCGCTACGGTATCGATATAGACTCCATTGAAAATGCAGAGGGGAAGGTGAAGGTTAACTACAACAACGGCTTTCATACGATCTATGACCGGGTGATCTATGCACTGGGAGGTACGACGCCTGTGGACTTTTTCAGAAAGAGCGGTATGGAACTGGATGAGCATGACCTGCCGGTGATCAATGAAAAGTTTGAGACCAGCGTCAAGGGTCTCTACACAGCTGGAGATATCGTCTATAAAAGCGGTGGTTCTATCGCGATGGCGATCAACCATGCCTACCATATCTTGAAGGATATTACCGGAGAGGATGGAGGCTTAGCGTAATGCCTTCTCTGTTTAACTTCTCAAGTATTCTGTATCGTGAGTTACACTGCATAATTTTATTTTTTACTGTTTCTCACGAAGGGAGTTTCCACCTTTTTGAATGGCTTGAGTAGGAGTAATAGTTTTGGTAAAAGGATCAGGTCTGATATAAGAGCAGCGACCATGGCAACCATAGTGAGCAGCCCGAAATAGATGGTCGGGATCAAATTTGAAAGTGTTAAAATGGAAAATCCTATCACGATAACAAGCGTGGTGAAGTACATGGCGTTTCCAATACTGTTGTTTGTTCTATGCATGCTGAAGTAGTAACGATTGTCCTTTTCAAACTCCACTTGAAATCGGTGAATATAGTGTATCGTGTCATCTATGCCTATGCCCATAGCGATCGCTGCGATCGTGATCGTCATAATATCAAGTGGAATATGTAGCCATCCCATAAATCCAAAGACCATACCGATAGGGATAATATTGACAACTAAAGCAATAAATGTCAGTTTTAGAGATCTGAAAAGTACAAGGAACATAAAGAAGACGATGAGCAGTACAAGCCCGAGCATTTTGATCTGTGAATCGAACAGGGACTGCAGCATATTGTTGTAAAGTACCATAAGATTTGACAGCTGCACGGTTGCGATATCAGGAGCGATGATATGCGTGAGGTCATTCTTTATCTTTTTCAGCAATGCATCTCTTCGTAATGCCTCATTTGAATCGATAATTCGTGTAGAAAATCTTAGCTGGTTGTGCTCAATATTCACATAAGGCAAAAGTATAATATCTCTATATTTTTGCGGGAGTTTTTTGTAGAGGATAGCGAGGTCTATACTGTCCAGACTTTTGTTCCCGTTAAGTCTCTTCCCTGTAGCAAGAAGCGTGGCAAAAGATTGTACCTCACCTATCTGTTCCAGGTGTGTCAAATAGTCATGGACTCTTTTTATGATCGTGATCTTTTCATCGGTAAACCAGTATTGCTCTTCGTTCTCTACACTGCTGAACTCATCTTCAAATGAGTCTTCAAACGACTGATCCTCCTCTGCTTCCATGACAGGCTCTGCCGGGGTTTTTGTGTCTGAAAAAGTGACGATCACATCCAGAGGTGTTGTGCCCCCCAGCTCCTGGTCTATGATCTTCATCCCTTGATAGATCTCTGTATCTTTTTTGAAATAGTTGATAAAGCTGTTTTCCACAATAAGCTGTGAAGCTCCTGTCACACTAAAGAGAATAGAGAGAAAGGAGATGATAAAAATAGCTCTTTTATCATGCAATACAATTCGAGCGGTCAGAGAGGGTATCAAAGAGAGTGATTTCTTTTTCTTTAGAGGAGGTCTTTTTATAAGTAGCATAAGCACAGCAGGAAAAATAATGAACGCAATGAGAAGTGACATTGCGATCCCTGCACTCATCATCCAACCGAGGTTGATCACAGGATGGATATGGGAAAAAAGAAGCGAAGAGAATCCGGCAATGGTTGTGATAATGGCAAAGAAAGTGGGTGTCGCTTTTGAAAGCATCGTGAGCAAAATGACTCTTTTGGATGAAGCATGTGGATAGTAGGTTAAAAGTTCTTCATGTCTGACAATAAGGTGCAGAACGATCGAAATCGTGATAATAAGCTGTAGGGCAATAAAGTTTGAAGAGATGACAGTGATCTCCCAGCCAAAAAATCCCAGACTGCTGGTGATGGCAATGACAGAGAGCGTACAGATAAGAATAGGCAGCATCACCCATCTCGGTTTTTTGAAAACAATGCCCAGAACAAGAACAATAAGGAGTATCAGTATGCTTCCGTAGATAAGCAGGTCATTTTTAACAAACGAGACAATATCGTTCGAGATCATCTGAACGCCACCTAGAAAAAAGGTAGCATCGTCTTGATATTTGGAGATAAGAGAGCGAATTGCTTCAATGTTCTGATTGTCACGAGTACGTTGTGCATCCCGATACTCTTTAAATGCTATAGTGACATCGTCAAGGACCTGTTCTTCTTCTTTTGTAAGAGAAGAGGTGTTTTGCTTCTCAAGCAGACGATTTCTCTTTTCTAAAAGTGTGAAATATTCCGGATCCTGATGTATATGAATGATGATAGAAGATATCGTAAACTCTTTATTGACAAGGCTCTCCTTATACAAAGGACTGGTGAGGAACTCCTGTTTCGCCAGAGAGAGATTGATATCAGGGGTTTGCAGGGTTCTTGTTTCATTGATCAGTTCATCCACTTCTCTTATGGGTGAAAAGAACAGTGGTACGTTGATAAGCGAATCTACAGATTCAACACCTGGTAATTTTTCCAGGTCGCTACTGATGCGGGTTAATGTTTCAAGACTCTCTTTTGAAAGTAGATCATGTTCAGGTTTGTAGGCAAGTACAAGAATATCGTCGGTATGAAATCGTTTTGCCACAGTTCTGGAAAATGCGAGATCTCTGTCATCTTTCAGCAGAAGTGTCTCTGCAGAGGCATCTATCTCCAGTTTCACGACATTGATACCGAAAATAAGTATGCTGCTGATAACCACTATCAAAACAGATAAAGGATATTTCAGTATCAGGTTTTGATAAAATTTATATAACATAGGTCAACTTCGTATGCATCGTAATCAGAAGGTTTTCTCTTTAGCGTCACTTAAAGTGATTCTAAAAGCTGTTTGATCGACTTTGTGCGTAAAAATTCTGAAAATTGCTTTCTATAGGTTTGGATAATACTCACACCCGTTAACTCTACATCATAAATAGACCACTGATTCGTCCCTCTTTTCTTGTAAAATAGATAAATGACCTTATAGGTATCGTCAAGACCTATCACGTGTGTTTCCAAGGTAATTCTGTTGGATTTGATCTTTTTTAACGCTTTGATGATCACTTTTTGATTGTTATAGAGTCTTAATTTATCCAGGTAGGAGTGTTTTATCTTTCGTTCAAAAGCGTTAAAAAACTGTGCTTTTTCATTTTTAGTCAGTGAGTTCCATCTCTTACCCAGGCTTATTTTAGCCATGATTTTGTAGTCAAAGACATCATCTATCACTTGAATACTTTTTTGTTCTTTTTGGGATTGTGATAATGTTTTATCTTTTAGTAGATGTAAAACCTCTCTTATTTTACTATCCATCACTTTTTGTATGTTTTGCTCTCCTATGGCGTAGATAGATACCACTGACAGAAGCCATAGTAAAATTACCTTTTTAAACATATTTATCTTCCTTTTTTGATCTATTCTGCTATATCAGAATTTCGTTTCTGTTCATACGTGTCTCTAAAGAATGGATAGAGATCGATCGCATCTTTTTTAAGGCTTTCATACTCTCCTAAATGTAGAGAAGTCGTGTTGATAAAATCAACAGTAAAAATGCCGATCGTCTGACCTGTATTGTTCGGAATTCTATATTTTTCCAGATCTTTCATATAGACAATAGGTGAGAGATATGCATCTGCCGTGAGACCCAGAATATCCCGTACATTAGATGGTCCTAAGAACGGTAAAACAATATGGAATCCGGAGCCTACGCCATAGTGCCCAAGGGTCTGTCCAAAGTCCTCATCATGGGCCGGTATATTCATATGATTTTTGGCAGGATCCATAAGCCCGCCTATTCCTATGGTAGAGTTCACAACAAATCTTTTTAACTCATCCGCACTGTTCTTGAATTTGAACTGGAGGAGATTGTTGGCAAAACGGATAGGGAACTGTATGTTATCAACGGCATTGGATACGCCTATACGTGCAGGCTGAGGTACTATTGCGGCATACGCTTCAGCAACAGGATTGATGAGATAGATCATCACTTTATCATTAAAAGAGGTCATGACTCTATTGTACCCGCTCAATGGATCAGCGGCACTGCTTGTCTCCTCTCTTGAAAACTCCTCTTCAAACCCTTCTGCCTGGGCATCAGAGAGTTGGTTGTCATCGATATCACTTTGCAGCGTATCCGGAGCGGTCACCTCTGTTGTGATCTGCTGATGAGTTGCATCCGGAGCAGCTTCTTTGGTAGCACACCCCTGAAATGTTAAAAACGCAATAATAATGAAAAAGTGTAAAAGTTTCATTGAAGGTTTCCTTGACAATATTTAGTTGGTAATACTCTGATATCATACACATTATGTGGCATATCTGTATCGCTTTCACTGATCTCTGTTAAACATCTTTTAAAATTATAACTATATATAGCACAATAAGAAATAAATAATGAAAACAGTATGGATAAAAGTGGTGAAAAGCGTTGGAGAAGCAGGTGGTCTTAGGGTGATACGAATACTGGTGGTTGCTCTCCCTCGCTTTTCTCGGTAAGCCTGATCATCCTAGCGCTTCTTTGATCTTCTCCGCCACCTTCTCTGACCTGCTTCCAAGCACGATCTGTATCGTCTCTCTGTCCGGGCGTATCACCCCTTTTGCGCCCAGCGCGGTAAAGTCGTCATCCTTGAGGGTACTGCTGTCATTGACACGCATACGAAGCCTTGTGATGCAGGCATCGGTATCGAGAATGTTTCCTGGCCCACCGAGAGCAGCGATAAAAGCTGCCGCCTCATCATCGCTTTTTATACTTTTGTCACTCTGTGCCTCTTCAAAGATCTGCAGTTTGAATAGCTTGATGGTGTAGTAGCCGGCTACAAAATAGATCACCGCAAATACCGCACCCAATGGAAGCAGCAGCAGCGGATTGGTAGCTAGCTTATAGTTGATCAGGTAGTCGATGAATCCTGCTGAAAAACCGAACCCTGCATGGATATCGAGCATCTGCGCACTTGCCAGTGCAAGGCCTGTGAGGAGTGCATGCAGCAGGAAAAGCATCGGTGCGACAAACAGAAAGAGGAACTCCAGAGGCTCGGTGATCCCTGTAAGAAATGAGGTAAAGGCAACACCGGCAAGGATCGCTCCTGCTTTCTTGCGGTAGGATTTAGGTGTATTGAGGTAGATCGCCAGTGCCATCGCAGGCAGCCCGAACATCATCACCACATAGAACCCTGCCATGTAAACACCCGCACTCTTGTCTCCTGCAAAGAAGCGGTGAAGGTCACCGTTGGCTACGGTCTCTACCCCCTCTTTGAGGTAGGTGTACTCACCGAGCTGAAACCAGAAGACCGAGTTGAGGATATGGTGTAGTCCAAGCGGGATAAGTGCACGGTTGAGCGTTCCGTAGATAAAAGTCCCTGTCTCTCCAAGACCGATGATAAGGTTTGAAAAACTGTCGATCGCTCCCTGGGCGTAGTGCCAGAAGTATCCTGCCAGTATACCTACACCGATCGCGGAGACAGCGGTGATGATCGGCACAAAGCGTTTGCCCCCGAAAAAACCCAGGAATTCGGGAAGTTTGATCGTGTGGTAGCGGTTGTAGAGGGTTCCCGCGATCACACCGATAATGATACCGACAAAGACCCCCATATTGACACTCTCGTCGATACTGACGTAGACTGCCTTGGCGATCAGTACCCCGATAGCCCCTGAGAGTGCCGCAGCACCGTCGTTGTTCTTTGCCAGCCCGTAGGCGATACCGATACCAAAGAGGAGGTCAAGGTGTGAAAAGATCGCCTCGCCTGCACTTTTCATAATGAGCGCGATCTGCCCGTCAAAGATATCGCCGAATCCAAGACGCAACAGGAGTGCCGCTACCGGAAGTACTGCGATAGGGGTCATCAGGGCTTTCCCGATCTTTTGGAACAGGTTAAACATCTCTAACCTTATCCTTGATCTGTCCGATACGTTTGGCTGAGAGAGAAAGTGTCTGTATACCGGTTTCAAGAAGCTGAGGGATCACCCTGGTATCCCCTGCCAGTTCTCCGCAGATACTGACAGGTTTGGTCGACTCCTGCATGATACGTTTGATCACATCAAAGAGTATGGGTGAGTGGGGATCGATCTTGAGTGTAGGGTGGGTACGCTCAACAGCAAAAAGGTACTGTGCCAGATCATTGGTCCCGATCGAGTAGAAGTCCACGAGTTCGTTGAATGCCTGGAGTGCAAAGAGTACAGAGGGTACTTCGATCATCATACCGAAACGTATATTCTCTATAGGGATATCTTTGTCACGGGCGATATTGAGGGCGAAACTTTTGGCCTCTTTGAACTCCTCCGGTCTGCTGATCATGGGAAACATGATCTTGACAGGCCTGTTCTCTGCGGCAGTGAAGATCGCCTCAAGCTGTTCTTCAATCAATGTTGGATCGCTCTGCAGCAGTCTGATACCACGAATCCCCAAAAAAGGGTTCTCCTCTTTGGGGATATCGATATAGGGAAGTGCTTTGTCCCCGCCCACATCAAGTGTACGTACCGTCACATCATCAAAGAGTTCAAAGATCGCTTGATAGGCTTTGACCTGGTCCCTGATGATCGGTTTATGCTCCTTGAAAAGAAATTCAGAACGCAAAAGGCCGATCCCTTCCGCTCCCTCCTCTTTGGCTTCTCTGGCTGAGTCAAGGTCAGAGACATTGGCAAAGACATTGATCTTTGCTCCTTCCTGTGTCACGGCAGGTTCAAAACGCTTTTGATGTATTTCAGAGTGGCGTTTCTCATCTTTATTTTGTCGATTGAAGGCCTGCATAAGATCTTCAGGTGAAGGGTTAAGCACGACCACTCCACTGTAGGCATCCAGGATCACCTTCTCTCCCTTCTCCTTCAACGGTGCATCCAGTAGAAGAGAGGGGATACCTGCTGCACGCAGCAGGATTGCAGTATGTGAGGTCAAAGAGCTGTTTACGAGGGCAACACCGAGTACCGTACTGTGCTCCAGGATTTTGATCTGGCTTGGAAGCAGGTCATCTGCAGTCAAAATAAAAGGGGTTTTGGGCAGTGATACTTGATAGTCGTACCCCATCTGTTTTTTGACCCGGTAAAGCAGGTCGTTGAGGTCTGCTATCTTGGTTGCATGTCGACCGTGTTTTAGCTCCTCCTTCTCGGTATCGATGCGTGCAGTGAACGCTTCAAGTGTTTCGATGCCTTCAGCCAGAGATAGAAGCAGCGCTTTTTGTGCCAGATAGATATGGGCATCGGCATCTTTTTGGGAGTTGGCATAAAGTTTCTCTAGCGCATCTGCACTCGCTTCAACTGCCTGCTTAAAAGAGGTCGGTGAAGCATGCTGCTTCTCGCGAACACTGAAGTGATGGAGATTTCCAACTGCGATCCCTTCACTGATGATCTCTCCGGATTTGGTAGGACTATGATAAAAGGTCTTCTGTTTTTCTACCTGTTTCGGGCTGCTCTCCGTGTTCATGAGTTGGTTGAAGGTTCGATTGAGTATCTCCAGTGCTTTTTTTGCATCTTTTCCGTGTGCAATGAGCGTAAAGGTATCGTCTCTGTCAAGGTTGAGTGAAAGAATCGCATTGACCGCTTTGGCATTGATCTTTTTTTCAGAGAACTCGATATGAATATCACAGCTGAACTGTTTGGCCTCGGTGGCAAACTTGGCTGCAGGCCTGAGATGGAATCCATTGCTTGAGGTCACCGTAAGTGTGGAAGAGTGAGGTCTGTAAAAAAATGTTTTGAACGGTTTCATAGGATACTTTTAAAATTGGTTTTTCAAAGTATACCAAAATCTATACGGGTGGTCTAATGAGCTGTAGTGAATATTTTTATCATTTTTGGTATCTTCTGGAAACGTCTGTCCCTCAACGAAAAATTGAAAATATTTGCTATACTCTTGAGATATACCAATAGTAATAAATGAGGAATTTGATTGAAATATCTAATAGAGTTTATAGAAGCCAAGGATGTGGGCAGAACATCCATATTTGAACATTTGAAATGTACAGAAGAAGAGGCAGAATTGATACAATATATCTGTGCAAGGTATGTGAAAGGGCTTGAAGAGATCCCTGTCATTGAGATGCTTCAGGATAACTTTTCAACCGATGAATATACGTATCTGAAAAAGTTGAAACTGGTCAAAAATCTGCTCGATCTCGGGTGGATCATACAGATGAGCTTTGGGCAGATCAAAGCGCATGATGCTTCAACACTGGAGCTGCTCAGTACTTCGGTGACGCCAAGTATCTCACTGTTGCGTCTGCTGGAAGAGGGCTCTTTGGAGATCTATCTTCCTGATATCAAACCCTATACGGATCATCTGGAGTATCTGCAGGACCAGTTCGACATGGTGACACTGCTGCATAAGATATCAACCTACAAGCAGGGGTTCGCGGATAATTCACTCAGTATCGGTCGGCTTAAGAACAAGCTGACGCTTCTTACTACACGTATCGAAGAGCGTGTCAAACTCACTGAAACACCGATCGTGGTAGAGGAGTTCTTCAAGGAGAAAGAGCTGGATGAAAAAGAGCAGCGTATCTTTCTTGCCCTCCTTAAAGAGGAGTACAGTGGTGGAGAAGGCCTCTTCAGGGATATGAATACACTGATCGAGCTGATCAGTTTTGATGAGTATGAGAAGATAAAGAACCGTTCACTGCTGGAGGATGGTGCCAAACTTATCACTGAAGAGATCATCGATTACGAAGAGATACTCAATATGTTCGGAGGGGTAAGCCGCTCTTTTTATCTGCAAGAGGAGGTGATGCAGCGTATCATCCATCCAAGCAAGAAGAAAAAAGTCACCAAAATGAAACTTGATGCACTGGTTAAGGAACAGGATATCTTCGAGTATCTCAAGCCGACCACGACCCTGGATGATGTGGTACTGCATCCAAAGACCAGGGAGACGCTTGACAACCTGGTCAAGCAGGTGGACAGAGAGGTGTTCAAAAAACTCAAAGAGTGGGGGATCAAAGACAGACGTAAAGGGATTGATGCGCGTATCATCTTTTACGGGAGTGCAGGGACCGGTAAGACGATGACGGCAATGAGCCTTGCAAAGACGCTGAAGCGACCGATTCTCTCCTTTGACTGTTCAAAGATCCTCTCTATGTATGTGGGAGAGAGTGAAAAAAATGTAAGACGCATCTTTGATGAGTTCAAAGAGCTGAGTCACAAGGCGAAAGTAGAACCGATACTCCTGTTGAACGAAGCCGACCAGTTTCTGAGCAGTAGGACTGAGGGGACAGGAAGCAGTGCGGATAAGATGCACAACCAGATGCAAAATATCTTTCTAGAGCAGATCGAACGCTTCGAAGGGATACTGATCGCTACGACCAACCTGCTTGGAAATATTGACAAAGCCTTCTCCAGACGCTTCAACTATAAGATAGAGTTTAAGAAACCCGGAAAAAAACAGCGTTTGAGGCTCTGGCAGTTTATGCTTCCCGAGAATGCGGACTATACGGAAGATTTTGATCCGAAAGCCCTGGCCAAATATGAACTGACAGGCGGACAGATCAATCTGATCATCAAAAACACCGCCTACAAGGTTGCCGTCAGAGAGGAGAGCATCTTCGGCAATGAAGACTTCCTCGAAGAGATCGAAAAAGAGCTCGGCAGCAGTTTCGAGGGAAGCAAGAGCATGGGATTCAAGGTATAAAAGTACCGGTACTACTACCCACCACGCTCCCTTTTTTACAATAGCGTGACAACACCACTCGCGTAGGGTGCGTAATCACGCACCGAAATAGAAGCTTGAGAATATCTGTGGTATTCGTATAACTTGTGTGATTGTCGTACCAATTTGGACACAGCGTGGGCTTAAAAGACCACCCTAGAAAGAAGCGTCTGACAAATGCGCATTCTGAGTATCGATTTTGTTATGAAGCATAAAGAGTGGTTGAGAAGGTTTGGCGGTGCCAAACCTACGGATGCAAAAGGAGCTTTAGCCATCTTGCGTCATCGATATAAAGTGTAGGTCGGGGTCTCCTCACCCCGACACTCTTGATGATTTCGCGTAGGGTGCGTAATCACGCACCATGATAGCTGTTTTTTACTCTCTGACAACCTCTGCTCCGGCACTTTGCAGTGTCATGATCCCGCCTTTGATATTGACCGGGGTAAATCCGTGCTGCTCCAGGATACGTGAGGCGGCGACACTTCGGTTGCCGCTTCGGCAGTAGACAAGGATCTTTGTCTCTTTTCTGCCTGCCAGCTGACCGATATGGGTATCGAGCTGCTGAAGCGGGATCAGTGTGGCACCTCTCAGGTGCCCCTCTTTAAACTCAGGAACGGTTCTTACATCCAGCAGTGTGACATTGTCATCATTTTCTATCATAGTGATGGCTGTTCGGGCATCGATTGAAGGGAAGTTGGCAAGTATCCACCCCTTGGTATAGGCGAACCAGAGGAAGAGACCTGCCAGTGCGATCCAGTAGAGCGTATTGGTAAGTTTTTTATAGTGTGTCATTTTTGAATTACTCTTTTTTTGTTATTTTATAACACATTTTTTTGCTTTTAGATAAAAATCGGTTTCATTATATATTTTACTTATGATATATTTCTGTTTCACTTAGTTACAGCACAAGATTCCTAGTATTTTACACAATCCCTACACAATGAGTTTAATTAACTTTTCGCTATATTAATCAAATATTCTGAGAATTCTCTGCCCTATTTAATAGGAGGGAGATGATTAAAGTAAGGGATTAATAATGACTCACGTAATTACAGAACACCCGTATTTTGGTGTATTTATTCTGTTTGCACTTACAGCGGTTGCTTTTCCGGCGACCCTTTTTGCAGCACGTTTTGTAAGTAGAAAACTTGCAAAGCTTGACACTGAAAAGCTTAAGCTTACGATCTACGAATGTGGACCGGAGGTAACAAAGCAGCCAAACACGATCTCGGCACAGTTCTATCTGATAGCACTTCTGTTCATCTTGTTTGATGTAGAGATTGTCTTTATGTTCCCATGGGCGATTGATTTTAAATTGCTTGGATGGTTCGGATTCGCTGAGATGATTCTATTTATCCTTTTGCTTGCAATCGGATTTATTTACGCATGGAAGAAAGGAGCACTTGAATGGCACAGCATCAAGTAAATTATGCCTCATCAGCAGGCTTGCCGATAGCATTGACTACGGTAGATCATTTAGTAAACTGGGGGCGTTCAAACTCGCTTTGGCCATTGACATATGGTTTGGCGTGTTGTGCGATCGAAATGATGGCATCAGGTGCGTCACGTTATGACTTCGACCGTATGGGTACGATCTTTAGAGCATCTCCAAGACAGTCTGATGTGATGATCCTTGCAGGGACACTCTCCAAGAAACACGCAGAGTTTGCAAGAAGACTCTATGACCAGATGACAGAGCCGAAATGGGTCATCTCTATGGGATCATGTGCAAACACAGGGGGTATGTTCAATACCTATGCAACCGTACAGGGTGTAGACCGTATCGTACCGGTAGATATCTATCTGCCTGGATGTGCACCAAGACCTGAAACGCTGCAGTATGCACTGATGATGCTTCAAAAGAAGATCAGAAGAGAGTCCGCAAACATGAATAAGAATGAAAAACAGAACTTGAGGTTAGTGTAATGAGAAAGTATACGCCAAAAGACAATGTACAGGCAAAATCGTACTATACGGACAGATTCTGGGTCGCACCGCGTGTACCTAGAGAAGAAGTAGAGAAAGAGTCTCACTTTGAAGCAGTGGTAAAAGCACTCGGAAAACAGGTCAAAGAGTCCTATGTAGAAGTGGGTCAGCTGGTTGTACATATCGACGCGACAGAGAACTTCTCAGTGATCAAGACATTGAGAGACAAGTGCGGATATAAGCAGTGTTCAGAGCAGTCAGCGGTAGATTACCTTGCTCAGGACGGCGAGTTCGAACTTTTCTATCAGTTGCTCAACTACGATGAAGCAAAAAGAGTAAGAGTGGTCTGTCGTATCAAAGAGGGTGAAGCGATCGAGAGTATCGTACCTCTCTTCATGTCTGCAAACTTTGCAGAGCGTGAGATGTTCGATATGTTCGGTATAAAAGTGAACAACCACCCGTACCTTAAGCGTATCCTTATGCCGGATGACTGGGAAGGACACCCACTGCTTAAGACCTATCCGCTTCATGGTGATGAGTTTGCCTCATGGTATGAAGTTGATAAGATCTTCGGTAAAGAGTATAGAGATATCATCGGACCTGAGAACAGAGACCAGGCGAAGATCGAAAGATATGATACGAAGCGTTTCTCACGTGTAGGATATGAAGTGCCGTTCGGTACGGATATCAGTGAGGGAGAAAAAGAGCAGGCGGTCGAGTACAGTGAAACGATCCTTGTGGATTACAACAAATCATCTAAGCAATTAGATGAGAGAAAATAGGAGGGATGATGAGTCAACAACCCAATAAATTAACCCCGTTTTTTGAAAACCTCAATTTTGAGCGTGATGACAACACAATGGTCATCAACTTTGGTCCTCAGCACCCTTCTGCACACGGACAGTTGAGACTGATCCTGGAGCTTGACGGTGAACAGGTAGTCAAAGCACACCCTGATATCGGTTACCTTCACAGAGGGATCGAGAAGATGGCTGAGAATATGACATACAATGAGTTCCTGCCGACAACGGACAGACTGGACTATATCGCTTCTACTTCCAACAACTATGCGTATGCATTGGCTGTGGAGAAGCTGCTGGATATCGAGGCACCGAGACGTGCACAGGTGATCAGAACAATGCTTCTTGAGCTGAACCGTGTGATCTCCCACCTCTTCTTCCTTGCAACCCATGCACTTGATGTCGGTGCAATGTCCGTATTTCTCTATGCATTCCGTGAGCGTGAGTATGCGATGGACCTGATGGAGGATTACTGTGGTGCGAGATTGACACATGCAGCCGTCCGTATCGGTGGTGTACCTCTAGACCTTCCTGCAGGATGGTTGGAGAACCTTGCAGCATTCTGTGACAAGGTAGATCATGAGATAGCAAATACCTATGAAAAACTGCTTACAGAGAACCGTATCTGGAAGATGCGTCTTGAGGATGTAGGTGTGATCTCTGCAGAGGATGCGCTTTCATGGGGATGTACAGGTCCTATGCTTAGAGGATCCGGTGTGAAGTATGACATCAGAAAAGAGGAGCCGTACGAACTCTATGAAGAGCTTGACTTTGATATTCCTGTATCAGAAACATGTGACTCATACGGACGTTACCGCCTCTATATGGAAGAGATGAAGCAGTCTACCCGTATCCTCAGACAGCTTATCCCGATGTATAAAAAGAGTGAGCCTCAACTGATGGCACATGCACCACAGTATATCTCTGCACCAAAAGAAGAGATCATGACACAGAACTATGCATTGATGCAACACTTTGTACTGGTAACTCAGGGGATGAGACCGCCGAAAGGTGAGGTCTACGTACCGACCGAGTCTCCAAAAGGTGAGCTCGGATTCTATATCAAATCTGAGGGAGAACCGTATGCCTACAGACTGAAGTGTAGAGCACCGAGCTTCTTCCACACTGGACTACTTCAAGAGATCCTTGTCGGGACATACATTGCAGACGTCGTTACGATCATTGGTACTACCAACATCGTATTCGGTGAAGTAGACAGATGAGAAGCGTTGAAAAAAGTGAACTGCTTCAGTTTTTTCGCTTCGGAACCGGAGCGGTCGAAGCAAAGCATAGCCGCGTAGGTAGGAGGTAATAATGCAATATAGAGAAAACAAAAGAGCAACTAGTTGCGAGGGCACTCTGCCGAAGAGCCTTCTTTTGGACTTGTTCAAAAAAGGATATGTTAGATGAGAAGATATGATTTAAGACACTTAAAAGATGACTTTTATGAAAGAATGATCGAACTGATGGACAGAGGACTGAATGTAGATGAAGTCGGTATCTTTCTATTTGAGGTAGGTGATTTCAGTTCGATCCAAAAGTCTGCAGATATCGTAAGAGAGCAGGGACATGACCTGATGAACTCATTGAAGTTCAACGAAGTAGACTGGACGATTGTGGTGAAAAAAGTCAGTGAAGAGACAAGAAAAGCACGTGTAGAAGCAGCAGAAGCTGCAAAGGCCGAAGCAGAAGCTGCTGCAAAAGCTGAAGCTGAAGCTCAAGCACAAAGAGAAGCTGAAAAAGCAGCAAAGGCGGCAGCTGAAGCTGAGGCTGCAAAAGAAGAGAAGGCTGAGTAGTTATGTCAAACGTTGTATTCTCAACTTGGAGGGATGAGTTTATCGATAATCGCGGTAAACCCCTTGAAGAGTGGAGTGAAACAGGGTTTAAACTACCTGAAACTTACCATGGAGATACAGGCTCAAAAGCATTTATCGGATGGGACGGTGTAGCCGTCTTTACTGAAGATATCGATGCGGTTGAGCTGGCAAGTCAATACGCAGCACAGTACCAGGAGTACTCAGAAGCGTGTGGACGTTGTGCTCCGGGCCGTTGGGGTGGTAGGATCCTGTATGATCTACTCGATAAAATCGCGCGTGGCGAAGGTACGCACGATGATGTAGCCCATCTTAAGGAAGTTTCCCAAACTATGATGGTTACCTCAAAGTGTGAGATCGGTAAGACTGTACCCAAGCCTATTCTTGATCTGATGGAGTATTATAAAGATCAGTTTGATCGATGTATCGATGCACAGGTACCGTCAAAGCATTATAATGGTGATACATCCTATATTGCTAAAGTGACTGCACCTTGTACCGATATGTGTCCGGCGCATGTTGATATCCCGGCATATATCGAAGGTGTACGTGACATGATCTTCACTGAGTCACTTCAGGCAACCAGACAGACGATGCCTCTGGCACATACCTGTGGACGTGTCTGTCCTCACCCGTGTGAAGATGCCTGTAGAAGAGCGAACCTGGATGAGCCGATCTCTATCATGGAGCTTAAACGTATCGGTGCGGACTATGAGACAGACCACGAGGTACCGTGGCTGCATCCGAAAGAGCCGAAACCGCCTAGAAATGACGGGAAAAAAGTAGCGATCATCGGTGCAGGGCCGGCAGGGCTTACTGCAGCATACTATCTTGCGCTTGAGGGGATTCATGTCCATATCTTTGAAGAGCTTCCTGTAAACGGTGGTGAGGTTGCCGTAGGCGTGCCGGAGTACCGTATGCCGATCGATAAGTACAACAGAGACATTGATTTTGTACTGGAGATGCCGACGGTAACTATCACCAACAACTACAGAGTCGATGCAGAGCGCCTGAAAGAGATAGATGCAGAGTATGATGCGACACTGCTTGCTTTTGGTACAAGACTCTCCAAGAAGGTTCGTGCTGAGAATGAGAACCCGAAAATGGGTGGTTACTGGGGTGCGATCTCGATGCTTGACAAAGTCAACCTTTGGAGCAAGTACGGTATCGGCAGTCCGGTAAGCAACGAGCTCAAAGATAAGACGGTTGTCTGTGTCGGTGGTGGATTTACCTCAATGGACGTTGTACGATGTTCTATCCGTGAAGGGGCAAAGAAGGTGATCATGCTCTATCGTCGTGATGAGAAAACGATCATCCGTAACACAACCTATGAAGAGTATCATGAAGCAGTAGAAGAGGGTGTTGAGTTCATCTTCTACTCAGCGATCGAAGAGATATATGATGACGGAGAGAAGATCACAGGATTGAAAGTCAACAGGTTTGAACTTGTACCGGATCCAAACGGTGGACGTGCGCAACTTGTGAAGATCGAAGATGGTGATTTTGAGATCGAATGTGACTACCTTATCCCGGCTGTTTCCCAGTCAGCTGACCTGCAACTGCTTCCTGAAGAGTGGAATATCGAGCTCACCTCATGGAACACACTGCTCACGAACGGTAAAGACTATATGTCTTCACGTCCCGGTCTTTTTGCTGCCGGTGACTGCGAATACGGTCCGATGACGATCGTCAATGCAGTGGGTCAGGCAAGACGTGCAGCATCAGTCATCAGCCGTTATATCTATGAGGGCAAAGTCTCTTTGACAGATGAGGAGATCATGGAAGATCATCTCAACAAGCTGAGAGTCTATGATAAGAATGAGAAGATCACGGGATGGATGCCCGGGCTTCCAAGAGCGGTCAGTGAAAAGCTTGAAGTAGATGAGCGTAAAGACAACAACAAAGAGGTAAACCTCGGATTTACCGGCGAAGAAGCGATCGCAGAAGCGGAACGTTGTATGCGTTGTTATTATATTTCAATGGTGGCGGTGTAGTATGAGTGTACATAATTCATTAGGACTCGGAAAAGAGATCACGGTCACCATCGATGGAAAAATGTGCAAGAGTACCTTTGGGAAAACGATCCTTGAGATCGCCAGAGAGAACGGTATCTATATTCCTACGATGTGTTACCTGACTAAAACACAGCCGATCGGTTCATGCCGTATGTGTATCGTGAATGTCGAAGGTGTTGACGGTGCGATCCTCTCCTGCCAGGAGAAAGCAACAGATGGTGCAGTAGTGACAACGCAGACTTCTGAACTTTACCAAGAGCGTCAGAACATCATGAAGCTTTACAACGTAAACCACCCGCTTGAGTGTGGTGTATGTGACCAGAGTGGAGAGTGTGATCTGCAAAACAAGACACTTGAGTTTGATGTCGGTGACCAGAACTTCACCGCACGTGAACAACACAGACCGGTAGAGAACTGGGGACATGTCTCTTATGATCCTTCACTCTGTATCATGTGTGAGAAGTGTGTCAGGGTCTCTACAGAGATCACAGGGGATGAAGCACTGCAGTTGAAGTTTGGTGGATACTCATCGAGCATTGTCAATGTCAAAAAAGAGAAAAACTATGCCAGTCTTGGTGAAGCCGCGGCTGTATGTCCTGTAGGTGCATTGGTAGATACAGATTTTAAATATCGTACCAATGCATGGGAGCTGACAAAGATCCCATCATCCTGTTCACACTGTGGTGGTGGATGCCAGATGGACTATGAGGTCAAACAAGATAAGATCTACCGTGTCAGTAACCATGCAGAGTTCTCCACACTTTGTGGCGCAGGGCGTTACGGATTTGACTATGCCAACGAGGGAGTCTCTAAAGAGAGAGAGGCATTTGAACATGCTGTAGATGCAGTAGAAAATGCCCACAGTATAGTCTTTGCTCCTCAGATCTCTAATGAAGAGGCATTTATCCTTCAGAAGATCAAAGAGAAGCAGGGAACCAAACTGGTTTGTCATGAGGCCAGAGCGTATCAGAAGTTTATGCGTGCCTACGGCTCTATCACGGGTAAAAACCTTTACGGTGGAACGCTCGATGCTATCTCTCAGTCCAGAGGTGTGATCGTATTTGGTACACGCATCAATGATGATACGCCAAATGTAAAATATCACATCAATATGGCCAGTAAATGGCACAGGGCAAGAGTCGCTTATCTGCATCCGATGCGCGATGAAGAGATGAAAAATATCGTCACCCAGTTTATGCACTATGCACCTGGCAGCGAAGAGGCGGTAGCTGCACAACTTGTTCTCGCGTTGATGGGAGAAAAAGAAGAGATGCCTAAAAAGGTCACTTCTGTACTGGAAGCGATGGACTTGGAGACACTGGAAACACAAAGCAGTGTAAGTAGCGATGAGATCAGACTCCTTCAGAAGTCATTGATCAAAAAACATGGATTCTCTCTCGTTGTGGGAAGTGATCTCTACAGACATCCTAGAGCGGAAAATATCGCAAGACTGCTTGCGCTGCTTGAAAGATATGCAGGCTTTAATGTCGTCTGTGTACCGCCTGCAGGGAATGCGATGGGTGTATCACTCATCTGTGACCTTGATGATGCAGTTGAAGGTATGAGCGTAGGTTATAATGCCAAAGGTGACTTTACGCTCTCGGCACTGGGAGAGGGAGACCTAGATATGCCGGCGATGAATCAACAGGAAGGAACACTTGTCAGTAATGACAAACGCGTCGTACCGATGCATGTGGCAAGAAGCTACGGCGGGTATGTACTGAATGATATCGCCAATGCCCTGGGAGTGGAAGCGGAGTATACGATCGACTATACTGTCTCACTTCCTGAATCGAAAGGCTTCACGGCGGAAGCATTTGACGATCTTCCGGATCACTATGATATCACTGGTGAGGAGCATAGAGGCTACTTGCTTGAGGATGTCAAAGTCACTGTTGACCAGACGATCGAAACGGTAGAAGAGACGAAGGGTATGGGAGCAGTGGTTTATCAATGCAACCCAGCTGAACAGTTCTCACCGTTCACTGCAAAATGTGAAGCGATCAGCCGTGATGCAGCGCTTGTAGGTTCAACTGCATTTGCAGAAGAAACAGGGCTGAGTGATGGTCAACGTGTATCATTTGAGATTGATGGTGTCACATTCGATCGCGTGTTTAAGATTGATACATCTATGAGCGGAAATATTGCCTTGAACCCAAGCTATGATATGGGATTAAGTGCTGCTTTGATATTCTCTTATAGATTTAAAAGCATCGATTTTTCAGCCAGTAAAAATGAAGAGGTAGGAAGCTAAGATGAGTGAAGTAAAAACAGTAGAAAACATGGTTAGTATCAAGATTGACGGTGAGGAGTATCAGGCTGTAGAGGGTGAATATATCCTTAATGCCGCTCGTGCCAATGATATCTTTATACCGGCTATTTGTTATTTGACAAGATGTTCGCCTACTTTGGCATGTCGTCTCTGTCTGGTAGAAGCAGACGGCAAACAGGTCTATGCGTGTAATGCAAAAGTAAAAGAAGGTATGGAGATCACGGTTGATACTCCGAATATCCTTGAAGAGCGTAGAGCGATCATGGAAGTCTATGATGTCAACCACCCGCTACAGTGTGGTGTGTGTGATAAGAGTGGTGAGTGTGAACTTCAGAACTATACACTTGAGCTGAATGTTGACTCTCAAAGTTACGCGATCCCTGATACGAAAAGAGAGACACAGAACTGGAGTTCTGTACTCCACTACGATCCGGGCCTCTGTATCGTATGTGAGCGTTGTACAACCGTCTGTAAAGACATGATCGGTGATTCGGCGCTCACCACGACCAAAAGAGGTGGTGAATCGATCGATAAGGCCTATAAAGAGTCTATGCCGAAAGATGCTTACTCTATGTGGAACAAGCTTCAGAAATCCGTGATCGCACCAAGCAACGGGACGGGTGAGACGAACTGTTCAGACTGTGGTGAGTGTATCGCGGTATGCCCGGTCGGTGCGCTGGTAAGTAGAGATTTTGTCTACCAGTCCAATGCATGGGACCTGAAACGTGTTCCTGCCGTATCAGCACACTCAAGCGACGGTTTCCAGATCTACTACGAAACCAGACCAGCATCTATCGATGATAGAGAGGATAAGATCTTCCGTGTCACGAATGAATGGAACTATGTCTCACTTGACGGTGCAGCACGTTTTGCTTATGACTTTGAAAACAGAGGTGTAAACAAAGATGAAGCGGCATTCAGTGCAGCAGTAGAAGCATTCAAGAGAGCTGAGACTATCAGATTTAACTCTGTTATCACCAATGAAGAGGCGTTGATGCTTCAGACACTCAAAGAGAAGATGGGGGTAAAACTTTACAACCCTGAAGTAAGAGCGTTCCAGAAGTTCCTGAACCACTATCAAGCGGCAAGCGGAAGACCACTCTGGTCGACAGATACGGATGCGATCATGAAAAATGCCGACTTTGTGATCTCTGTGGGTGCTGCATTGAGAAATGACAGTCCGGGGTTGAAGTATGCCTTCAACAATGTACAGAAGATGAACAAGGGTGCAGGGCTTTACTTCCATCCGGTAGGGGATACACTTATCCCTTCATTTGGGAAAACGGTGGAGTGTTTCAACCATAAACCTGGTCTGGAAGAAGCGGCACTCTATCTTGTGCTTGATCTGTTTGCTGATGCGGATAAGCTTCCTGAAGATGTAAAAGCGTACATCGCTTCATTTAAGTCGACTGAGACGAAAACGATCAAAGAGAAAGTGACGAAAACCGTCAAAGAGATGGTCAAGAATGAAGAGACCGGTGAAGAGGAAGAGGTAAGCAAAAAGGTCAACGAAATGGTTGACAAAGAGATCGAGGTCGAGAAGAACGGACTGATCGATCTTCTTGGCGGAGACTCTGCGAAGTTCCCTGATGCATTTGCGAAGATGATGAAGAAAAAAGAGTCATTCTCGATGATGGTTGGGGAAGACCTCTACTATCATGATAGAGCGGAAAATGTCGCGAAACTGATCGCATTGATCGAAGCGACAACGAGTATCGATGTAGTCATGACGCCACCGAAATCCAATGCACTGGGTGTAGCACAAATTTGTGATCTTGATGACGAAGCAACAGGATATACGATCGGGTATAACGAAAACGGTGACTTCAGACTCTCTGCACTGGGTGACGGTGACCTTGATATGCCGGCAATGAACCAGCAGGAAGGGACGTTTACCACTATGTCGAAAAGAGTGGTGCCGACCAATGCAGCGCTTGCCTATGGCGGATATGAGCTGAACGATTTGATGAAAGCAGTTGTAGGCGCACCGGAGTTGACGATCGACTGGACACCGATGCTTCCTGCGGAGAAAGGATATCAGGCAGTGGTATTTGATGATCTGCCGAACGGATACTTTAACGACGGTAGTGAAAATCGTGGTTATCTTCTTGATGTGACATCGACTGAAGTAGCACTTCCAAAGGTTGAGAAATTTGACGAATCTGCAGCAATGGAGGGTGAGATCGCTTACAGATGTAACCCTGGAAGACAGTTTAACGACTTTACAGATAAGGCACATGAGATCTTCGAAGCATTTGGTGTCTATGCGAGCAAGGCAAAAGCAGAAGAGCTTGGTGAGAAAGTCGAAATTGTATTTGACAATGGCAGCATCGTGATGGATGTGATCGCAGATGAGAAGATCGAGGGTGACATTCTCAAAGTTTCAGACTTTAGAGCTGCGGCAGGTGTGTATGATCTCTTCGGCGGGTCAAGATACAAAAATGTAACAATTAAGAAGGTGTAAAAGATGGAAACAACAACACTTATAGAACAACTACCGGAGGTAACGGCTGTAGGTGTCGCGATCAAAGCGATACTGATCCTTGCGATCATCTCTGCAGTAGCAGGTTTCGGTACATTCCTGGAAAGAAAGGTACTTGCATTTATGCAGCGCCGTCTTGGGCCGATGCACGTAGGCCCATACGGACTGCTTCAGATCGCAGCAGACGGTATCAAACTCTTTACAAAAGAGGATATCGTGCCTCAGCATGCCAACGCATTTATCTTTAAAATAGCACCTGTCATTACTGCAGCAACGGCATTTATCGCATTGGCAGCTGTACCGGTATTCCCGGACTTTACGATCCCTGAGTTTATCCCTATACTGGGCGGTACATTTGTTCCATCGATTGCATCTGATGTGAATGTAGGGATTCTTTTTGTACTTGGGATGATGGCTGCAGGGCTTTACGGTCCACTACTGGCAGGTATGGCTCAGGCCAACAAATGGGGTATTATCGGTGCGGCAAGAACCGCGATCCAGTTTCTCTCTTACGAGGTGATCACAGGATTGTCTATCTTGGCCCCTATCATGCTTGTAGGTTCACTCTCTTTGGTCGACTTCAATGAAGCACAATCGGGTGGCATTACATCATGGTTCATCTGGCAGCAACCGGTTGCATTTATCCTTTTTCTGATCGCAGGGTTTGCTGAAACGAACAGAACACCGTTTGACCTGCTTGAGCACGAGGCAGAAGTTATCTCTGGGTATGCAACTGAGTATTCAGGAATGAGATGGGGTATGTTCTTCATCGGTGAGTATGCGAACATGATCACGATCTCTATTCTTGCAGCAGTGGTTTTCCTTGGTGGATATAACGATCTTGGATTTATTGCAGGGTGGATCATAATCCTCTTTAAAGTAGCATTCTTCTTCTTCTTGATGCTATGGGTAAGAGCAGCGTGGCCACATATTAGACCGGATCAATTGATGTGGCTATGTTGGAAAGTCTTAATGCCGATTGCAGTGATCAATGTAGTGATCACTGGTATTGTGATGATGGTATAAGGGAGTAGATATGGGTTTAGAACAATTTAAAAATAGAAATGTAGGGACACAAGAGTATAAAGTGCTTGACCTACAGGAGTCTCCAAAGACTCCGATGGCAAAGTTTGCACAGGTAGCAAAAAGAACCTTCAAAGGTGAACTTTTTGTCGGTCTATGGGTAACAGTGAGAGAGATGACCAATGCACTTTTCAGAGGAGAGATACATACGGTAAAGTATCCGTTTGAGAAGCTTCCGATCTCACCAAGATACAGAGCGATCCATGAGATGCTCAGACTACTTGAGAGCGGTCACTACAGATGTATCGGTTGTGGGCTTTGTGAGAAGATCTGTATCTCTAACTGTATCACTATGGATACCAGATATGATGAAAATCAGCGTAAAGAGGTAAGCGAGTATACGATCAACTTCGGTCGTTGTATCTTCTGTGGGTATTGTGCAGAGGTGTGTCCGGAACTTGCGATCGTTCATGGTCCGAGATATGAGACAGCTTCAGAGCAGAGAGCAAGTTTCTCACTCTTTGAAGATATGCTTACACCGGTCGATAAGCTGAGCTTGCAACAAGAGTATGATGGGTTTGGTGCGGTATCTCCAAATGCCGACGAAAACATCAAAAAAACGCCACTGGCGTATTAGGAGGAGGTTGTCATGGAAAACTTTTTGGCATCACTGTTTACAATTCAGGGGTTTGCTTTTTACCTCTTTTCAATTTTGACGGTAATCCTCTTCTGGATTACTGTAATGAGCAATAACGTACTCTATGCAATGACGGCTTTGGCATCAGGTATGGTACTTATTTCAGGTTTCTTTTTCATCTTGGGAGCAGACTTCCTTGGTGTCGTTCAACTGATCGTATATGTCGGTGCGGTAATGGCACTCTACTCATTTGCGATGATGTTCTTTGACGCAACAAAAGAGATCAAAGAGAAAAATACGAATGGGGCTGTCGTGTTTGTACTTGGAGGTTTCAGCGCATTGATGCTTGTATTGATGTTTGCTGCACCGATCCACTCCGAGAGTATTCAGGCACTCTACCCGATGCATGAAGGTGTAGGGAATGCACAGGATGTAGGTATCGTACTCTTTACAAAATATCTTATTCCGTTCGAGGTCGCAGCGGTAATGCTTCTTGTTGCGATGATCGCAGGTATTATCCTTGCAGGTAAGAAGATGGATCAATCTCTTACTGAAATGATCGATGAGGATGCAGGAGAAGATGAAATTTTGAAACAAAAGGATGAGAAATGATAGGTTTATCACACTACCTGATCGTATCAGCACTTCTATTTTCTATAGGGTTGATTGGCGTACTTAGAAGAAGAAACCTATTGATGCTCTTCTTCGCTACAGAGGTTATGCTCAATGCAGTGAACATTGCATTTGCGGCTATTTCACACTTTTACAATGATCTTACCGGTCAAATGTTCGCATTCTTCGTGATCGCGATTGCGGCATCAGAAGTTGCGGTTGGACTTGGTATCTTGATCGTATTGTATAAAAAACATGGAAGTCTTGATCTTGATGATCTTGCGACGATGAAGGGGTAATGATGGAAAACTTAGTATATATCGCACTCTTTGCACCACTGGTCTCTTCGCTCTTTGCAGCGATGTTCGGGATGAGCCCAAAAAAGACTTTTGTTGGTATCATCGCGTCACTTCTGCTTTTTACAGGCTTTGTCGCATCGGCAACACTGGCAGTAAATATTTTCACTACAGGTGAAGCAGTCTCAGTGACGATGATGCAGTGGATCGGAATGGGAGATCTTTATATCCCATTTGGTTTTGTAGCAGATCAGGTTTCTGTCACAATGATGACCATGGTGTCACTGATCTCTACGATCGTTCATATCTACTCGATCGGTTATATGGATCATGACAAATCATTCAACAGATTCTTCTCTTATCTCTCGGCATTCGTATTCTCAATGATGGTACTTGTCATGAGTGATAACTTTGCCGGTCTTTTTATCGGTTGGGAAGGTGTTGGTGTCTGTTCATGGCTTCTTATCGGTTTCTGGTACCACAAAGCGGACCAGTCTAGAGAAGATAACCCTTCTATCTCTCCATCATGGGCAGCAAATGAAGCATTTATTATGAACCGTATCGCAGACCTTGGGATGTTAGTTGGACTCTTTATCCTTTACTGGAATGTAGGTTCACTTCAGTACGATGCAGTATTTGCAGCGATTCCAAATCTTGATCAGTGGATATTGAACGGTGCAGCGCTTGCACTCTTTATCGGTGCGATGGGTAAATCTGCACAGTTCCCACTCCATACATGGCTCACAGATGCAATGGAAGGTCCTACACCGGTATCTGCATTGATCCACGCCGCTACGATGGTAACAGCAGGGGTATTCTTGGTGATCAGAGCGAACCCTCTCTTTGCAGTGACTCCGGAAGTAAGTTACTTTATCGCAGCACTTGGTACCTTTGTAGCCTTCTTTGCCGCTTCAATGGCACTGGTAAACAGAGACCTTAAGAGGATCATTGCATTCTCAACACTCTCTCAACTTGGTTATATGTTCGCAGCAGCGGGTCTGGGTGCCTACTGGATCGCACTCTTCCACCTGGTAGCACACGCATTCTTTAAAGCACTGCTCTTCCTTGGTGCTGGTAACGTAATGCACGCAATGCATGATGAGTTGGATATCTTTAAGATGGGTGGATTGAAGAAAGTGATGAGACCTACCTATATCTATATGGGGCTTGCCTCTTTGACATTGGCTGGTATCTTCCCGTTGGCAGGATTCTTCTCAAAAGATGCGATCATTGAGACAGCATTCAATGAGGGGACATATATCCTTTGGATCATGCTTGTCGTGACTGCAGGGATGACAGCATTCTACAGCTTTAGACAGGTATTCCTTACATTCCACGGAACTGAAAGATTTGATAAGAGCGAGATCCATCCGCATGAGATGTACAAATTCGTACTGATCGCTATGTCTCCACTTGCGATCCTTGCTGTGATCGCCGGTTTCTTCAAAGGAGGATTTGAAAGTTTTGTAACAAGCCTGCTTCCTGCGTATCACATGAGTGAACATACACACCACTATGTATGGCTGCTTACAGCGATCGTTACACTCTTCGCAGTAGGCGGTATCGCTCTTGCGTATATCAAATACAACAAGGGTCTTGAGAGAAGCGAAAAGCTGGAGAAGAACTTTATCTACAAGCTTCTTGCAAACCAGTACTACATTCCAAATATCTATGAAGAGCTTATTTCAAAACCATACGCAATGATCTCAGATAAATTGTGGAAAAGTGTGGATATGAAGGTTGTAGATAGAACAGTAGATGGCATTGCGCATTTCTTCTATAAGAGCGGAGATGTCAACAGACGTATGCAGACCGGTAACCTGTCACACTACCTTAATTGGATGGCTGTAGGTGCGGTTGTGCTCATGGTAGCTGCAGCAGTAACGGCGATGATAGGTTAAGGAGTAGATAGATGGATTATATTTTAAGTATATTGGTATTTTTCCCGGCGATCGCAGGATTGCTAGGGTTTGTGATAGACAAGGACAGCGCTAGAGTTTACGGTATCACTGTAGCAGCGATCGAGTTCTTCCTATCCTTGTGGTTGTGGTTCAGCTTTGACGGAAGCAATGCAGGTATGCAGTTTGTAGAGCTTATTCCGCTTATCCCTGATTTTGGTGTAAACTACTATCTTGGGGTTGACGGTATCTCTCTTTTCATTATATTGATGACAACCATGATGACATTGATCGGTATTATGAGTTTGAGTGTAAAAGAGAATGTGAAAAACATGATCATTACACTTCTTTTCCTTGAGATGACAATGGTGGGTGTTTTCGTTGCCCTTGATGCGATCATCTTCTACCTCTTCTGGGAACTTTCTCTTGTACCGATGCTCTATATCATTGGTGCATGGGGTGGACAGTTGAGAGTCTATGCAGCGATCAAGTTCTTCCTCTATACATTTGCAGGATCACTGATCATGCTGGTTGGTATGCTTTTCATGGCATATACTTACCACAGTCTTACAGGCGTATGGAGCTTTGCATTGACTGACTGGTATGCATTGGTACTTCCGGTGAGTTACCAGATGTGGCTCTTTGCTGCATTCTTTATCGGGTTTGCGATCAAGGTTCCGATGTTCCCGTTCCATACATGGCTTCCGTATGCACACGGCCAGGCACCGACCATCGGTTCTGTGATCCTTGCAGCGGTACTCCTTAAGATGGGTACCTACGGATTTGTCAGATTCTCATTGCCGTTGTTCCCGGATGCAGCTGTATTCTGGATCACACCGATCGCAGTACTCTCTATCATTATGGTGATCTACACTGCGATGGTAGCGTATGCACAAAAAGATATGAAGCAGGTGATCGCCTACTCTTCAGTCTCTCACATGGGTATCGTAATGCTCGGTATCTTTGCGATGAATGCTGAAGGTATCGGTGGTTCTGTCTTCCAGATGCTTTCACACGGTATTGTGTCAGGTGCGCTGTTTATGCTTGTAGGTGTGATCTATGATAGAAGGCATACGAAGATGATGGACGAGTTCGGTGGTATTGCAGCGATCATGCCAAAATACGCAGTGATCTTCGGTATCATGCTGATGGCTTCAGTAGGACTTCCGCTTACGATCGGTTTTGTCGGTGAGTTCCTTGTATTGGTAGGTTTCTATCAGGTATCTCCGGTCATGACGGTTCTTGCAGGTACATCGATCATTATCGGTTCGGTCTATATGCTTACACTCTTTAAAAAGAGTTTCTTTGGTCCGGTGACAAAAGAGGAGAACAAAAACCTCAAAGACCTTGATGCAAAAGAGACATGGTCACTCGTTCCGCTTGTAGCAATTGTTATCTGGCTCGGTATCTATCCGAAACCTATCCTTGACCCGATCGACAACTCTGTAAAAGCGATGTTGAACTTTATGGATGAAAAAGCGATCACGCAAGAGGCAAAAGATATGATACATGTAGCGAAATCAACGAAGGAGGCAAAATAATGTTAGAGCCTATTAAAGTAAGTTTAGAGAGTCTAAACCTTATCACACTCGCACCGATGCTTATCGCGATCGCGGGTGGTTTGATTATTTTGTCTATCGATCTGCTTAAAGAGGGACTGCATAAGTCTCTCTATGTCATGTTGACAATACTTGTATTGATGATCGATCTTGGTTCAGTTGTAGGTCTCAATATCAATGAACGAGGATTCTTTGATGTTATGCTGATCGACGGTATCTCGATCGTTTCGCAGCTGCTTGTGATCGTCGGTTCGATCGTCTTTATTCCGTTGGCACTTGGTTCAAAGAGATTCCACGAGTACTCTTACCCTGAGTTCTTTGCACTCTTCCTGTTCATGGTTGCAGGATTCCAGTTTATGGTAGCTTCTGATAACCTGATCCTGATCTTTGTAGGACTTGAGACAGCTTCATTGGCACTCTATACATTGATCGCACTGCACAACAGAAGCAACTCTTATGAAGCAGCAGTGAAGTACTTTACTATGGGTGCAATGGCAGCCGGTTTCTTCGCAATGGGTTCCGCGATGATCTATGCATTGACCGGATCTGTCGAGCTCTATAAAGTGGCTGAAGTACTGGCAACAAGAACCGGGGAAGAAGGGTTGATGATCGCGATCTTCGGTGGATTTGTAATGATCCTTGTAGCACTCGGATTTAAACTTTCACTCTATCCGTTCCACACATGGGCACCGGATGTCTACGAAGGTGCATCTGCTGCGCTTGTCGGATATATGTCAGTGGTTCCGAAAGTTGCTGCGTTTGTTGTAGCGATCAGAATATTCGGTATGTATATTGATCTTGGGATCGAGTGGGCAAGAACGACGATCCTTGTGGTCTCGGTACTTACGATGACACTTGCTAACGTTATGGCGCTTGTTCAGGAAGATGTAAAGCGTATGCTTGCATACTCATCGATCTCACACGCAGGTTTCATTATGGCGGCATTGGCGCTTGATACTACTGAGGGTAACACTAGTATCTTCTTGTACTATGCACTCTTTATGTTTACGAACCTTGGTGCATTCGCAATGTTATGGATCTCACGTCATAAGATGAGAAGATTTGACAACAGATATGATCACCCTTATGAAAAGTTTGCAGGGTTTATCAAGATCATGCCGATTGGTGCTGTGATCATGGCGCTCTTTATGCTTTCTCTTGCCGGAGTACCGCCGTTCTCGGTCTTCTGGGGTAAGATCTATGTGATGCAGGCAGCGGTCAATGCGGGATATATCTGGCTGGCGATCGTGATGGGGCTTAACTCGGCGATCGCGGCATACTACTACCTGAAGCTGGTAGTCTATATGTTCCTGAAAGACTCGGTAAAAGATGTAGATACGATCTACTATAACATCTCCAGACCGCTTATGGCGATCATCGGTTTTGCAACCGTTGCTACGGTAGGAGCGATCTTCTATATCCAACCGCTTGTATCCTATATCTACTATATGATCAGCGCAAGCGGGTACTAAAGAGATAGTAGGGAGCAGGTAGCAGATAGTAAGTAACATTTAGAATACTGCTACCTACAAGAGTGCGTTTACTAACGCACTTTTCATAGAAAATTTATTCTCTGATGTAGGTCGGGGTATCCTTACCCCGACGAAACTTCAAACATTCTGTTGTCAGCCCCCATATCTCAATTTACCTGTTTTATTCAATGAAAGTTACTAACTTTGTCATCCTGCACTTCTGTTAGGGCATTTTTAGAACACATATCCGAAATTCTATTGGAATTTATATGTCATTCTGAACTTGATTCAGAATCCCGTTGGGGTGCAGAAGTGATCGTGTATCAACAGAGATCCTGAAACGAGTTCAGGATGACGGCATGAAAACAGGTGTTATCTAGCACCTTTTATGATATGTTTCAACTCTTCCACACTCCCTTTGATGACACCTTCGAACTGAGAGTTGTTGAATGTGGTTTGGCGTTTGGCGAGGCGTGCGGTATTGGTGGTGATCTTCTCTCTAAGGTTTTTTTTATCGTAGATGCCGTCAAGATAGGCGAGTGTCTCTTTGATACCGATCGCTTTCATGCAGTTGGGTGCCCTGGTATACTTCTTTTCGAGCATACATATCTCATCGATCAGCCCCTCTTTGACCATCAGTTCCGTTCTCAAAGCAATGCGTTTGCGAAGCAGCTCTCTGGGTATATCGATCTGATAGATAGGCAGCGGTGATGTAATGATCGGTTTTGGTGGAGTTGCCTTGTAGTACTCTGAAGGTGTGCTGCCAGTCTCAAAATAGATATTCAATGTTTTCTCTATACGATATCGGTCACTCTTTGCGATCTGCTTCATATATTCAGGGTCTTTTTCACTCAGCCATCGATGGGTTTCTGTCAGGTTTTGCAGATGCTCCTGGGTCATGGAACGTGTTTCAGGCGAGATGGAAGGTAGGTCACTGATCCCTTCGATAAGCATTTTCAGATAAAAACTGGTTCCGCCTACGATCACCAGGTTTTTCCCTTCACGCAGTGCTTTCTGATGGACCTCTTGATAGAGTTTGACGAAAGTCGTCACATCAAAATGCGCATCCGGAGCAATATGGTCTATGCCGAAATGGACGATGCCGGCTCTCTCTTCCACGGTCGGCTTGGCCGAGACGATATCGACCTCTTTGTAGATAGAGAGCGAATCCAGCGATAGTATATAGGCATCCATCTTCCGGGCAACTTCTATCGAGAGTGCAGTTTTACCCGATGCAGTAGGGCCGATAAGGGCGAGTTGTTTGATCGTTTCATTCATAAGTGTAATCATACCATAACCCCAAAAAGGGTAAAATGAGGCAAATTATTTTGAGGTATTTATGAACTTATTTGATAAGAACAACCGATTCAATATCGCAAACCTGGTTACTTTTACCAATATCTCTCTGGGTGTCATTGCGATCTACTTTATTGTCAAAGGTGATTTTTTTATAGCGATTGTATTGGCATGGCTTGCCGGAGCGTGTGATATCATTGATGGAAAGCTCGCACGCAAGTATCAGCTCTCTACGGAATTCGGTGTACAGCTGGATAGTTTTGCCGACTTTCTCTCGTTTGTGGTGATGCCGTCCTTTCTGCTCTTCTATGCACTGGGTTCGGGGATCACTTCAGGAGTACAGGAGGTGATCGTAGGTATTGTGTTTATCCTCTATATCATTATGGGATTGAGAAGGTTGGTAGAGTTTAACCTTAAGGCCGATGCAGGTGAAGTTGAAAAGTTCTTTGAGGGGGTTCCTACACCTCTGGGTGCGATCCTGTTATGGATACTCTACCTGATCTATAGTTACGGTCTGGTAGAGAGTGTTTATCTCATCACTCTATTGGTCGGCGTGATCGCATGGTCGCTCAACTCCAAACTCAAAATCCCGCACCCGTAACAGTGAGGAGTGAGGAATGAAGAGTGAGGAGAGAAGAGTGAAGCGTGAGGGTTTTAGAGATACATTTATAAAAAAGCTTGGTGATCTTTCCGAACTGGTGATGTTCCAGCACTCGGTATTTTCCCTGCCTTTTATTTTTATTGCGATGTTGGTAGCTGCAGAGGGATGGTTCGGATGGAAACTGCTGCTTCTTGGGACGCTGGCGGCCGTCACTGCCAGAAACTATGCGATGGGGGTCAACCGGTATCTCGATCGTGATATCG
>JBEWPZ010000005.1:0-1880 GCA_047689535.1 Candidatus Sulfurovum kebritense | reverse complement strand
GTCACTGCCAGAAACTATGCGATGGGGGTCAACCGGTATCTCGATCGTGATATCGATATACTCAATCCCCGTACCAGGAACAGGCCCTCGGTAGACGGCAGGGTCTCTGCGGCACAGATGTTCTGGTTTATTATCCTGAATGCTGTGGCCTTTGTAGTAGTTGCTTACTTTATCAATACTCTGGCACTGCTGCTCTCTCTGCCGATATTGATCGTACTGGGTGCCTATACCTACTTCAAACGCTTTTCCGCTTTGGCACACTTGATACTTGGGATCAGCCTTGGGCTCGCACCGATCGCAGGTGAGGTAGCTGTCTCAGGGATGATCAGTTGGTGGTCTGTCTCTCTTGCAGTCGGTGTGATGTTTTGGGTCGCGGGATTCGATCTGCTCTATTCACTTCAGGATATGGAGTTTGATAAGGCACAGGGGCTCCATTCGATCCCTTCGAAGTTCGGTGCGAAGAAGACGATGTGGATCGCACGGCTCTTTCATCTCTTTGCCGTGATCTTCTGGGGACTTTTTGTGATAGAAGCCGGCTTAGGGCTTTTTGCAGTGTTGGCGATAGTGTTTGCTGCATTGATGTTGAGCTATGAACACTATCTGGTCAACAAGGACTTTACAAAGATAGACAAGGCATTTTTCACCGTGAACGGTTATCTTGGATTTGTATTTTTGACTTTTATCATTTTGGAGGTGATGTAATGGAGATGTTCGACTATATCGTGATAGGATTGCTGGTACTCTTAGTGTTGGTACTCTTTGGGCTGATCTCTGAAAACAGAAGATTGAAAAAAGAGCATGACGTTTTAACCAAGGTACTGGAGACAAAAGATACGACGATAGCCAACCTGGAAGCCTCCAGAGTGGCAGTCAAGGATGTGATAGAGAACTTTTCGATCAGTGATAAAGTGATGGAGGGGATCGAAGCCGGGGAGAGCAGGGAGGCAGTTTCTCAGCGGTTGGGCATCCCTGTCAACAAGATAGAGCTGATCGTCAAGTTTGATAAGATCAAAAAAGAGCAGACAGCCACAGTTGAGAATTAAAAATTTCTGATTGGTGATTGAACAATTGTCTTCGTCATCCTGAACTTGATTCAGGATCTCATTGAATAACAGTGAAATTTAGGGGATCCCGAATCTATCATGCCGTACTTCGATCCGGTATCAGAATGATGAACACCCTATTTTTTATGTTCTTTCACAATTTCAGAGAGACGTAACGTGGGAAAGCCCACCCTTGTTGGTGCGTGATTACGCACCCTACGCGATAAGATTACTTTTTAGTCTGAGCTTTTGTAGGGTGGGCTTGCCAGCCCACCGAAACCTATCAGAGTATGCTCTTCGTATTATGTTTATTATTGCGGGCAACTTTGGTCACAGCGTGGGCTAGCAAGCCCACCCTACAGTAGGTACGCGTACACGACAAGATAAAGTTGTGCAAATAAATAGAAACCCCCTTGCTAAATAAAGAATATTATGGTAAAATCCCATCCTCTTTATGAGATTGTGCGTCCATAGCTCAGCTGGATAGAGCATCGGTTTGCGGTACCGAAGGTCTCAGGTTCGAATCCTGATGGTCGTACCACTTTTTGTCTTATTTGTACGCATATTTCACGTGTCTGCATTTGACGTACTGGGTGTACGCCGCATTTAGAGCACGTAAAATCTACGAACAACTAAAACAAAACAGTTCTTAAAGAGATTAGAAATAAAAGTTTCTTAAAACTAAGCAAGGCTTAAGTTTAGGCAGCTATAATTTCATCCACTTCAACAGATGGCTCTGTAGCTCAGTCGGTAGAGCAAAGGATTGAAAATCCTTGTGTCGGCGGTTCGATTCCGTCCAGCGCCACCATTTCTTATAATTTTCATTAAAAAATCAAA
>JBEWPZ010000065.1:3762-5526 GCA_047689535.1 Candidatus Sulfurovum kebritense | reverse complement strand
GAATATCAAGCCGAGAAGGTGTATGATATGATGGTTGAGAAATATGGGGATGAGGATTACCTGGTATACATTGTAGACGTGAGGGGGGATTAAACACATGAAGCCCAAAGAAACCAAGATACAAGAGGCAGAGGACAGGCACGATAGATATGCTGCTATGACTCCAGAGCAGAAGATTGTTCGACTGAACAAGGGTAAGTATCGAGCCAAACGAGAACGGGAACGCTTGGGGTTTCCAGAGATTCCAGAAGGTTGTGTGAACTAAGGAGGTTCAGTTATGAAAGAATGTAATGGATGTGCGAATTACAAATGCAGCACTATGAGGTCCGCGTGGCCAAAGATGCGAAGCCGTCATGTGCTTCCGAAGGAGGTACTTGAGCAGAGCTGTTCGAGACATACGCCGTTAGATATCTTTACCACTACAATGTTTGAGTTCCTTATGAAGAAAAATCCGACTTCTGTAGTGAGCGTGTTGAAGGATATGGATATGAGGTTCGTGGAAACCAAGAACCGGCCTTATTTTTCATTCACTTGGTAAACCAGCGTTGACATTCTCCCCTCTTTGTGTTACACTGAAGGAAAAATTGAGAGAGGAGAATGAGACATGGTAGAGGTTCACTGCGGCAAATGTGGTAAGTGGATGGACGAGCGAAGGGTTGAGTTCGTAAACATTGAAGAGAACCGGTATGGCAGAGATAGACTGACTTTCTACTGCCCGTACTGCGGTTCAAGAGAAAAATCATTAAGGAGGGTAAGATGAGTTTATCGGAATACACGGTTAGGGAACTGAGGGAAGAACTAGGAAGAAGGGAAGAACTGAGAAATTTGATTCCTGAGCCTCTTGAAAACATTAGCATAGAGGATATTGTGATGGGGTGTGAAGATTATTTGGAGGCCCACGCGAACGGTATGATTGATGAAGATTCGGATCGCTGCTTTCTCGGAAGTATTTTAGAATTGGTATACGGCCCCAATATCTGGGACTGGTTAAGAGAGACAGAATAATGCTAGTAGTCAAAGCATATGTAGGTGGAGACAGTGGAATACGAGAGATTGACGAGATTCATGTCCAGAACACTAATACTGTATGGGTTGATGAGAACTACACCCTCTGTGAGTACACCATTCGTAAGCCAGAAGGATATGAAGATGAGAAAATCGCGCATGTTCGTGAGGCGGGATGGAGAGCGCTTATGGGAAATGTATTGACAGTCTTAGAGAACGGAGGTAACAAGGATGAGGTATAAAGGAATATCAGAGCACAAACCAGTAGCGTCTGAGTGTGGGGACTGTCTGAAAATTGAGAACGGTAAATGTGTTGCCTATGTTAATCCTGGGTCAAGGCATAGGGTGTGTGAATGTCCGCTCAGGACCGACAAGAAACTGGAAGTTATGAAGGACAAGAAAGTTAATCCTATTAAGGCTTCTAAGCGGAAGAGGAGGTAGTTATGGAGATAGTACTTAAGAAAGACGGTAAGAGAGTTGCGAACCTTGGAAACTTCGACGGTACGGCCTATAAGGGGGTTTCTGATGAGGTGTTGGACCTGAAATTCATGGACCTGAAAGAGGACTTAATGAAGACCTTTATGGGTCTTCTACTCATCAAGAAGTTGGACAATACAGAGTATGAGGATGCTAATGTTACAATCAATGCTCTCAGTGATGATATTGAGGACCTGATGGGTCAGATCACTGAGCTTGGGCGCCTGTATGTTCTTGCTATGCTTGAGGAAGAGGACGGTCTGGAACTGGAAGAGGTGTATT
>JBEWPZ010000065.1:0-3662 GCA_047689535.1 Candidatus Sulfurovum kebritense | reverse complement strand
TATGTTCTTGCTATGCTTGAGGAAGAGGACGGTCTGGAACTGGAAGAGGTGTATTGAGAAATTTTTTGACTGACATCGAATCCACTTTGAGTTACACTGAAGGAAAAATTGAACGGGGGAAGGAAAACTGATGGTGAAAAGAGTGACTAATAAAGAGTTTTCAGAGAAGGACGAGTATTTTAAGAAGTGCTGTGAGGCAGGCGGGGTAAGTCCTACTATCCGGCAAGCTTCGAAGTTTCGTAATAAGAAGGGCACAGCATATAAGCATCGTAGCAAAGTGAAGGGGGAAACACAATATGTATAATGAAGAGCGTAACCCGTTTTTCAATGTGAGAGAGGAGTCAGTATACACCGATTCTGGTATTACGATTCCGAAGAAAGCACTTATTAACGATGAAACTGACCAACTCGTTGGTATCGTTTCTGAGAACTATGAACTGGTAACCAATCAAGAGGTCAATAATATCTTTGGTGAGGCTCTGTCTGATCTGAAGGTGAAGGAGGTTCAAGACCACCTTGATGCAACGACTCAAAGGTGGCGTAGGCGGGTGATTTTCGACGACGATATGTTCAACTCAGAGGTTCTACCAGGTGATACGGTGGGGCTACTGCTTGAGATTTTCAATGGCTATAACGCTCGTACTGCCTTTGGTTATGAGATTATGGGCTACCGTTACGCTTGTGAGAATGGGCTTATCACTGGTAAGAAGTCGATGCTTCGTGATTCCTATGCTCACTATGTAGACAACCCTGACAGGCTAAGGCTGTCTGTTGAGTCTAAGGTGGAGAGCTTCAACGAGAAGGTCCTCACCTGGAGGGAATGGACTAAGATTCCTTTTGGCCGGTCTAAGTTCGAGAGCTTCATTGACGGTAGGTCTTATCTGGGAAACAAGGTAAAGGAAAGTATCAAGGAGCAGTACGAGCCTGTGATGAACCGTGAGGAGCTTGAAGAGAACAAGTATGGTGCGTTCAATGTGCTGACCTACCTTTCCTCTCACGAAACCAAGGCCCGCAAAGGTTCTAACATCTTTTCTAATAGATATAAGGCAATCAACCGGGCGGCATCAGATTTTTATTACTATGATGATGAAGAGACAGTGAATGGATAAAAAACAATGGGGGTGCCTTGGCGCTCCTAACATGGAGAAATACTATGGCACATAAGCCTATAGCAGAGCATGATGATATTGATCTATATAAGACAGGACATACTGTGTGGAAACCATATAAGACACCACAAGCCTTTGAGCCGGGATATGAAAAACGTGTGGGAGTGGATTGGGATGATGGTGATACAGCGTGGGTTCTACCGGATATTAAGAAAGCCAAGAACGATGAACCAGAGTGTATAGAGTACGCTAATGGTACCAGGAGGTGGCGGTTGAACGGCAGGCTGCATCGAGAGGATGGACCTGCTGTAATACGTCCAGATGGTACTAGAGAGTGGTGGCTGGACGGTAGGAGGCATAGGAAGGATGGGCCAGCAGTAGAGTATTCTGATGATCACGGAGCGTGGTACCTAAACGACAAGCTACATCGAGAGGATGGACCAGCGATAGAAACACCGCAAGGCGATAGAATGTGGTGGTTGAACGGTAGACTACATCGAGAGGATGGGCCAGCAATCGAATGGTCTGATGGTACTAGAGAGTGGTGGTTGGACGGTAAGAGAGTCACACAAGAGGAAGTGGTGAGAATGCCTGATGGAACATCTGAGCATACACTAGAGGACAGAGACAGCGAATACCTTATAGAGACCAGGCGGATTATATGGAATACCAGTAATGGGAACAGACTTGAGATAGGACCGAGCATGGAAGATAGCAATAGTATAGAAATTCAATCGTTCGGGCCTAACGGACAAGCAGGCGGAAAAGTAATGTTTACAAGGGAACTGAAGGATGTTATAATGAGGGCAATTAAAGAGGTATGAGAAAGGAGAATGATGAAACTGTATTATTCAGAACCTAAAAGGGTTCCCTACATTGAGTTTGGTGATGGTAGCCGCCTGATATTTGCTACCATTCTTGAGGACAAGGAGAAAGGATTCAAATATCTGACCTTCAGTGGTAAGGCTGTATCGAAGTATAAGGTCAATGGTAATGGGAAGAAGCGAAAGAAGTCTATGGAAATATCTGACCATGTTTCGTTCTCCACCGACTTGAAACTCACTGGGCTGGACAAGACGGTCAGGGGTAAGGGTAAGCCACTGAGTCCTGCCAGAGTGAAGAAACTGAAGGCACTGTTCAAGAAGTATGGAGACGGTGAGTGGATCACACGAACCGGTATTGAAGAAATAGCAAAGGAGATGAAATAGAATGGCATTATCAAACTGGGATGTGATGGCTATAGATGAAGAGGGATATCCGACAAATGGTGTGTTTAGATCACCCTCTGGTGTCATAGTGGAGATTTATAAGAACTGGTTAAATATTCATGAAGAGGACTCAGATGATACTACATTCAGTATTCACGAAGGCGACTTGAGATATAAGGATGTTAATATCCTTGCTGCAAAAGAATCAGAAGACAGTTGTTTTATTGTGGTATGGAGTGGATACAAACATGACAATACCTTTGAGGCTATGTATGGTATAGGTGCATATGCTTTTGAAGGGAGCCGGTGTGTTGGTATAACAGAGAAACATATAGATGAATTCAAGAAATGGATAAGAAACGAGACGGATTTTGGTTCAGAGGAGGTGCCTTCCTTTGACAATGCTTTGAGGTTCAACCAGGGTGATGCATACTTTGTCAAGGCTTTTTCTGGTGATATATCAGACGTTGCGACAAGACCAGGAGAGGCCAAAAAGACAATTATAGAGGACATGTTTTCGAAAGATAATAACAAGGGAGGAGAAAGCTAAATGAACACCGTATATGATGTGATAGCAATGGAACACAACCTCGAACCTATCGTCTGCCTCTATTGTGGAAGTGAGGAAGTCGAATACCATCAATACATTGGTGACGCTCATTGCTCGGAGTGTGGTGAGTGGCAGATAGCAGGTGGAAAGGATAATAAAAAAAGTTGACATTTTTCCTGAAATACGATACCATAAAATATAAATAGGTGTTAAGGAGAGAAAAATGAAAGGACGACAAAACTTAAAACCGAATAACGAACATAGGAATACATCTGAGCATGCCTATCTGTGGTTACCCTCAGTCAGTATTAGAGGCGCGGATATGTAACGGAGCAGAAGAGACATAAAGGTAACACTGAAAGGGCTTCTACTCTGACTAAAAAGAGACTAGAAGCCCTTTTTATTTGCATGCACCTGAGTCAAAGTGGCCTGAAGGTCTCCAAAACCTTTACGAGTGGGGGCAGTACCTACCAGGTGTGCCATAAATTTTTCGAAGTCCTAGGAAACATTGAAGAAAAGCACCAGATCAATTCTGAGGGCCGTAGTTTTTTGGACCCTATCCTGACTATGGACTTCGTCCACCGCGCCTCTCTCTGTCCATCTGGTGGGTTCTGGAGGATAATCGAATGTTGAAAGTTCAATGGTAGTGGAGATTTGGAGGTACCGGAAAACTGTGGAAAAATCCAACACTCAAGGATACCGTCCGACGAAATTTTTTTCTGGTTGACTTCATCGACGCTGTCTGATAGGATGGGTTCAGAAATTGAGGAATACTATGAAATTTGAAATTGAAGA
>JBEWPZ010000027.1:0-28048 GCA_047689535.1 Candidatus Sulfurovum kebritense | reverse complement strand
ATAGATCCTCTCGTCGCTGATCTCTTTGGCAAGTGTAAGGTTCATACGGATCGTATCATTGAAAAAGAGCGACTCCTGAAGCATCAGTGCGACATTCTCACGTACAACAGGCAATCCGATCTGCTCGATAGGTACACCGCCATAAGATACTTCTCCGCTTTGATGCCGATAAAGCCCCACCAGGATCTGAGCGATCGTGCTTTTCCCGCTGCCGCTAGGTCCGATCAGTGCGATCTTCTCTCCCCTCCTGGCTTCGATGTTGATATGCGCAAGGAGTTCCTTCCCGCCGGGATAAGAAAAAGAGAGATCTTTGAGTGTGACTGAGGTACTTTTGACCCCCTCAAAAGGGTTCTGCTCATGAGGGTAGTGCGGCTCCTGTTGGAGGTCCAGAAGTGCATTGATACGCTCCAGTGCCGGTTTGGTATTTTGGTAACTGATCACCAGTCCCATCAACTGCTGTACCGGAGTGTTCAGCGTGGAGAGATAGAACAAAAAGGCGATCATCATCCCGACACTCAAATCAGAGTAGGCAACCACGATCACCCCTAACGCACGAAACAGATCGATCACCGTATTGGTCAAAAGCCCCGATGACCTTTGTGCCACCATAGCCTTCTGCCCATACTCGATCGATGCATCTTCTATCTCTTTGGCCTGGCCGAGGATCAGGCCGAAAAAGTTTTTCTCCTGATTGCTCGCACGCACTTGAATAAAAAGCTCAAGTGTTTCATTGAGCAGTTCATTGTAAACCTCATAGGCTTTATATTGCCGTCGGAGCAGTTCCCCGGTCTTTTTTCCAAGAAGTTTGGAAAAAGCCAGGAAAAAGGGATTGAGGACAAAGATGAGTACAGCCAATACCCAGTTCATCCAGAACATCACTGCTGCAATTCCGATAAGCATCAGTACCGCACTGAAAAAGGTACTGACAAATCCTCCGGAAAAACTGCTGACACCCTCGACATCCTGTATCGTCTTGGAAGCAACCCCTCCGGACTTCAGTGTCTCATATTCGTACAGACAGACACGCTCAAGGTGGTGTAAGATACGATGCCTAAGCAGATAACTGATCTTTTGGGTGATTTTAATGGCATAAAAACTTTGTTTATTGCTGAAAACAAATGCCCCCATTCGTAGTATCAATACACATATAACTGTGACTAAAACCAAAAACCAAGCTTCACTGTTCCCAAAAGCGGTGGAGAGAAAAGCTGTCATATTTCCCGGATGTCCAAGCAATACTTCATCAATCAAGAGCGGGATGAGCATAGGAATAGGCAAGAGTAGCAATGTCGAGACCATACCGTAAAGTGTTGTAGCCCAAAACTCTTTTTTTTGTGCAAAAATCTGCTGTCGTAATCGTTTCAATGAATAGAGTCTTGTCATTTTTGACCTAATCCATTGAAATCGATATGCATATAACGATACGGGTTAAAGTTTGAGATTTCTAGACTTGCCATAGCTACAGGCCTATGATCCTTGTGGTTTCTTAACGGTTCAACACGCCTGTTGTCTATAGTAAACCCAGGGAAAATCATCATTATATTTTGTAAATATAGGTCTGTTACCAACTCGATATGTTTTTCATAAGTGTAAAGATACTTAGCATCTGATGATACTTCTCTATATAGGTTTTCACCTGTATCATCACGTGCACCTTCAGTATATATCATAAATGTAGCAGTACATACGAATAGGAAAAAAGTAAAAGAGAGAAGAATATATTTCAAATCACATATATGAAATTTTTTGCATGACACAGATTGCCGTTTTTTCATTGTACTGCTCCAGAATATCTCTGGCAACCCGGCTATCTTTCCCCCCCCTCCTTAGTCAAGACCCGCGGCTTTCCGTCTCTACCTCACGATAGATTTGGCTTTTTCTCTTGTAAAAAATTAAGTTATTTTATCTATTACGAGATTAAAATAAGTATAAAATATCATATTTCAATAATTAGATTATAGCAAATTTCTAAAGGGGATAGAGACGAAAAGAAGCACTACAAACGATTTAGAGCAGGTGTCCCATCTGCTCTTTTTTCGTCTTTAAATACCCTTCATTGTAAGGATTTGAAGCGATCTGGATCGGGATACGCTCAATGATCTCTATATTTTCAAGGCTCTCGATCTTCTTTGGGTTGTTGGTAAGCAGCCTAAGTTTTTTGATCCCGAAATGGTTCAGTATAAACTCGACGATATCATAGGTTCTCTCATCCGCCTGAAACCCTAGCTGATGGTTTGCTGCAACAGTATCAAATCCCTGATCCTGCAGCGCATAGGCATTGACCTTGTTCAGAAGTCCGATATTACGCCCCTCCTGACGGTGATAGATGATCATACCCCCCTCTTTTGCGATCAACTCCATCGCTGCATGAAGTTGTTCTCCGCAGTCACATTTCAACGAACCCAATGCATCCCCGGTCAGACACTCCGAATGTACCCGTACGATAGGAGCCTCCGGAAGATTCTCAGTATAGATCGCCAGATGCTCTTTCCCCAGGTCATCTTTGAAGGCTTGAATGTTAAATGTCCCGTACTTCGTTGGTAATTTGGCCGTTTGAGATTGTTCTACTGCTTTCATGGCGGAGATTATACACCAATAATAAATAATTAATCATTAACAGCCGATAATTGTTGTAAAATAGCAGCCACTTATAAATTTCACCCAAAAGGTAAAATGACTATGTTTGCACGTTTTCGTAGAAAAAGAATCAACCCCGTCCTGAGAGACCTCCTTCAGGAGACACATCTCACTGTCAACGACTTCATCTATCCGCTTTTTACAAAAAGTGGTGAAGGACTCAAAGAAGAAGTAGACTCTATGCCTGGGGTCTTCCAGATGAGTATCGATGAGATCATCAAAGAGTGTGACGAGCTTAAAAAACTCGGAATCTACGCCATTATCCTCTTCGGTATCCCGAAAGTAAAAGACTCTGTAGGGAGCGATGCGCTCTGCGAACACGGGATCATCGCTGAAACCGTCCGAGCAGTCAAAGCCGCACATCCGGATATGTTTGTCGTCACTGACCTCTGTTTCTGCGAATACACCGATCACGGACACTGTGGCGTACTGGACCCGGTACTTGAAACCGTAGACAACGATGTCACACTTGGAAACCTGGCAAAACAGGCAGTGATCCATGCAAAAGCCGGTGTGGACATGATCGCACCAAGCGGGATGATGGATGGAATGATCACTGCCATCCGGGAAGGACTGGATGGTGCAGGGTTTGAGAACCTTCCTGTGATGAGCTACTCCACGAAATTTGCATCAGCCTACTACGGGCCGTTTAGAGATGTGGCAGAGAGCAGCCCGAGCTTTGGAGACAGAAGAAGCTATCAGATGAACCCTGCCAACCGTAACGAAGCGATCCTGGAGAGCATAGAGGATGAAAAAGAGGGTGCAGATATCCTTATGGTAAAACCGGTCCTCTCCTATCTTGATGTAGTGAGAGATATCAAGAACAGCACCTCCTTGCCACTTGCTGTTTACAATGTAAGCGGTGAATACTCCATGCTCAAGATGGCGGCAAAAGCAGGCGTGATCGACTATGAAAAGGTAATGATGGAAACACTGCTTGGTTTTAAACGTGCCGGTGCGGATATCATCATCACCTACCATGCCAAAGAGGCGGCACAACTGCTTCAAAAACAGTAACTTCTTTGGGCTATGCCCCGAAGGGTGTACGCTTCTTCTACTTTCAACCCATTTATGGTAAAATATTCCCTTTTAAAATTTTAGCTATTTTAGGACACCTATAATCATCTCAGGTGTCCTTAGAATGTACCTAATGAAGGAAGTCCTATGAGACACTTTTTGACACTGGCAGACTTTAGCAAAGAAGAACTGCTGGAGATGATCGCACTGGCACAAAAGATCAAAGCACAAACGAAACAACGCAAATTCGTACCGTATATGGAACACCAGACACTGGGGATGATCTTTGAGAAGAGCTCCACACGTACCAGGGTAAGTTTTGAGACAGGGATCTACCAGCTTGGCGGCATAGGGCTTTTCCTCTCCTCCAACGATATCCAGCTGGGTCGCGGAGAACCGATGAAGGATACGGCACGTGTCATCTCTCGTATGGTCGATATGGTGATGATCCGTACCTTTGAACACACTAAACTTGAAGAGTTTGCCAAATACTCTAAAGTACCGGTGATCAATGGACTTACAGATGACTACCACCCCGTACAGCTTATGACAGATTACCTGACGATGCTTGAGTTTGGCAAAGAGAATCCGGTGGTTGCCTATGTAGGCGACGGAAACAACATGACCCACTCATGGCTGATGCTTGCAGCGATCATGGGCTTTGAACTGCGTGTTGCTACACCAAAAGGATATGAGTGTGACCCTGCTATCGTAGCTCGTGCGCAGACCCTTGCTGCAGAGAACGGTGGCACGTTGATCTTTGGCAACGACCCCAAAGAGGCGGTCAAAGGTGTAGATGTGGTCACGACAGATACATGGATATCCATGGGACAAGAAGAGGAAAAAGAGACCAAGCTCAAAGCCTTTGACGGATATATCGTCGATGAAGATATGATGTCTCTGGCAAAAGAGGATGCGATCTTCCTCCACTGCCTCCCTGCTTACAGAGGATATGAAGTAAGTGAAGAGATCTTCGAAAAACACTCTGAAGTGATCTTTACAGAAGCAGAGAACAGACTCCACGCACAAAAAGGTATCATGGTCTGGCTCGATAGCCATCGTAACGATGACTAAGTGAATAGTTAAAATATAGCGGTGACAAAGTCATCATGCGTTTCGAGAAAAAAAGGGAGGACTGACCCTTTTTAGCTTACTTTATTTCTACAAAAGTAAATCCCAACACTTGAAAAAAAGAAAAAAGTTAGCTATAACAGTAAAAAGTACTATATATCCCCACACAGAACATGGGAACAAAGCTTTAAGAGGAAATATGAGTAAACAACTAGACGAAATCTTCAATTTTACCGATACCAGTGAAGCCTGTATCAAATGCGGTAAATGTATCCCGGTATGTACCATCCACCAGGTCAATCCGGATGAGACCACTTCACCGCGCGGATTTATCGATCTGCTCGGAGCCTATAAACGCGGAGACCTGGAGCTGGATAAAAATGCAAAAGATATCTTTGAGAGCTGCTTTCTCTGTACCAACTGTGTCGATGTCTGTCCGAACTCACTGGCAACCGATATGGTGATCGAAGAGGTACGTGCAGATATTGCCGACAAGTACGGTATCGCCTGGTTTAAAAAAGCTTTTTTCTATCTCCTGAGACACCGATGGGTCATGGACCTGGTCATGAAACTCGGCTTTATGTTCAAAACCTGTGCACTCTCTGTCGATGAGAAGGGCAGGGGCCTCAAGGCAAGGTTCGCCCTTCCGATGGTGAAAAAAGGAAGACTTCTGCCATCACTCGCAAAAACAAGCTTTCTCAACAGCCATCCGCAAGAGATCCCTGCACCGGATCAAGAGAAGAAACACCAACGCGTGGCCATTTTCATCGGGTGTCTTGCCAACTATAACTATACCGATATCGGTGATAGTCTGGTAGAGATACTCAAGCAGCTGAATATCGATGTCTTTATCCCTAAAAAACAGCTCTGTTGTGGTGCTCCTGCCTACTTTACGGGAGATAGTGACTCGGTAGAGTATATGACCAAAAAGAATATCGAATACTTTGAGAGCTTTATGGATGAGTGTGATGCGATGTTGATCCCTGAAGCGACCTGTTCAGCGATGGTCAAACATGACTGGCAGGTCTTCTTTGCAAATCATGATATGCCGGAGTGGGAAGCACGTGCCAAAAAAGTCGCTGAAAAGATCCATATGGCAACCGCTTGGCTCTACAACAATACCGATCTGGTCAAACTGCTTGAAGAGAAAGGGAAGAAGTTTGATGATGTCGTCACCTACCATGATCCCTGCCATGCAAGGAAAGTACAGGGTATCTGGCAAGAACCACGTAACCTTCTCGCACCTAACTATCCGATGCAGGAGATGAGTGATCCGAACCGCTGCTGTGGATTTGGAGGCGTAACGATGCAGACAGAGAAATTCCACCTCGCAGAAGCGGCGGGTAAACCAAAAGCAGCAATGATCAAGGATACAAAAGCCAAGTACGTGAGTGCCGAGTGTAGTGCCTGCCGTGTACAACTCAGCGAAGCAATGAACAATGCCGATGTCGAGACGATCTTTAAAAATCCTCTTGAACTGATCGCTGAAGCGTTAAAATAGAAAGATACTCCCTCAATACCCTACGGGAGGGAGCAGTGTTTCTCCGTAATAATAGAGAAGATATTGTTCCCCTCTTCATAACGGTAATCCAACATGTATCCCAACTTCTGCAAGATCGCATTGACGATATAGAGTCCCAGTCCAAAGCCGGAACTGCGCTTCTCTTCCTGGGAAAAAGGTTCCAGGTAATAGGAGAGCGGATGCTGCAGGGCATCTCCCCTGGAGACCACCTCCATACCATTCTCTACAGACCTGAGAGATACCTGTTTGTCGGTACTGTACTTAATGCCGTTATCCATCAGGTTTTTAAGCGCAAGAGCCAAAAGGTTCACATCCGTCACCAGTGCGCCATCTTCCACCTCGACAGACATATGGTCACTCTCATTGATCAGAAGTTCACGCATTCTGTGAACCACCTCATCGAGTGATGTATACTCCAGGTTCGGCTCAAAACTCTGCGTCGTCACACGCTCTATCTGGGCAAGTTCACTGATCAGTTCATTCATACGTTCAAAGGCACGTACCAATATCTTTTTGCTCTGTACATCTTCCAGCATCTCGACAACGATACGCCCTTTGGTGATCGGTGTTTTAAGCTCATGCATAATATTACGCATAAAGAGATTTTTGGATGCAGAGAGCTGATTGATATGCCGGATGGCATTGTCGAAACTCTGTGCTATTTTCCCGATCTCATCATCATACTGATAGGTTACCTTGGTATTGAGATCCCCTTTTGCAAAACGCTGTATCTCTTTATGCAGTGTCCGGAGCGGATAGAGCTTACGCAGGACCGCCACATAAAGAAGAAGCAGGAGTATCGTCAGGAAAACGCCCAGTGCCACGGCGATCTCAAAATAATACTTCTCTTCCCTGTTATCCTCAAGCATCAGATTATACTCCATACGCTGGATATAGATATATCTTTTGCCTTCCATATTAAACACCCTGACCTTCCCTAATGCAGAACCACCGGTAAAGATCGTCTCGCCACTGTTCTCTATACGTTTTTTCAGGATAGCAGCCCCCTCATCAGAAAGAGGTTTAAGCTTGAGCTCTCGGTACAGTTCCTGCAGTTTCTCTTCATCAGGATGCTTTTGTAGATTGGAAAGGAAGGTCACCGAGATCAGTTGGTAATGTTTGAACTCTTCGATCTTCTGCCGGTCTTTATCCCAGGAGAGAAAGAGCATAAAGGTAGTGACCAGAATGATGATCGCTATGGAAAACAGAATGTGGATAAAGGTCGTAACCGATAAGTTTCTCATCGTTCTCTTTCTTGTGTTGGTACTTACTTTGTAGCAGCAGGACGGTCTGTCAAGAGATATCCGACACCCCGGATCGGCTTGATATAGACATGTTCAGGGTCGATCTTTCCAATCTTCTGACGGATACGGGAGATAATCACGTCGATATTCTTGATCGAGCTGTCATCATCAATATGTTCACTCTCATAGAGCAGCTGCTCCCTCGATACAGAACCGTTTTTATGCTGGATCAGCATATGGAGGATATCATACTCTGCTGCAGTCAGTTCCAGTAACTCCCCTTTGAAGGTGATCGTATGGGCTTTGCTGTCCGCTTCAAAGAGTTCACTCTCTTTTTGGGGCGCTTCTACACTGTGTGTACGGCGCAGTATCGTCTTGATACGTGTGACCAGTTCTCTGGGATCATACGGTTTCGGCATATAGTCATCTGCTCCACGCTCCATACCGATCACTTTATCGGTAATATCATCACGTGCCGAGGAGATAATGATAGGAATATTCGTGATCTCCCTGATCTTCTGGATCACCTCCAGTCCATCCATGCCCGGAAGCGTCAGATCAAGGATGATCAGATCAAAATCATGCTGCGTCAACAACGATAGCCCCAAAAACGGATCTTCCGCGCCGATCACTTCCATATCGTACTTCGTCAAATAATTCGTCAGTATCAGTGCGAGTTCCGGATCATCTTCAATGATAAGTATCTTAATCATCTCTCTCCCTTATTTTACTTATTGGTATCTCTTTGATATTTTCAGCTCTATTGTAGTCTATATATACTTTCGTAATCGCAATTAAAAACGAAGTAATTGCCGGTCCGAGGATCATCCCCCAGAAACCGTAGGTGGTGATACCCGCAAGGATCGAAAAGAAGATCACGATCTCGTTGATCTCTATCGTGCTTTTCAGAAGGTCCTCTTTGATCACTTTGATAATAACCGGTTTTACAAACGTATCTGCAATGATCGATATCACAACGATCGAATAGATCGCAAGTATCAGTGCTGTCTGACCATCGATATTTGTCCAGGCATAGAGCGATACCGGTACCCATACGATCGCCCCTCCGATGACAGGAACAAGCGAGGCAAATCCATAGATCACACCAAAGAGCAGTCCATTAAACTCATAGTAACTTGCCATGACACCGAAGAGTACCCCTTCAAAGATGGCAGTGACAATGATCGAATAGAAGACAACCTCCATTGTAGAGGAGACCTCATGGATCATTTTAGCACTTTTCATACGGCTTACGGGCATCAATGCCCGTATCAGTTCAAAAAAACGCTCTCCGTAGAAGTTGATAATGAAATAAAAGACCAGTACCAACAGCATGTTTTTGACAAATCCTATCCCCACACTCCCCGCAGTGGTCACATAGGAGGTAGCGGTTTTCAGATACCCTGCGATCTTCTCATCACTCATCCAGTCTTTAAAATAGGGCACCTCATATTTTCTCAATGTAGAGGTGATGTCGTTGATCACGGAGATATCCAGCTGTGAGAGATACCCCACACCCGTGGTTGCAAGATAGATGATCGGAGCAAAGATGATCAATACCAGGAGCAGTGTAGCGATTGCTGCACTCAGCTTTCTTGACTGGGTTTGACGGATCAGTTTTTTAGTGAAGTTATAGGTTGCCATCGTGAGAAGCATAGCGACCACCAAAGAGAGCAAAAACGGCTGATAGATGCTGTAGGCACCGATCAATGAGAGAATAAAAAGTACCGTAATGGTCAAACTTTTATTTGTGATCATTCAAGCAGACCTTTATTTATTTTTCTTCTTTTATCTGAACAAAGTCCAGCTAAAACTCCTCTCACTGAAGCTTCCTCTTTCAACTCAGGGATGATCTTTTTATTCAAAAAGACCCTCCTTCATCCCGCCAAGTTTGAAGTGTTCATAACTTTTCTGCGTTGCGATACGTCCTCTGGCTGTACGTTCGATGTAACCGTTTGCGATCAGATAGGGCTCAAGTACATCCTCGATCGTCCCCTCATCCTCGCTCAGTGCAGCCGATATCGTACTGAGACCCATCGGTTTGTTCTTCGCTGAGACAAGCAGCTCCAACAGGCGGATATCCTGTTCATCAAATCCGAGGTTGTTTACTCCGAGCTCATCAAGTGCATATCTGGCTCTATCCAGTGTGATCTCTGCTTCATCCTCTACTTCCGCAAAGTCACGTACCCGTCTGAGCAGCCGAAGAGCGATACGCGGTGTTCCCCTGCTCCGTCTTGCGATCTCGGTTGCCGCATCTTTTTGTGAACGTTTTTCGAGCTTGTGCGAAGCCTGTGTCACGATACTTCCCAACTCTTCGGGCGTATAGAACTGCATCCTGAAATGCATACCGAAACGTTCACGAAGCGGATTGGAGAGCATCCCTGCTCTTGTCGTAGCACCTATCAGTGTAAATCGCGGCAGATCGATCTTCACGGTTTGTGCCGCAGGTCCCGAACCGATAATGATATCCAGTCTGAAATCCTCCATCGCCGGGTAGAGTATCTCTTCAATCGCCGGGCTCATACGGTGTATCTCATCGATAAAAAGGATATCCCCCTCTTCGATATTGGTCAGCAATGCTGCAAGGTCCCCGGCTTTTTCTATCATGGGTGCTGCCGTGGTTTTGATATTGGCTCCCATCTGTGTAGAGATGATATTTGCCAGTGTCGTTTTACCCAGCCCCGGAGGTCCGAAAAAGAGGATATGGTCCAGCGCTTCACCTCTTTTTTTACTTGCTTCGATAAACACTTTGAGGTTTTTCTTGATCTTCTCCTGACCGATGTACTCATCCCATGAGCTTGGACGCAGGGTGACTTCATAGCTTCCTTCACCCTCAAAGCGTTCGATCTCTACCATTCTCTCCATCAAAACTCCTTTTTGATGAAAGTGAGGAATGAGGAATTAGGAATTAAGAGTGTCGGTTTGCATTGCCCTGCAATGCTTCTTCTATTATCTACTACCACTTCAAACCTTTCATTCTTTCAACAGAAGCTTTTTGAAAAAAAGCATGCCTCAACTCCTCACTCCTCACTCCTCACTCCTCACTGGAGCGAAGCGACTTGCACTCCTCACTTTCAATAACTGTATTCCTCACTCGGGAACTCCCTGCCTTTCACCTCGTCACGGTACTGCTGCAGTCCCTCTTTGATCATCGCGGCACCCTTGCCGTACTTTTTGACAAATTTCGGGGTAAAGGCTTCAAAGAAGTCGAACATATCGCTCCATACAAGTACCTGTCCGTCCGTCGTATTGCCTGCGCCGATACCGATCGTAGGGACACTTACCGCCTCTGTGATCGCTTTGGCAGCCTCTGACTTAACGCCTTCAACCAGGATCATAAAGGCGCCTGCCTCTTCCAGTGCTTTTGCATCTTCGACCATGCTCTGGATATCTTCAGCATCTTTCCCGCGTACCTTATAACCGCCTTCACTTCGTACAAATTGAGGCATCAACCCTACATGGGCCACCACGGCTATACCGTTATCTACCAGTGCTTTAATGATAGGTGCTCTCTCTTTGCCACCCTCGATCTTTATCGCCTGTGCATCTGTCTGTTGGTAGACTTTTGTAGCATTTGCTACTGCCATTTCAGGAGTGGTATATGTACCATAGGGCATATCTAAAACCACCATTGACTTCTCGGCACCATTGCACACGGCCTGGGTGTGATAGATCATCTGATCCAGTGTGGCAGAGAGGGTATCGGGCTTTCCTAAAAAGCTCATATTGAGACTGTCCCCTACCAATATCATCTCTACTTCCCCGTCAAAAAGCTTTGCGAAGAGTGCATCATACGCCGTAACCATGACGATAGGCTCTTTACCCTTCATCCGTTGGAGTGCACTTAAAGTGATTTTTTTATCTATTTTGGGAGTGTGAATACTCATTATTTTCCTACTACGTCTATATTTTTTCAGCAGAAAGCCCGCGTAACTCAGTACTTTATAGAACTTTTTGCTCGCCTAACGCTATTTTTTACTGATTTTAGCATATAATATCCAAAATAATTTATTGATCGTAATAAAAAAAGAGTTTATATTGAAAAAATTAGTTGCATATCTCACTACAGGATACCCATCACTAGACTTTACAGTCGATGCTGCGCTGGCACTCAAAGAGGCCGGAGTCGATACCTTGGAACTTGGCATGCCTTTTTCAGACCCTGTTGCTGATGGCCCGGTCATCGAAAAGGCCAATCTTCTAGCACTCCAGGCAGGCTTCAAACTGGACCACCTCTTTGCTGCCTCTGCAAAGATCGCACCGCATATCGATACATTATGGATGGGTTACTTCAACCCTTTCTACCATAGAGGTATCGAATATTTTATCGAGAAAGCCAGAGAGACCGGTGTCAACGGCTTTATCATCCCTGACCTGCCGTTCGAGGAGGCAAAATCCTACAAGCCGCTGATAGAAGAAGCCGATCTTAGCCTTATCGACTTTATCGCTCCTACAGACAGTAAAGCGCGTATCGAGCAGATCGTAAGCGAGGCCAAAAAGTTCATCTATCTTGTGGCCTATGCGGGGATTACCGGTGCTGGTAAAAGTGAGGACCTGCAGCAGATCGTCACGGATATCAAAGCATATACTGATACCCCTGTCTATGTCGGTTTCGGTGTAGACCAAAATACGGCCAAAGAGAAAGTAAAAGGCGTTGATGGGGTGATCGTCGGCTCTGCATTTGTCAAAGTACTGCTCGATGAGACACTGAACGACACACAAAAACTCACGAAGATCGCCGCTATCGCCAAAGAGATCAAAGAGAAGATCAACGCATAGTATCTCTCTCCCTTTGGGTTGATTTTCCGGGATTTATTAAGTTATACTCTAAAAATCCCATAAAATCTGCTATAAAATCATCTCAAAAGATATCGATAACTAAAAAACTTAAAGTATAATAGCCGCAACTACATATGAAGGTCTTTAGCATGGAATATTTCAGTTGGAATGTCAACCCGATACTCTTGGAACTTGGTCCCCTCCAGCTTCGTTGGTACGGTATACTTTTCGTAGGATCGTTTTTTGTAGGATTGGCCATCACCAAATGGATATTCAAGCGTGAAGGGCGCGACCCTGAACTGCTCGATACGCTTCTCATCTATGCATTGGTAGGTACCGTGATCGGTGCAAGACTGATGCACTGTCTGGCCTATGAACCGCACTACTACCTCTCCCAGCCTCTTGAGATCCTGATGGTATGGAAAGGCGGTCTTGCAAGCCATGGCGGGATGCTGGGGGTGATCACCGCGCTCTGGCTTTTCTCCAGACGCTACAAAGAGTCCTTCTTTTGGCTCCTCTCGCGCATTACGATCCCGGGACTGATAGTTGCCGCTGCAGTAAGGTTCGGCAATCTCTTCAACTCGGAGATACTGGGAAAAGAGACGGATCTGCCCTGGGCGATCATCTTTGAACGGGTCGATATGCTTCCCCGCCACCCTGTTCAGCTCTATGAAGCCTTCTCCTACCTTGCTATCCTTGGAATTTTTTTCATCCTCTACAGAAAACTCCGTCCGGAGTTTGTCACCAGACTCTTTCCCGGACTTTTCCTCTCAGCTATGTTCACCGTGAGATTTCTGCTTGAGTATACCAAAACCAGACAGGCTGCTTACAGTTGGGATATCCCTTTAAGTACCGGGCAGATGCTCAGCCTCCCTTTTATCATTATCGGTTTTGGTTGGATTCTGTGGGCAATCCAAGCGAACAAAGTAAAAAATAAATAATTTAATATTATAATACATTATGACAGAACCTATGAAAAAAAGAAACTATGCCCTTGGAATCGATATCGGTTCCACAACCGTCAAGTATGTCGTATGTGACCAAAATTTCACTATCCTTGCGAAAGCCTATACTCCCCATGAGACCAAACAGGCCCCTACCCTCTTAAACCTGTTGGAGGAGCTCTCACATACGCAACCTGAGATCTACAAACATATAGAAAAAGTCTATATCACAGGTTCCGGTGCCTCCCGTATCGCCCCTACACTCAATGCCCGTTTTGTTCAGGAGGTCAATGCCGTAGTCCTTGCAGTAGAACACCACCATCCCGATGTACGTGCAGTCATCGAACTGGGCGGACAGGATGCCAAAATCATCCACTTCAAAGAGAGCGAGGATGGTAAAAAATCCGTACTCACCTCCATGAATGACAAGTGTGCCTCAGGGACCGGGGCAACGATAGAGAAGTGTACCATGAAAGTGGGTATGGAGAGTGAAGAGGTCCAGAAACTCAGCTTTCAAACCGAAAAGCTTCACCATGTGGCAGCGAAATGCGGCGTATTTGCCGAGACCGATATTGTCAACCTTGTCAAGACCTCAGTACCCAGTGATGAGATCATGAACTCCTTGGCTGATGCCATCGTGATGCAAAACCTGACTGTACTGACCAGAGGTAATACCCTGATGCCAAAAGTGCTGCTGCTTGGAGGGCCCAATACCTATCTGCCGTTCCTGCAGGAGTGCTGGCGCCTTCGTATCAGTGAACTCTGGGAGGAGAGAGGGATTGCCTATGATAGAGAGAAGATCGAAGAGCTGATCCTTGTACCGCAAAATGCACAATACTATGCAGCCCTGGGTGCCGTGATCTTCGGAGAAGGTGAAGAGAACCATGAACAGAATTTTATGGGACTTGCAAAACTCCAAACACTTGTCAACGGCAACAGCACGCTGGGCAATGAAAACGATGATTCTCCGCTAAGTAGCACTGAAGAGGAGCTGGAGGCCTTCAAAGCGCAGTACGCCATTCAGCCTTTTCATCCACCTCTCTTAGAAAAAGTGACACCCTGTTACCTGGGGATTGACGGAGGTTCGACGAGTTCCAAAGCGGTCCTGGTAGATGAAGAAGGCAATTTGCTCTGCAAGGTCTACCAGCTCTCCAAAGGAAACCCTATACAGGATACACTGGAGCTTCTACAACAGATCAAGCAGAAAGATCCTGAAAACTATTATGATGTAAAGGGCCTTGGGGTAACAGGATATGCTGCCGATGTACTGGAGGGGGCACTCAAAGCCGATGCCAATATCATCGAGACCATTGCCCATATGAAGAGTGCACAAAAGGTATTTGGTCAGAGTGTCGATGTGATCTGCGATATCGGCGGGCAGGATATCAAAGTGCTCTTTATGGAGAATGGGATGATGAAAAATTTCCGTCTCTCCAACCAGTGCAGTGCGGGTAACGGAACCCTGCTTCAAAGCATGTCCAAACAGTTTGGTATTCCCGTAGAGGGGTATGCGGATATCGCCTTTTCTGCAAAAAAAGCACCGCTTTTTAACTACGGATGTGCCGTATTCCTCGATACCGACCGTGTCAACTTCCAAAAAGAGGGGTACAGTAAAGAGGAGCTCTTTGCAGGGATCGCCAAAGTACTCCCAAAAAATGTCTGGCAGTATGTGGTGCAGGCCCCCAATCTTGCAGCGTTCGGAAAACATTTCGTACTTCAGGGAGGGACCCAGTACAACATGGCAGCGCTCAAAGCCCAGGTCGACTATATCAAGGCACGTGTCCCTGATGCGACTGTCGATGTGCACCCCTATCCCGGAGAAGCGGGGGCTTACGGTGCAGCTATAGAGGCCAGAGACAGAGTCAGGGAATCGGGCTCTGCGACCTTTGTAGGGATGGGTGAGGCTCTCCGGATGACCTACACCTCGCGTACAGATGAGTCCACCCGCTGCCACTTCTGCTCGATACACTGTTCACGTACCTTCATTGATACGCAAACACCTTCCTCCGAGCCTGTGCGTTATATTGCGGGGTTTTCCTGTGAAGAGGGTACCGTAGAGTCGCATGAGGCGCTCAGATCTCTGAAAGAGGAGAGAAGATCACTGCAGGACTCCGTCCCCAATCTTGTCAAAAAAGAGTCCCGTACACTCTTTGCACCCGGCTACCAACTGGAACAAAAACCTGACACCCATACGAAGATAAGAGAACAGCAAGTGAAACTGACACTGGGAGGATGGGGACCGACACTGCGCAGAGAGGTCACCAGAACCTTTCAGGTAAGCAGCAACGAAGAGAGAGCCTACAGAGAGAACCTCAAGGTCTGTATCCCCAAAGTGCTCAACATCTATTCGCTTGCACCGTTCATACGCACCTACCTGGAAGCCCTTGAGATCAAGCCGCTCAATATTGTTTTTTCAGGTTTCTCCAATGAGGATATGTTCCTGGAGGGTGCGAAGTATGGTTCCGTAGATTCCTGTTATCCGGCCAAAGTAGCCCAATCACATGTCTACTCCCTGCTATTTGATAAGAAGTACCGTAAAAAAGGATTTGACTACCTCTGGTTCCCTGCCGTAATCCAGCTGCCGGGCTTCCTTGAACATACCATGGGACAGACGGCCTGCCCTATCATCTCCGGGACGCCAAAGGTCGTCTACTCCGCCTTCACGAAAGAGAAAGACCTCTTTGGCGAGCAGCATATTACCTATGTTGAGGATGCACTCGATTTTGACAACAAAAAACTGCTGAAAAAGCAGCTCTTTGCGACATGGAGAGAGAAGCTGAAGATGACAGAGGACGAAAGCAACTGGGCCGTGGATCAGGCATGGAAAGCACTGCAGGCCAATGATGAAACCATCATGCAGGAGGGGAAAGCGATCCTCGAAGATGCCGTTGCTAACGATGAGATCGTGCTTCTGCTTCTGGGACGTCCCTACCACACCGATCCGGGGCTCAACCATGAAGTGCTGGATGAGTTCCAGTCTTTAGGCATTAAGACACTCTCCATGCGTGCCATTCCAAAGGATGAACCGTACCTGAAACGATATTTTCAGGCGGACATCGATGCAGGCATCATAGAATCTCCTTATGATATCCGGGATGTATGGCTGGAGAACTACTCCACCAATTCATCTCAGAAAGTGTGGGCTGCCAAATTTGCTGCGCGCCATCCGAATGTTGCTGTCGTTGACCTCAGCAGTTTCAAATGCGGACATGATGCCCCGACCTATGCCATCATCGATAAGATACTGGGTGCCAGCCAGACACCGCACCTAACGCTGCATGATATCGATGCCAACAAACCGGGAGGTTCCATCAAGATACGGGTGAAAACCTTTGCCTATACTTTGGAGCAGTATCAAAAACAACTGATACAGAGAAAAATAAATTTACTACAAGAGGAGGAGTATGCACTATGACAACTACTTGTAAGAATATTCGAAATCAAGAGAGTGGAAATAACCTCGAATACCTCCATAAAGATCTCTCCCATTGGAGAGAATCCCCCTCTAAGAAGATAGCATATGCTCCAAAAGAGGAGACGATCTTTCTCTCTGGAGGGCTTACGCTGCTTCAGGACAAACTGATCGAATCCGCACTGAACTCGCTCGGTATCCGCTACATCTCTCTGCCCAATCCTGACTTTACGTCATTCCAGACAGGGAAAGCCTACGGAAACAGAGGCCAGTGCAACCCAACCTACTTTACCGTCGGAAACCTTGTCAAGTACCTTAAAAAACTGCGTGACGAACAGGGAATCAGTGCCGAGGAGATCGTGAAAAAATATGTCTATGTTACTGCCGGAGGCTGCGGTCCCTGCCGTTTTGGAATGTACATCACCGAGTATAAAAAAGCACTGCGTGATGCCGGCTTTGAAGGCTTTCGTATCACAGCCTTTGAGCACAACAAGGGGATCTACCAGGGTGAGGAGTTGGAGGATCCGCTCATCGAATATACACCGACATTTTTCATTACACTGATCAAAGCGGTCATTATCGGTGATATTATTAATATCCTCGGCTACAAAATGCGTCCCTACGAGGTCGAAGCGGGCAGTGTCGACCGTGCGATCGAGGAGTGCCGAAAGTTGGTTGCTGATGCATTCCTTCAAAAAACATCACTCCTGAAAACCATGTGGAGATGCCGCAACATCCTGGAAAAGATCAAACTCAACAGGCTGCAACCCAAACCCAAAGTCATGGTCATGGGAGAGTTCTGGGCATCTATGACCGAAGGGGACGGCAACTACAACCTGCACAGATTTTTGGAAGCCGAGGGGGCAGAGTGTATCCCTCAACCGATCATCAACCGTCTGATGCTGAGCCTCTGGGAAGCAGAGCAGAAGCTCTACCAGAGTGAAGCACTGGAGAGTGAAACAGCCAAAACAATGGACTTTTCCAATGTCAAAAGCAGAGTCATGCTGAAAGCCGGCAAAGCAGCCGTAAAACTCTACTTTACCCTCTATGCCAAAGCGATAGGACTCCACGACTACCATATCCCCGATATCGACAAACTGGCAGACTACAGCAAAGCCTATTATACGTTAGAGTGTGAAGGGGGAGAGGGGCACCTGGAGGTCGCACACCTTGTAGAAAGTGTCAAAGAGAATCTCGCACACCTGGTCATCTCCGTCAAACCCTTTGGATGCATGCCCTCCTCTTCGGTTTCAGACGGTATCCAGTCACTGGTAACGGCACGCCATCCCGAAGCGAACTTCCTGGCCATAGAGACTTCCGGAGAAGGGGCTGCAAATTTCCACTCCCGTGTACAGATGGCACTTTTCAAAGCAAAACAGGCAGCCAAAGAGGAGTTTGAAGCTTTGGAGATCCCCAAACATATCCCCGAAAAAGTAGACAGCTACCTCTACCAGCCAACCAATGCCAAGGCAGGGAGTGCAGCCAGACTCATCTCAAGCCTGTAGTCTTCTCTGCAAGAATATGGATATAGCGTCCCATATTCTTGTAGACCTCTTCACGGCAGTAGCGGTACTCCAGCGCCATGAGCTCATCCATGTCGGTATCCTCCAGTACCTCTTTTCCCATATAGTCATGAAAGACCCGAATACCCGTCTGTACTTTCACCTTATACCCATTCTTCTCCAGCCATTTGATGAGTTCTTCCGGTTTCTGAGGATAGGGAGGGGTAAGTTTTTTTCCTTTACCATACCAGGCAGACTCATCACCGACAAAGGGGATACACCATCCACCCCTGAGGGCATTGCGGTAGACAAAGCTGTGGTAGTTAAAAAAGAGTAGAGAGAGATGACCTCCCTCCTTTACCCTGCCAGAGACCACTTTCAAGGTCTCCAGGGGATCGGCCAGCCACTCTATCACCGCATGAAAAAGTACCAGGTCCTTCTCTGGAATACGCTGTGCCATCTCCTGGGCGGGTAGTTTCTCAAAAGAGGCTTTGATCCCTGCCTCCTCAAAAGCTTTTTTTGCTTCTTCAAGCATTTTATAGGAGATATCACAGCAGGTAAGTCTGTGCCCTTTCTGGGCAAACCAGAGTGCCAACTGCCCCAGACCGCATCCTGCATCCCAGATATCCAGTGACGCTCTTTGATAGAGTTCATGAAGGTCTTCCTGCAGCAGTTTCAGCCGCCACTCCCCCTTGATACCGCTATAGATCTGATCCTTGAATTTATCGACCAAGGGATCAAAGTTCTGATCATATTTACCACGCTCTTTCTGTTTCACTCTTCTACCTTACTTACTGCGTCTCTTCTACCCTGTGTACCACTTCGGCAAACTCCTCTTCGACCTCCTCGTCGATATCAAGCGTTTCGACTGTTCCCGCTTCTCTATCCAGATATACCCCTAGATCCAGTTCATCTTCGCTCTTTGCTACCACCGTACTCACCACGGCATCACCCGTGACATTCACGGCTGTACGCATCATGTCAAGCAGCCTATCAACCCCCAGGATCAACCCGATACCCTCAACCGGCAAGCCGACCTGGACAAAGACCATGGAGAGCATAATGAGCCCTACTCCAGGTACTCCTGCCGTACCGACAGAGGCGAGTACCGACATCAGTATCACGGTAAGATACCCGGTCACACCAAGCTCCACCCCATAGATATGTGCGATGAAAACGGTTGCCACCCCCTGCATGATCGCCGTACCGTCCATATTGATCGTGGCACCGAAGGGAACCGTAAAGGAGGCAACCGAGTTGTCAACCCCCAACCGTTTGGTCACGCTTCGCAGTGTCACTGGGATCGTCGCATTAGAACTTGAAGTAGAGAAGGCAAATACCTGTGCATCTCGCATCTTTTGAAGCAGGATAAAGGGGTTGAGCCTAGAAAAAAGGTTCAGGATCAGCATCAGGGTCCCAAAGAGATGCAGAAGCAGTGCCGCAATCACCACAATCACATAGACTGCAAGCTGTGCCAGGAGATCCAGACCAAGTTCACTGATCGCCTTCGCCAGAAGCACAAAAACCGCTACCGGTGCAGTCGCCATAATGATCGTCACCATTTTCATCATCGCTTCATTGAGTACCTCAACCCCTTCAGCGATACTTTCCGCCTTCTTCCCTACCATCAACAGAGAGATACCGAGTAGAATGGAGAAGAAGATGATCTGAAGCATATTGCCGGTAGCAAATGCTTCCACGACATTGCCGGGAATGATATTGATAAGCACATCACTTAAAGGCGGTGCCTCTTTGGCACTGAAGGTAGCAGCAGCCGCAGACGGCGTCGAGAAGGCCGGGATGACCACGGAAGCGATACCGATCGCTACTGCGATCGCAACTGCAGTGGTCAGCATATACAGTGCAAACGCTTTGATACCTACTTTGCCCAGTTTTCCGATATCTCCGATACCGAAGACTCCCGAGATCAGAGAGAAGAAGACCAGAGGGACCACAAGCATCTTCAGTGCGGTGATAAACAACTTGCCGATCACATAAAAAAGCCCGCCAACGATATATTCGTTGACAAAACCTCCCTCACTATTGAATCCACCCAGATTGATGATCAGTCCTGCGATGATCCCCAGTCCCATCGCCCATAATACTTTTGCTGTCAAACTCATACGCTCTCCGTGTCAGGCTATCTCTAAACTTAAGTCATAACTTTACCCGAAGTTTCTAAAATCGACAAAAGAAAAATCACAGAAGGGTCATTCTGCTCCCCATATTGGCCATACCGCAGAAATATACCGCACTGGTCACGATCCCGTCTACCCCGGTTTTTGCATAGCTTTCCGCATTTTCTTTGTTGACACCTCCCGCAGCCAGGATCTTGATATGAGGATACTCTTTGTCTCGATACGCTGAGAGCTTGTGGAGCGTCTCTACATCTACCTTATCCATCTGTATCACATCAGCACCTTTTTCCATCAACACCGCTGCCTCTTCAAAGGTCTCTGACTCTATTACGATCTTCTTTTCGGGCGCTTTTTTCTTGAAGGCTGCGATCTCCTGGTAAAAATCCTCGGTTGACGGGTAGAGGATTCTGTGATTCGGGAAGAAGAGTACCGTTTCGCTCAGACCTAGACGGTGAGGCATCCCTCCGCCGTTCATGATGGAGCGGATACAGAAATGTTTTGCAAAAGGAAAGTTCTTGCGTGTTGTGAGCAGCTCACAATGCGGGTTTACCCCTATGATCGCCTCTTTCATCTCATGGGTATAGGTAGCGATCTTGCAGCTGTACTCCAGGATATTCTGGACACTTCGCCATACCTGATGAATCGTTTCGTAATCCCCTGTCAAAGAGAGGATCGTTTCTCCTTTTCCTGCTTTCTGCTTTGAAGGGATAACGTGTTCTATCTCGCATCCCAAAAGTTCGGCAAGCCGTTTGGCCTCTTCAGAGCAGGATACGACCACCTCCTCTCTTGTAAAGATCTCTAACTTTACCTTTCGATCAGAGGCTTCTTGAAGTGAAGTTGTCAGATCAAAGTAAGGAACATCATCTTTTAGGTATTCCATCAGTGTATGGTCATCGATTCTTAACATAGTATCTATCCTTTATCCTAAAGTTTTTTTCTTTTCTAAAAAATGTAATATCACAAAAAACAGAAATGAGATCACAACCAAGATACCACTCAGTACCATAGCCAGATCATATTCACCGTCAAAGACCGCATTATAGATCGCCAAAGAGACCGTATCCGTCTTCCCGATAATATTTCCTCCAAGCATCAGCGTGATTCCGACCTCGCCCAGCGCCCTTGCCGATGCAAGTAGCAGTGCGGCAAAAAGAGAGGCTTTTATATTTGGCAGTACCACCTGGAAATAAGTCTGAAGATCACTCTTCCCGCTCATATAAGAAGCCTCTTTGATCTCTTCGGGAAAGAGCCTGATCGCTGCTTCCAAAGGCTTGACCATAAGAGGCAGTCCCGCAATAAACCCTGCAACCACCAGTCCGTTAAAATCAAAAATAAATCTGATATCAAACTGAGCAAACAAACCGCCTATCCAGCCATTCTTCCCCAGGATCAATAACAACAAAAAGCCTACGGCAATCGGCGGGAAGATAAGAGGAAGTGTAACCAGCATATCCAAAAGCCATCGAAATCTCAAACTTTTTTTTGAAAGCAAAAAGGCCAAAGGGACACCGATGACCAACAACAAAGCACTACTGACCCCCATGGTCTTAAAGCTCAGGATCAGCGGGGCAGTGACTTGTTCAAGTTCTATCATCTACAGCCCGTATTTTCTGAAGATCTCTTGTGCCTTCGTTGTTGCTATAAATTCTAAAAACGTCTCACAACTTCTACTTTGGCAATTTTCAAACTCTGCAGCAGTGATCTCAATAGGTGTGTAGCTCTTCTCATCTACAAGAATATAACCGCCCAACTTCTCTTTATTGGCCAAGGCAGCCGTAAGATTGATGATCCCCGCATCCACTTCGCCTGTGACCAGATAGGCCACTACTTGTGGGACTTTCGCAACAATATAGAGTTTATCCTCTATCTTCTCATAGAGATATGTATGACGAAGGAACGCTTCTCCTGCTGTACCGTAGATCGTTTTTTTGGGTTGCGGTATCGCCACTTTTCTGATATCCTCTTTCGTCAAATCTTCTACACGCTCCAATTGACGCTTTTTCGAGTATGCCAATACAACCTTTCCTGTTCCGATAGGCTGATAACCACGGATAGGCAGTCCGCTTTTATCCAAAAATATTTTGTCGCCGATCACTACTTCAACCCTGCCGTTTTTTGCCTGGGTGATCACCTGTCTCATATTGCCAAAAAGCGCTTCTACCTTCTCCCCTCTCTTCTCAAAGGCAGCAACCACCTCCATCATGGGTTTTTTATACCCTGCAGCAGAAGCGATCTTCACTGCATCTGCATGCAGAAACAGACTCATAAGAGTTACAAACAATAGTTTTTTCATCATCCTGTTCTCCTTCCAAAACCTATAGACCATTTCTCTGATATGCAAAAGGCATTCTCTTTAGTGATATACCGATTTGTCTCTGCTTCTTTACTGTAGTCACCGCTTTTGCCCCATGCTTTTACCCATTTCACTCTTTCTGTATCTCTCACTGTATAATTTTATATATAACGATAAACGTAGCTTAGCGCAAAATTACTTATATTTTTAATTATATAACGTTATATATATAATTTCAGCTATCTATCACTTGCTTAAAATCGGGGCAAATGCCTTGGTACTCAGAGTTACGGTGTCTCCGATATGAAGAGAAGCAGCCTCTTCGGGGCTGATCACCACTTCAACCAGCTGCTGGCCGATCGAGACGATAGCCACCATGATGATATCCACCTGAACGATATCGAGCAACTCCCCTTCAAAAGCAAATTTCTGGCTTCCGCTCGTCTTAAGCAGGGTATTTTTGGGAGTACCGTCCTGGATGATCTCTCCATGATCCAGGACGATGACCCTGCTTGCGAGACGATAGATCTCACTCGGGTCATGGCTGACCATGATCGTCGTCGTACCGAAGTTTTTGTGCAGTGTCAGGATCTCCTGCTGCAGTTTGGTACGCATCGCCGGGTCCAGTGCAGAGAGCGGCTCATCCATCAAGAGGATCTTGGGGCGGTTCATCATCGCACGGCAGAGGCTGACACGCTGTTTCTGCCCTCCGCTGAGTGTTGCCGGAAGCCGTTCTTTGAGTTCATGAAGTCCCGTCATCTCCAACAGCTCTTCAGCCAGCCTGCGATCCTTTTGTACAAAGAGGAGATTTTGAAGCACGGTCATATTGGGAAAGAGTGCATAGTCCTGAAAAACGAATCCTATCTTTCTCTTCTGCGGAGACAGGGTAAATGTGTCATCCATCCATACCTCATCCCCTACTTTCAAAGACCCACGGGCTTTTTCCAGTCCTGCAATGATCCTCAGCAGCGTCGTCTTACCGCTTCCGCTCTCTCCTGCCAGTGCGATGAACTCCCCCTCTTTGATCTCAAGGTCCACAGCAAGTTCCATCTCTCCGGTACTACCATGGAGTGTTTTGTTGATATCGATATTTATCATGAAAATCCACCCAGTTTTTTATTTTGTTTACGGTTGAAAATATATACACCCAAGAGCACGACAAAACTGATGGTCACCATGATCGCACTGTAGATATGCGCTGATCTGTAGTCCATGATCTCCACCATCTCATAGATCGCCACCGATGCAACCTTGGTTTCTCCCGGGATACTCCCTCCCACCATCAAGACGACACCGAACTCACCGACGGTATGCGCAAAGGTCACAATGACCGCTGTCATCAGTGCCGGTTTGATATTGGGCAGCGCCACTTTGAGCAGTGTCATCCATTTCCCCTGGCCGCAGATATAGGAGGCATCAAGCATATTTCTGTTCAGTGCTTCAAATCCGCTCTGCATCGGCTGTACCATAAAGGGAAGGCTATAGAAACAGCTGGCGATCACCAGACCGGTAAAATTGAAAACCAGTTTGATCCCGAACATCTCTTCGAAGAATGCTCCCACAGGGGAGTTGTACGAGAGTGCCCAGAGGATGTAAAAACCCAGTACCGACGGAGGCAACACGATCGGCAGTGCCGTGACCGCTTCGACAAAAGGTTTGACCTTTGATCTGGTTTGCGATAGATACCATGCCAGCGGCAGAGAGATCACAAACAAGATCAAAGTGGTCAGTCCGGCAAGCTTGAAAGAGAGGAGAAAGGGTTCAAACTCAATATCGGCAAAGAGTTCGCTCATGAAACTACCTCGGAGACAGAAAGTACCGTAGATTTTATCAGTGCAGTGACCCGGTCTTCCTCTTTCAGTCCGAGTCTTTCAGATGAAGCCACCGTAATCATCGACTCTACACGGCTTCCGGAAATATCCAAAAGTACACGTGCCAACCATTTTCCCTTCTCTATCGCTACCACTTTCGCCGCAAGCTGGTTGGAGTAGCTCAGCATTCCACTGAGATCTTTGCCTATCGCCACACTGGATGCATTGACACTGAGGAGGCACTTCGCGCCGATAGTCAGCGTATCTTCCAACTCCAGACTTACCATCGTAAGGGTCTGCTCTCCCAGAGAGAACGTAACGATATTGAGCCCATCGTTGGACTCAATCGATTGTACGGTAGCTTCTATATGACTCATGGTACCAGATATCCATAACCTTGTAATATCTCCTTTGCTTTGGCACTCAACATAAAGGTGTAGAATGCCGCTACTTCATTGCTCTTCTCTCCGTTTTTCAGCACAACGATCCCCTGATTGATCGGTGTATAAAGCTCTGGATCCACATCTGCCCAGTTCACTCCCTCCTTAAAATGTGCCATTTTCGGACTGTAGAGTGAGGATTTTGCGATGAAACCGATATCCGCTGCGGTTACCGCATAGGAAACCGTTTGCGAGATAGATTCTGCATAGACGAACTTCTTCTCTACCTCTTCCAACACACTGCCGTGTTTCATCGCTTCTACCGCTGCCTTCCCGTAAGGTGCTGTTTTAGGATTTGCCACGGCAATTTTGCTAATTGTAGCATCTTTTGTCAGTGCGATCCCTTTTGAGAAGTCCTGTTGCTTGTTGCTCAGGTAGGCCAACGACCCCTGTGCATAGACAAGCGGTCTTGTAACAGCGATACCATCCTTGTAAAGTCTCTCCGGATATTTCATATTTGCCGCCATAAAAAGCTGGTAGGGCGCACCGTTTTTGATCTGAGCCGTCAATTTACCGCTGCTCCCAAGGGTTACCTGGACCTTTGTCTCCGGGTAGAGTGCATGAAAGGCCTTCTTGAGATCATCGATCGCATAACTGACATTGGCCGCTACGGCGATCTTGATCTCTCCTGCATCCACACTTAAAAGCGACAAACATAAAACTAATAGTATTTTTTTCATTGATAACTCCTTTTTGTATTATTTGGCGATCATCATATCGGTTGACTTGATGATCGCGACTGCTTTTTGACCGGGAACAACACCCAGTTCCTTTGCCGACTCATTTGTAATGATAGAGACAATAGATTCACCTGTCTCGGTGACCAGTGTTACTTCCGTATTGACGATACCTTTGATGACGTTATCGATCGTCCCCGCCAATTGGTTGCGTGCACTAATGCCATCTACTTTTGTACTCGATAGCATGACATGAGAAGCTTTAAACAACACCGTCACGGTATCTCCCTCCTCCATGGACATCTCTTTTGCACTTTCTGAGGTGATCACTGAGCTTAGCTCCGCGCCCCTTGATGTCAAAAGTGTCAGTTTCTCATTCACCATACCTTCAGCCATAGATACTACGGTCGCCTTGATTCTATTTCTTGCACTAATTTGCATTTCTTCCCCTTAATATTGTATTAAAACAGATAATTGAACTCTATTCTGAATTCATTGTACGATGAGTCTGCTTTCAACGACCCATCACCTGCAACCGTATCATCATCCCCATCTACATACGCCAGACGGGTTTTCATATAGAGTCCGGGTAGACTATCAAGCTCCTTGAGAAGATCAAGTGTCAATACATTGCTGTCTGATTGTACCCCAGGCTTATCGTCATCAAAATCCTGTATTGCATAACGCATAAATGCTTTCAGACCCGATACAACGCCTGCCTTGTCAAAATCATAGTCTGCCCGTACCATATAGGTCTTGGTATTGGCATACCAGTTGTACTGTGCCATCGCTCTGGAGAAACCACCGGTAGGAAATCCTCTCCATGGCGCGATCAGGTCACCTTCATCGGCGATCTTTGTATACCCCAGACGAAGTTTCCATGCATCTTGGGCCAGATCAACTTTCGCACCGAAGAGTGCGCCTTCAAGACTGTCAGGATCATCATATCCAAAGGTTTTGGTCTTGAGGTTCGCACCCCCTATCTCCCCTGCTCCGTTATCAAACTGCTGCATATAACGCAGTGCCGGTTTGACCTTCACTCCATTCATAGTGAAGGTATAGTCCGCCTGTATCATCGCCGAAGATACCAGATCGGGAACAGCTGTATAGTTGAATGTCAGCAGAAGGTTATCGATACTGCTGTTCTTTGCTTCCAGTGTCACGAGCCTGTCATCGATCCCCGCTGCGTTGAGCTTGGAGAGGGTGAGCCCTTTATGCATCGCCGAATCATCATTCTCCGTATATTTTGCATAAGGGTCGCTCGGGTCATCCCCATACGCCAGAAGGTGATGGAACTTCGTATGGTCTCTCAGTTTCTGTTTCGTAAAGTATGCAGCCTGCAGTTTGGTATCAGGCAGCGCATTGCTGTAGAGTGCAACCCCTTCAAAGGTATTGGGGATCATCTTGGTATCATTGCTTTTGGTCAGGAAGCTTTCATAGATCACTCTCCCGGCTTGAAGATCAAAATATGAATGTTGATACTCCAGGTAGGCCTGAGCCAATGCGCTCATGCCATACTTTCCCTGTGTCAGCACGTCATATCGGCTCAAGACATCTTTCCCCGCTTTATAGATCGCTGCATCTTCATCATCCATATGCCAGGGGTTCTGTGTCGTATAGAGTCCGGCAGTAAAACCAAAACCGTTCAGGTAGCCACTCTTATAGACCACACTTCCCCCTGCACCTGTCACATAGTGCGTCTCTCCTTTGTCACTCCAAAAATGGTTAAACCTCAATCTTCCGTAGAACTCACCCTGGGTCAACATATCTCCCAGGTTATCTACTGCTGGTGGTGTCTTTTGATAGACTACCTGCATATTGGACTTCAGTGTATGTTTTATATCCGGTGACCCCGCACTCACTGCCAATGTAGTGAGTGATGCTGTAAGGATACGTTTCATATAAGCTCCCTTTTATTTCATTTTATATATAACATGCGTCATAAATACGTCTGAATTTCATCGTGAGAAGTCTAACGTTATATAACTTAAAATATAACGTATGAGACTAAAGTTCTCTTTTTTAGATCAAAAAAACTCTACAGAACGCACAAAACTAAAGTGCAATATCTATTCCTGATGCATCTATTATAAACACTATCATGACTCTGTTTGAGCTTACATCTTATATATACATTATTTACCCTCTTGACAAAGTAACCCAAAAGTGATATTATCCGGCCATATGGGGATGACTTGGTTTCGACTGGAGTAGTCGGGGCTATGTGCATGTCGGACTGGGCAATTCCGTTACGCGGCCCAACGCGAATAAACGCAAACAATACAGATTACCGTCCAGCTTACGCAGTAGCGTAAGTCATTAACCCCGCTAACGCGGAGGACTGCCTCGCTAGTGAGTGTCATCTTAGCTAGATTTTGAGGTATCATATCTGATGACTATATCTGGGTGTTGCCTAGCACACAGACGAATCTTCAGGCTGGTCTTGCATAGTTTTGGGTGTAGTACGAAGCAAGATGAGACCAAACAACACCGCCTAAGCATGTAGAGTCATGGTCCTATCTATTTTAGGACAGGAGTTCGATTCTCCTCATCTCCACCAA
>JBEWPZ010000026.1:0-28137 GCA_047689535.1 Candidatus Sulfurovum kebritense | reverse complement strand
CGGATAGAGAAGCTGCACTTAAAGAACTGGGTGTAGAGCGTGGGGGTATCTCCATTATGGCTAAGAAGATGGAGTTGATCTGCCTGTATATTAAAGACCTTAAAACCCCTGCTGCAAATATCCTGAAACAGGATGCCCTGAGTATTGGTGCGGAACTGGCGGTTCCCGGTGGAGTGATACTCTGTGAACAACCGATGTATGACTGTATCCTGATCGGAACAAAAAAACATATTGAGATACTCTCCCGTAAAGAACTTGCACAGCCTTTTGGGCTCAAGAAAGTGGCTGAAGAGCTGAAGAGGTTTCTCTCTACAAAAACCTACCCGACCCGTATCATGGGGATCATCAATGCCAATGATGACAGCTTTTTTGAGGGGAGCAGGTTTGTAGCCGAGGATGCTGTGGCAGAGTGCGAGAAGATGATAGCAGAGGGTGCGGAGATCATCGATATCGGTGCCGTCTCTTCCCGCCCCGGTGCCAGGGAAGTCAGTGCCAAAGAGGAGCTGGAACGTATCAGGCCGGTCTGCGATGCGATACGCGATCAAAAACTTTATGAAGAAGCGCTCTTCAGTATCGACAGTTATACCCCAAGTGTGGTGGAGTATGCACTCAAAAGCGGGTTCGGGCTGATAAACGATATCACCGGAGCCAGCGATGATATGCTCATTCAACTCGCCATCAAGTACAATGCAAAGCTCTGTATCATGCATATGCAAGGTACGCCGCAAACGATGCAGAAGGATCCAGTCTACGAGGATGTAACGGTCGAGGTGAGTCAGTTTTTTGAAGAACGCATCGCCAAATGTGAAGCGATGGGGCTGAGTCGTGAGCAGATCATCCTGGATGTGGGGATAGGATTCGGCAAGAGCCTGGAGCACAACCTCACACTGCTTAAAAATATGAACCACTTTACCCATTTCAGGTGTGAACTTCTTATCGGGGCAAGCAGAAAGTCGATGATCCATAAGATCATCCCGACACCGACAGAGGAGAGACTTCCCGGCACACTGGCGATCCACCTCAAGGCAGTGGAGAACGGTGCGAGTATCGTACGGTGCCATGATGTGAAAGAACATCAACAAGCAATCAAAGTTTTAGAGGCAATGAGAGAGATATGACAAACGAAACGTATGTGGAAAAAGTAGAGCTATTAAAAAAATGGGCACATGCCTACTATGTGGAGGATAACCCTGTTGCCAGTGATGAGGAGTATGACAGGCTCTACCATGAGGTATTGGAGTATGAGAATGCACACCCGGAAGAGGTAGCAGAGGACTCCCCGACGAAACGTGTAGGCGGGATCATCCGTGATGAGTTCACCAAAGCGACACATATCAAGCGTATGTGGAGTATGGAGGATGTCTTTGACCGTGATGAGGTCTCAGAGTGGCTGGAGCGTGTCGAGAAGAATATCGGGGAGTGCGAATATTTCTGTGAACCCAAGTTTGACGGGGCGAGTATGAACCTGCTCTATGAAGGCGGAAAACTGGTGCGTGCGATCACACGCGGGGATGGTGTCGTAGGAGAAGAGGTGACAGATAATGTCCGTACGATCCGCTCTGTCCCGCTGACGATCGATTATGAGGGGCAGATCGAGATACGCGGTGAGGTAGTGATCCGCAAAGATGACTTTGAACAGATCAATGAAGAGCGTCTGGAGACGGGAGAGAGCCTCTTTGCCAATCCGCGTAATGCGGCTGCCGGAAGTCTGAGACAGTTAGACAGCTCCATCACAGCGAAGCGCAGACTGGTCTTTTATCCTTGGGGACTTGGAGAAAATGCTCTGGAGCATAGAAAGCTCTCAGAGAAGATGGATTATGTTTATTCACTCGGTTTTCTGGAACCGCCTTTTGCACAGGAGTGTCAGGGAATCGAAGAGATAGAGGCATTCTACCGGATGCTGATTGACAAGCGCGATGAGATACCGATGATGATGGACGGCATGGTACTCAAAGTCGATGAGGTGGAGAAACAAGAGGATCTAGGATATACGGTGAAGTTCCCCAAGTGGATGTGTGCCTATAAGTTCCCTGCGATCGAGAAGGTGACCAGGATCAATGCCATTACCCTTCAGGTAGGCCGTACGGGTGTAGTGACCCCGGTAGCAGAGATCGAACCGGTCAATATCGAAGGGGCGATGGTCAGCAGGGCTACACTGCACAACTTTGATGAGATCGAACGTAAGGATATTCATATCGGGGATCATGTGATCATTATCCGAAGCGGAGATGTGATCCCGAAGATTATCAAGGTAATTGAAGAGCGCAGGGACGGTTCGGAAAAAAAGGTGACACGTCCTACAACATGTCCGACCTGCGGAAGCGAACTCCTGGATGAGGGGGCTCTTATCAAGTGTCAGAACCTCCACTGTCCGGACCGTGTGATCAACTCTATCATCCACTTTGCACGCAAAGGGTGCATGGATATCGACGGGCTGGGAAGCAAGATCGTGGAGCTGTTGGTCAAAGAGGGGATCATCAAGGATATTCTTGATCTCTACACTATCAAGTATGAAGATCTCGAAGGACTCGAAGGCTTTAAAGAGAAGCGTATCAATAACCTGATCAATGCCATCCAGGCAACCAGAGGGGTACCGCTCTACCGCCTGATCAATGCGATGGGGATCGAGCATATCGGAGAGGTGGCGAGCAAGGCATTGGCACTCGAGTTCGGCCTCGGTATCGTCAATGCAGGATTTGAAGAGATCATTGCGATCGATGGTATCGGAGAAGAGATGGCCAACTCACTGCTGGAGTTTATGCGGGTAAACCATGACTTTGTACTGAAGCTTTTTGAGACGATCCAGCCAACCGTGGAAGAGAAGGTTGAGGCAGAAGAGAACCCGTTCAAAGGAAAAACAGCAGTACTGACCGGAACAATGAGCGAGAGCCGCGGGAAGATCAAAGAGATGCTGGAAGCGCTTGGTGCCAAAGTGAGCGGTTCTGTCAGCAAGAAGACCGACTACGTGATCTACGGAGAGGATGCAGGAAGTAAGCTGACCAAGGCAGAGAGCCTTGGTGTAACAACGCTGACAGAAGATGAGATGAGGGCGATGTTATGAGACTTGATAAATATTTGGTAGAAGAAGGGTACTTTGAGAGCCGAAATCGTGCACTGGAAGCCATCAAAACCGGAAAGGTGACGGTGGATGGGAAAAAAGCCAAGGCTTCACAGAAAATATCGCCTGACAACAGTGTTGAGGTGGAAGATGAGAAATTCTATGTGAGTCGTGCTGCCAGAAAGCTTGAGAGCTTTTTGGAGAGCTATCCTATGGATCTTGAGGGGAAGCGTGCACTGGATATCGGTTCAAGCACGGGAGGGTTTGCCCAGATACTGCTTGAAAAAGGTGTGGGCTCACTGACCTGTGTCGATGTGGGCAGCGACCAACTGCATCTCTCGCTAAGAGAGGATGAAAGACTTTCTTTGCATGAAGAGAAAGATATCCGTGACTTTGAAGATGAAAACGGCTTTGATGTTGTCACCTGTGACGTCTCTTTTATCTCTATTTTGCAGATCATTGATGCGATCGATAGGTTGAGCAGGAAAGATATCATTATCCTTTACAAACCACAGTTTGAAGTAGGCCGTGAAGTGAAGCGGGACAGCAAAGGTGTGGTGCAGGACAGTGATGCGATCCGAAAGAGAAAAGAGGAGTTTGAAACTTATGCTGAAAATCTAGGTTGGGAGCAGCAGTGCCAGACGGCTTCAGCGGTAGCAGGTAAGTCCGGTAATCAGGAGTATCTCTACCACTTTGTAAAAATCGAGGTGCAGGGTGAATGAAATTTATCGTTCCTTGGTGGGATCCTCCCACCCTACGATTTGAAGAAAATTAAAAATTAAAAGTAGAAATTTGAAATTACTCAATAAGATTAAAAGCATTGCTATTGGATCTTTTGACGGTATTCACCTTGGGCATCAGGCTTTGATCGCACAGGCAGATGCGATCGTGATCATCGAGCGAAACAGTGGATATCTTACCCCGGGGTACAAGCGCAGCTGTTTTACCGACAAGCCCTGCTGTTTTTACCATTTTGAGAAGATCATGGGCTTGACTCCGGAAGCATTTATCGCGAGACTCTTAGAGGATTTTCCTCAGCTTCAAAAGATCATTGTAGGGTATGACTTTCATTTCGGAAAAGGAAAACAGGGAGATGCCGCACTGCTTACATCACTTTTTAGCGGTGAAGTCACGGTAGTGGAACAGGTGTGTCATGAGGGGATCCCCGTGCACTCCCGTACGATCAAAGAGTACCTCAGAGAGGGCAGGGTGCACATGGCCAATGCCCTGCTTGGAAGAGCTTACCGGGTTGAAGGTGAGGTGATCAGAGGACAGGGACTCGGAAAAAAATCATTTGTCCCTACACTCAACCTTTCTGTGGAGCATTATCAACTCCCTCTTGAGGGAGTATATGCCACACGTAGCAAATTGGGTGATCGTTGGTATGACTCAATCAGTTTTGTGGGAAACCGGGTGACGACAGATGGCAGCTTTGCAGTAGAGACGCATATCCTGGATCAGGAGATAGAGGGGATACACAGTAGTGTATCACTCGCTTTTTTGGATCTTATTCGGATCAATAAGAGGTTTGACAGTTTTGAAGCACTGAAAATGCAGATCATAGAAGATATTGAAAAAGCCAAAGTACTCTTGCAATGAAACAACTCTTTTTTTCTCTCTTTACCCTTTTCCTGCTGATCTATATCGCTGGTTGTCTGTTACTTTATCTTTTTCAAAGCAGTTTTATCTACTATCCGACTCCGGTGATAAAACATCCGTTTACCGAAAAAACCTTTATGCACGATGGTGAAACCCTTAAAGTGATCACCCTGAATGAGGGAAAACAAAAGGCGATTGTTTATTTTGGCGGGAACGGTGAAGCGGTTGTTTACAGCAGTGAAGATTTTTTGAAAAATTTTCCTGACCATACCGTCTATCTTGTCAACTATAGAGGATACGGGGGAAGCAGTGGTACCCCGACTCAGGCAGGACTTTTTAGTGATGCGCTCTATCTCTATGATGCGATCAAAAAGGATCATCAGCAGATCACTGCTGTCGGACGCAGTCTCGGTTCAGGGGTCGCTCTCTATCTGGCTGCACAAAGAGAGATCGAAAAGCTGGTCCTGATCACACCCTATGAGAGTATTCAGAGTGTTGCCCAAGCGATCTATCCTATTTTTCCTATGGCACTGATCTTGAGAGATAAGTATCGCAGCGTAGATTATGTGGAAAAGATCAGTGCAAAGGAGACGCTGATGCTCATTGCAGAAGAGGATAAGGTCATCGATCCAAGCCACGCTTATAGACTTGCGGAGAAGTTTCTTCATAAGGAGATCACGATTCAAGTGATAGAAGGGAAAGGACACAACACGATATCTTATGATAAACGTTATTACCCCCTTCTAAAAGCATTTATAGAGTAAAAAAGACCTTGATCAGAGGTAACATATCCGTGATAGCGAGAGGGATCGTTTAGATCACATAATTGAAGGTTTCATTCTCACGTGTAGTGTCGAGTTGGTACCATTGGGTATTTGATTGTGAATATTCAATACGGTTTTTACCGCTTCTTTTCGCACGGTACATCGCTTGATCGGCAGCTTCGAGGAGTCGATCAGAATCGGTTCCATCATAAGGAAAGATCGAAGCCCCGATACTCATCCCTATCGTAATCGAATGCCCGTTAATCACACAAGGCGTTGTCGTAAGCTGATTGATCCTTTTGAGTATATTGTCCAGATATTGAAAGTTCTCAAGTTCTTCGATAAGGATGACAAACTCGTCCCCACCAAAACGACAGACAGTATCCTCTTTTCTGAAAACCTCTTTTAAATAGAAGCTTACGCGTTTTAATATCTCATCACCTACGGTATGTCCATAGGTATCATTGATCGGTTTGAAGTTATCCAGGTCACAGAAGATAAGGCCGATATGCTTATCAAAACGTTTGGCATGTTCAATCGCATGCTCCAGTCTGTCATTGAGCAAAATTCTGTTTGATAGACCGGTAAGCGGATCATGGGTGGCCAGAAAAGCTTGTTCACGTGCATCTTTACGGTGATGTGTCACATCGGAGAAGACAGCAATGAAGTTTTCTATCTCTCCTTGGCTATCCGTGATCGTATTGATACTGAGCCACTCTATATAGACCTCCCCGTTTTTTTTACGGTTGGTGATCTCTCCCTGCCAACACCCCTCATCTTGCAGTTGGCTCCACATCTTCTGATAGAACTGTTTATCATGGTTGCCCGACTTGAGAACTTTCGGGTTTTTACCAAGAATAGTATCTCTATCATACCCTGTGATCTCCAGGCCGGCATCGTTTATTTGGATGATATTGTTTTTTGCATCGGTAATCACAACGCCATCCATCGTATGTTTGAAAACAGCGGAAGACATCTCCAGGGATTTGCGGTTATTGCTGTTATGGATTGCGGAACCGACTATGGAAGCAGCAGTACCGAGCATCTCAACATTGGTCTCTTGAAGTACTTCTGAATGCCCGTTTCCTATGCCTAAGAATCCCCACCATTGATCCTGTACAAATATCGGAAGTATCAGCAAAGAGTTAATTTTGAAAAGAGTGAGAAGTTTTGTTTTTGACTTATCATAGTCATTTTTATTCCCATTGATCAATTGATTTTTTTTCAATCTGTTTTTCCATCGCATGAGATGGTGTTTCCGGTAGTGGATCGTCTCTTTTCCCTTGGCCTCTTCATTATCGTTGATGTAGAGCAGTTGATGGGCAGAAGAACAGGTTTTATCATGCTTATTTTCATAAATGAAGATACAGGAGGCTTTTGCTGCATCCTTGAGATTTTTCATCTCCTGGTGGAGTGCTACCATCCAGTTGGGCTGTTGTAAAAAACTATATGACATTTCATTGATCGCATGTAGAATATTTTCCTGCCGTTGCAGTTCGTTACGAGCCTCTCTCTTTTCAATGATATCGTGATGCAGTTGTTGTATCGTTTTGGAGAAACTTTTGGCTTCAAAGGGTTTTGAGAGAAACTGGTTGACCCCAAGCTCTATCGCTTTGAGCAGGATATCTCTTTTTTCAAAGTCGGTAAAGATGGCTATTTTAATATCCTCATCCTCTTTGCGTATCTCTTCTACCATGTCGAGGCCATTCATTCGCGGCATATTGATATCAGATAAAATAAGGTCAGGGTGATATGTTTTGTAGTGGGATAAGCCTTCTATGCCGTCAGATGCAAGATAGATCTCATCTGCATAGGGTTTCAGCATATGATGCAATATTGATATTGTGGTTTTATCATCATCGACAATAAGTATGCCCATTTCTCCCATCTCTTCCATTTGATTATTCTAATAGGATAAAGCTTTAATATAAATAAAAAAAATAATACAATTGAGTAAACAGCTTTTAAACTTAAAATTTTTTTAAATGGATTACTTCTAATACTATTGGGTATAATGCTAAAAAAATAATAGAAGACGTAGATAGGATGAAAGATAAAGTATTTGACAAGCCGATAGAGAAGAAGTTTGAATTTGATGAAGCCGTAGCCTCGGTCTTTGACGATATGCTGAGCCGATCAGTACCTTTTTACGATGAGGTACGACAGTTGATCATCTCTGTGATCCTGGCTGAAGAGGATGAGGGAAAACATCTGCTTGATCTTGGCTCCTCCACGGCAAAATTTCTGCTTGATCTTGACAGCAAGTTAAGTACCGATATGTCCCTTAAGGGGATCGATAACTCTCAGGCGATGTTGGACCGTGCCAGACAGAAGTGTCAGGCATTCGGTGCCAAAATAGATCTTGAACTTGCTGATATGCTGGAGTATTCATTTAACGGGGAAGATATCATCGTCTCCAATTATACCCTTCAGTTTATCCGTCCTATGCAGCGTCCCGAGTTGGTGAAGAAAATTTATGAGGGGCTGAATGAGGAGGGAATGTTTATTTTCTCTGAAAAAGTGGTCTTTGAAGATAAGAAGCTAGACAAACAACTGATCGATATCTATTATAATTATAAGAAATCACAGGGATACAGTGAATACGAGATAGCACAGAAGCGGGAGGCACTCGAAAATGTACTTATCCCTTTTACGATAGAAGAGAATATTCAGATGTGCAAGCAAGCAGGCTTTCGTCAAGTATCCACACTGTTTCAATGGGCAAATTTTGTCACATTTGTAGCGAAAAAGTAGATGTGAATAAGTGATTACTTTGTCTTTCCCAGAAAAACGAGTTGCATTATTTAATATGAGTTATTCACAATCTATTCACAGGGGTGAATAACTTAAATAATTATAAAAATTAATAATTATTGTTTATTTTTTTTGAATTTGTTACTTTAGCGGATTGTTTATAATTTTTATTCTTTAGCATATTGAATCTCACACTGTTTCTGGAAAATATGACATTTTGAAAACGCTGCTTAAGACTCTAAGGTTTTTAGAGGTACGCATAAGCTATAATCATCCAATTTATTACAAGGTACCTGAAAAAAGGACCATTAGAAGAAAGGAACGATTATGAGTTGGACACCGAGTAGCTGGAGAGAATTCCCTATCAAGCAACAACCAACCTACACTGATCAAGAGGCCCTTAAAGCTGTCGAAGGGGAGCTTAGCTCCTATCCACCGCTTATTTTTGCGGGTGAGGCAAGAAAACTCAAAGAGAAGCTGGCAGCAGCAGGACGTGGTGAAGCATTTTTGCTTCAGGGCGGCGATTGTGCCGAGAGTTTTTCAGATTTCAGTGCACAGTCTATCAAGAACCTTTTTAAGCTGATGCTTCAGATGAATATGGTGCTGATGTACTCTACAGGAAAACCTATCGTGAAAGTAGGGCGTATCGCTGGTCAGTTCGCAAAGCCGAGAAGTTCTGACTTTGAAGAGAAGGATGGAGTAAAACTGCCATCATACCGTGGTGATATCATTAACAGTATCGAGTTCACGGAAGAGGCAAGAGTACCAAACCCTCACAATATGATCAAAGCCTACAACCAGTCTGCTGCAACCCTCAACCTGCTTAGAGCATTTTCGAGAGGAGGGATGGCTGATCTGAACAAAGTGCATCAGTGGAACCTTGACTTTATCAAAGACAACCCGCTCGGACAGAAATATGATGAACTCAGTACTAAGATCGACAGTGCTATGAAGTTTATGTCTGCATGCGGTCTGACAAGCGATATGATGCCACAGCTGCAACAGACGACAGTGTATACCTCACATGAAGCACTGCTTCTCAACTATGAAGAGGCATTGACAAGACTGGACAGTGAGACAGGTGACTACTATGACTGTTCTGCACATATGTTGTGGATCGGTGACCGGACCAGAGACCTCAATGAAGCACACATCGAGTACTTCAGAGGGGTTGCGAACCCTATCGGTTGTAAGGTCGGACCGACAATGGGTGAAGATGAGCTGATCGAGCTGATCGATGCATTGAATCCGAACAATGAAGAGGGAAGATTGAACCTGATCGTACGTATGGGAGCGAGTAAAATTCGTGATCATTTCCCTCAACTTCTCAAACGTGTAAGAGATGAGGGAAGAAATGTCGTCTGGTCATGTGACCCGATGCATGGAAATGTGGAAAAGAGCTCAACCGGATTTAAGACCAGAGACTTCGCCAATATTCTCAGTGAGGTGGAGCAGTTCTTTGCCATCCATAAAGAGATGGGAACGATAGGAGCGGGTATCCACCTTGAGATGACAGGAAATGATGTTACAGAGTGTACAGGAAGTACCTCTTGTGCGATTACCGAAGAGGGGCTTGCCAGCCGTTATCATACACAGTGTGATCCTCGACTCAACGCTTCTCAGGCGCTTGAACTTGCATTTATGCTTTCTGATACGATCGAGTAGTGATTTGTATCCCCAGCAAAAGCTGGGGTATACTTTGATACGTTAGCGCTTGAGGTTATACTTTGACCGTGAAGTGATTGATACCTTCATCATGTTCATACAGCAATCCCATTTTATGAATATCCAAGATGCTTTTTACGATATATAGGCCGAGGCCCAATCCTTGCCTAGAGGTATGGAACGGTTTAAAGTAGTTTTCTATCGGCTCTTGCAGTCTCTCACCTCTGTTCTCTATCGAGATTTCCCCCTGATTGATAACTACTTTGATATGTTTATCTGTACTGTACTTGATCCCGTTGTCCAGCAGGTTTTTGAGTGTCAATGTGAAAAGCTCAAAATCGACTTCCAGTTCAAAGTCCTTGATGATCTCAGTCGAGATATGCTGCTTAGGATTTTCAAACATTAAAAGGTCGATACTGGCTTCAATAAGGTCAGAAGCCTTATAGGGGTTGATCGAGAGTTCAAAGTTTTTTGAGGTGATCTGTTCTATTTTTGCAAACTCATCAATCAATAAGTTGAGCCTCTCAAAGATACTATGCATGCGGGTTCTGTTCTTTTCATCCGGCAGCATTTCACTAACAAGCCTACCTTTCCCGATAGGTGTTTTCAGTTCATGCATAATGGCACGCAGAAAGAGCTGACGCGACTGTAGCAGTTCCCGTATCATCTCTACAGCGTGGTCAAACTCATTGGCTACTTCAGCGATCTCATCATTTTTATCACTTTTACAAGAGATATTGAGGTTTCCCTGAGAGAATGTCTGTATCTTGTTCTTGAGTACCGATAGCGGTCTGAGACTTCTTATGATCCACATATAAAGGATAAGAATAAGGACAAAGACAATCGAAAATACAATGACTCTTTTAAAAGGGAACTTCGCTTTGTTCTTATTTTCCAGGATCAATTTGAAACGATCATTGTTGATCAACAGGACACGCTTAAGACGAAAGGTGTCCACAGCATAGCGTTTGTACTTTCCTTTATCTCTGAAAAAACTTTCGATCTGTACAAGCATCCCTTTATCTGTGATCAGAGACATGTTCTGTGCCTCGAGATAGGCTTCATCGACTTCACCGGTTTGGAGATAGTAGTTGTAGATATAGTGGACGATTTCCCGTTCTTGTGCTTCTGTACGTTCCAGGTATTGGCTTTGATCATATTTGATCGAGGCCATAAAAAGAGCGGCAAGCAGTACGAAGGTAACAGAAAATACCAGGTTGATCTTATTGCGCAGTGAAGTCATCAAACGAGCTTATAACCTACGCCGCGGACGGCCTGGATACGTTTGGGGTCACCCACTTTGGATCGTATCTTGGAGATGATCACATCAAGGCTTTTACCCTGAGAGTCAATACTCATTGTTCCCGAAGCATTGATGATCTGTTCACGTGACTGGGTAATCCCCTGATGCTTCACAAGCAGGGCGAGAACCTCAAACTCTGCAGGGGTAAGTGAAAGTGCCTGCCCCTGAAAGTAGATCGTGTCACCCTTGATCTCAAAGTCACTCTTTGGCAGACCTTCCCCGCTCTCTTTGGTTTTAGAGTATCGTCTCAGTAGTGAGGTGATACGTGCATACATCTCTTTAGGGTCATACGGCTTCGGGAGATAGTCATCTGCTCCCAGAGCCAATGCATCTACCTTGTCATTGATATCGGAGCGTGCCGAGGAGATGATGATAGGGATATCATATTTGCGTCTGATCTCCTCACATACCTCCAGTCCGTCCATTCCCGGCAGTGTCAGATCAAGGATAGCGAGATCAAACTTCTTGACACCGGCACTCAACCCAAGGTAGGGGTCTTCATAGTTCGTTACTTTGATATCATATTGAGCCAGATATTCGCTGAGAAGCTCTGCAAACTCCGGATCATCTTCGATCATAAGGATATTGATCATCTATATACTCCTTTATTCATTTTATTTTAGTCACTTAAGGTTAATCATTATCAAATGCTTTACCCTTCTCTATTGGATGCGCTAGGGAGCATGATTGCGAACGCTGTTCCCTCTTCTGTGTTATAAAACTCGAGCGATCCCTCCAGGTGTTCTTCCACGATCACCTTTGACATATAGAGTCCTATACCGGTACCGTCCTTCTCTTTGGTGGTAAAATAGGGCTCAAAGATCTTCTCCCGGACCTCTTCGGAGATACCGCCACCATTATCCGTAACAGTGATAGAAATATAATGATCTACAGTATCTACGCTGATGCTAATTTTTCCATTTGCTTGACTGTGACTATGGATCGCATCTTTGGCATTTTTTATAAGATTGAGTATCACCTGTTTGATCTCATTGGGATAAGAGTATATCGGCTCGATAGCATGACCTATGGTCATTTCAAGAGAGATATTATCGCTTTGGAGCTGGTCACCGATGATCGATCTGAGACTGGTGATCACTTCCGTAATATCGGTGATCTCCTTTTCGCGATTGGGTTTGAAAAACTCTCTAAAGTCATTGATTGTGGTACTGAGGTGCTCGATATAGGTATTGATGTCCTTGAGTTTTGATTCCAGTGTTTCCGGCTCTAAGCTATTGAGCTGGCTTTTTAAAAGCAGTGAAGAACTTACTGAAGAGATTGTGTTCAGGGGTTGTCTCCATTGGTGGGCGATCATATTGATCATCTCTCCCATTTGAGCCAGTTTGGATTGCTGCAGAAGCAGTTGATCCTTCTTCCTGTTTTCATTCACTTCATGTTGGATGATGGACTTCTGTTTCTGGTTCAGTTGCATGAGCTCTGCGGTCGTTTGAGAGATGAGATGTGAAAGTGCATTGACGGTTTGTACGGAATCATTGTAGTCTATCGATCTTTTCTCTTCGGGAGTGTATGCATTGACTTCGGGATTTTCACTCAGGATTAACAGGGTAAGGGTTTGGTTGAGAAGTTTAGATTGATTGCATGAGTGAAAGAATTCTCCATAGGTAAAAAATCCATTGACATTCGCGTGATTTTGATTAAGCTCGAGCTTGTTTTTAATATGTTTTCCCAGCAGTCGTCTTCGAGCCATACAGGAGTAGACAAAGATAGACTCAGTAGGGTGCATTTGTGTCTCTCTCAGTACCTGTTCTCTGTGGTAGAGTATATTTTCGGTATTTCCATATCCGAAATGGACTCTCTCCCCCTCTTTGAGATTACCGGCAAAAGATAAAGAACCATCATCGTGTTTTCTTAGTACGGCTCTGGCTGTATCGCGACCTTCTCTTTGGATGATGAGGGGAAACTCTACACCGGTAGAGGGAAGCTTGTCTCTGATCTCATCGCCCAGATACTTGGCATAGACCTCTGTCGCATTCATCCCGTCGATCGTATAGACCCTGTTTTTCCTGCTTTTGGTGATCGTGAGCGTTTTCCCTATCTTTTGCCATCCGAAACTGTTGTAGTTGGATACGATCAGTTCATGGCCGTAGAGTATGGCGGCTACTGCACCATTGGCAGTGATACCTTTGTCACTAAAGACATAGGTCTGTCTGAATTGACCATTGTCACCGGCCAGGCCCCCTGCGATAATCATTTCATTATTGATACTTGAGAGACCATTGAGAAACTCCTCTCCATTCGTGTGAAGTCCGTCTGTCAAACAGATGGCTGCTTTGATCCTGTTTTTAACAGGAAACTGCCGTGCCAATGATCTCCCCAATTCGTAACTTTCAGGCTTGTTGTCAGAGATATAGGTCTCTATCGAAGTTGTGTTAAAAAGCGAAAAGGATATCAGTGTATCTAGCTGGAGGATCTGGTTGTTGTCAATGATACCGTCACTGGTAGCACCGATAATCTTACTTTGAGGAAGTAGGGAGCAGAGTATATCGATAAGTGCGGTGATATATTGTCTGTCAATCATGCCTGTAAAGACCTGTATGAGGATATGATCTTGATGCTTCAGGTCATGTGACTGAATAAACGTTTTGAGTTGAGTATTGTCCGTATAGGTGAGGTTAATTGTTTTCATAGTGCTTTATTGTGGTGGGGATCGGAGATACGATTATTGATTTTCATAGATTGCTTCGTTGAGTTTATACCCTAAGGTTTTGTTGTTGATGATAAAGTTATCGGGCAGTTTACTCTTAAATCTTTTAAGAATACCGTGTATCGAATGCGTGCTAAAATCTTTCAGGGGGTTATCAAAGAAGAGATGATCAAAGATCTGTTCAAGAGAGTAGTACTGCTGGCTGTTATTTAAAAATAGATCAAGGAGTTTGACCTCATTCTGTGTCAGCATGATCTCCTGGTCTGATTTAAAGAGTCTTTTTGTTTTGGTGTCATACCGGTAGTTATCTATAAATGTATAACTTCTTTTCTTTAGTGCTTCTTTGAAGATCCTTTGGAGTTGTTGGAGTACTTGATCCAGCATTAAAGGTTTTTTGATAAAACCGCTTACATTGAGATTGATCAATGGTACAAGATACGCTTCATCCTGATAGGCTGAAAGGATCAATATTTTCTGCTCCGGATTGATCTTGTAGATCGATTCGATCATATGAATACCGTTGATCCGAGGCATTTTGATATCGGTGATCACTAAGTCAAAGTATTGACCGGAATCATTGTATTCATCAATATAGCAGGCAATTCCCTGTTCACCATTATCTGCAGTCGAAACACGACCGAAAATATCTTCAAAGAGAGAGGTCGAAGCAGTCTGACTCTCCTTATGATCCTCTACATAGAGTACTTTCAATGTTTTACAATAGGTTACAATTTGCTCTAATGTAGATGCTTCTTTCATGGATCACCTTACGTATGGATCGGTTTATTATTATAAAGTTTTTTTGATAGTTACTCTTATAAGCATTTTTTTATGCCTATGCACATGAGTAGAATATTATGATGGGTTATTGTATCATACTCTTTCAAAAATTTTTGAGAGTGTATAAAGCATAAAGAGTAGAGGTTTGCTTGTATTTTTATGCAGAAGGTATCATACGTATATTTAGCAACGATTTAAAGACTCTCTAGACTTTTAGAAAACCCAAAAAGGTAGTATACTATTTTATATATCGACACCCTCTCTTCCCCGCTAGGCATTTTACATTCCCATATTGTCATTTGATTGTCATAAGTGACAATAGGAGTATTTTAATAGAAAGATAGGGGCACTTTAGAGTCTAAATGCCCTTTGCATATAGGGAAGTATCGTATCAAATGTGTATGCGTTATCAGTAAAGTACTCGAATGCGATGACTCCCTGATAGAGCAGCATATCTGCACCGTCTTTGGTAGGTTTATCGTAGGTTTTGGCAAGTTTGAGGAATGGTGTCTCTTTGCCGTAGATCACATCGATACAGGCCTGCGTAGAAGGGATGACCTGCTCAAGTATCTCTTTGGGACAAGGCAGGGAATCATCTTCCAGGCCTGCTGAGGTCATGTTGATCACCAGGTCAAATGCTTGTGGTTGAAAGTTCTCAAAGGTATAGGTCTTAAAACCCTCTTCCTGAAAGCGACCCAGACGACCTGCACTACGGTTGAGGATCGTGACCTCATAGCCGGCCTCTTTGAGTACCATTGAGGTAGACTGTGCCGTACCGCCTGCACCCAAAAAGAGCACGCTCTTCGCTCCCACGAATTCACTGATCGCCTTGAGAAAACCGGGTGCATCGGTATTGTACCCATAGAGTTTTCCCTCTTTTTCTACAATGGTGTTGACCGCACCTACTTTTTGTGCAAATGGATCCAATACATCACAGGCCCGGTAGGCATGCTCTTTGTGGGGCACGGTGATATTGATCCCTTTGAGCCCCAGCGCAAAAAACTTCTCTCTGAGCTTCTCTCCATCTTCCAGCAGGTAGCGTGTGTAGCATCCGTTGACATTCAGGCCTTTCAATGCGAGATTATGCATCAGGGGCGATTTGGAGTGAGATACGGGGTTACCGAAGAGGGCAAAAAGATGGTTTGACATAGTCTCTCCTTGGTTTTAGATCCCCTAATTTTAGCTTAGAGTAGCTTAGTAGCAGAGGGGTATTGACAAGGGGTGTGAGAATAAATATTTCTAGTGATAATAAGAATGATAAGCTGACGGAAAAATTAACAGTAAATTAACAATAATTTAATACTATCTTATAGCAAAAAGAGGAGGGTCTGTCCGTACTGCTTCACTACGCCAATAGAAAGAGGTACGAACAGACACAGATTACACTGTAAAAGTATAACGGTGATGATTATAACATGATGTTGTTACATTTACGTTACGTCGACTCTTTTTCTATGAAAGGAGGATAAAATAATGGAATATGTCTCTCTGTTCTCCCTGTTTTTAATCGGACTTTCATCCGGTGCAACGGTTTGTATGCTTTCATGTATGCCTTTTTTGACTCCGCTGCTGATGACGCATTCAAAAGACTTGAAACACTCTGCTCAAATCGTATTGCCCTTTAGTCTCGGAAGAATCTTCAGCTATACGATGATCGCAATGACTGCTTCATTCAGCAGTGCATTGGTGAAAAACATTTTGGATGATAACAGACTGTTTCAGGTGATACTGGGAACATTGACGATACTTATGGGGCTCTTTTTGCTTATAAGAACCCTAAGTAAGCGCTCCAAGGGGTGTGATACTTCTCACTGTCACTCTCAGAATGTCAAAGGAGCTTTGGGGATATTCGGGATCGGGGTATTGGTATCCTTGAATCCCTGTGCACCGATTGTTACCCTTGTCGCATTGAGCGCAAATACTACGATGTGGACTACTGCTGCCAGTTATGGCATTGCATTTGGACTCGGTGCGGTGTTGGTGCCTTTTGTGTTTTATACCTTTATCGTAGGAACCATTGTTCAGGGCCTTCTTGAACAATTTAGAAAATATATTAAATGGATAGAGATCTTTGCCGCAAGTTTGCTGATGATCATCGGGATGTTAGTATTCGCGGGAAAAATTTCTTTGTAAGGAAGATGGATGGTTGATTTTATCAAGCGGGACAACAATGATCTGTTCAAAAATCCCGTGTTTGGATTTTTGTTTAAAAACAGCAGGTTTTTACTACTATTGAGAGTTGCTGTGGCGGCACTCTTTTTTTATGCGATCTATTATGGATTTGCACATCCCGGGAAAGAAAATATCTTTACGGGGGCAGTGTTCTGGGGAGTCTTCTGGGCGCTCTTTATGGTCGTCACCCTTTCAACATTCGGGCGCGTGTTTTGCGGTATCTGTCCGCACGGCTTTTGGGGAAAATACATTACCAAACTCGGTTTGAAAAAAACTATGCCAAAGTGGATGCAGAATCGATACATCGGTATCACTATCCTCGTTATCGGCTGGTGGGGAATCTATTATACGTTTAGTGGATTTTGGAAGTCCCCGTTCAATACGGCTTTGATGTTCAGTGTGATGACGCTGTTCGCGTTTATCCTTTACTATATTTACAGGGATATGAGCTACTGTAAATACATCTGTCCTATCGGAACGCTTACCAGAGCTTATGACAAACTCTCGTCTACCAAGCTTGAAACCTATACGGATGCGTGTAAGGATTGCAGAACCTTTGAGTGTGCGACTGCCTGCGAATATAACCTGAAGCCTTTTACCTTTGCAAAGAAAAACCAGACCGATGACTGTACCCTCTGTATGGATTGTGCGGTAAGTTGTGAAGCGGTGAAGTTCAAGATCACCAAGCCTGCCGAACAGCTAAGCGGTAAACTCAAGGTCTTGAGTGCGGAGGTGTGGACCTATATCCTGATCTTTGCTTCGATCCCGGTCTCTATGGGATTTGCGCATGGTCTCAACAGAAGCAAAATAGCCGATGAGTTCATATGGAATAAGACAGCAGCATTTTTAGGTTTGAATGAATATGGTAGTGGATTTGCCTTTTTGTATGCGATCATTATCAGTGTCTTTTTTGCTGTGTTTGGATTGTACCTTGCTTCCAAAGTGCTCAAAAAAGAGTACTCATCTACCTTTACGACCTTGGGGGTTGCGTTTATACCACTGTTTATCTTCTCCTCTCTCGGGCATACGCTGGAGATGTTCTTTGTCAAAGATTATCAAACGATCGTGCATGGTTTTTCCCAGGGATTTGGACTTACTGCGGACGTGGAAGCCCTGGCAAAAAGAGGGGATGGATGGCTGCATTATTTTAAACTCTTTAAATGGATCGGTGTGATCTGGGCATTCATCATCTTGTATAAACGTATCAAACTGATCGATGCAACGAAATGGAGAAAAGTGCTGGGGTACTTTTTTGCCTCATCGATGATTCTGTTTTTTATCGGGCTGAATCTCTATACCGGATATGTATTCAGTAAATATGGTGCAAAGTCCGGGAGCCATGGTGGTCATGGAAGCCATAGCGGTAAACCGATGGACCAAACCACACAGCTGCATGAGGGTGCAAACAGATCAAGCCATAGAGAAACACAAGTAGATCCGGGTCAACCTTTTTATTTTTCATTATCTGACCCAAGTATGAAGCAAAAGAGTAAGAGCGGTCATATGTTTGGCGGCGGCAGGCCAGGCAGTAAAAAAGAGGTTCCGACTAAAAGTGTATGGCTCGTTTACGGTGATATGAACGATAAAAGACTTTACCGCTCCGGAACGCTTGATACCTTTTACTACGGGCAAAACAGAGAAGAAAAAAAGATCATAGAGAAGTCAAGCAGAGGGAAAAAGGTGCTTAGCTTTGAAGTCCCGCACAACGGGTACTACAATCTGTTTGCAGTCGATGAAAGTAAAAAAGGTTCGGAAACATTTTATAAAGTAGCGAAACTGGAATATCTGCGCGGCACGCACGGTGGAGAAGATATCTACGATCCGAAGATCAAAAAACCACTGCATCAAAACCGTACAAAGATCGACCTGATACGCCTCAAAAATCAGGAAGAAGAGAGCTTTTTTTATAAACACTCCATGGGGGACACGCTTACTTTTCAAGCACTTTTTGAAAACAGACCTCTGGCAAATGCAGACGTGAAAATTACGTTGCAGTCGGGGTGGACCAAAGCATTGAAAACAGACAAGGATGGCTTTGTATCGATCCAACTGATTCGAGACTATTTTCCTGACTGGAAAGCGTTTGATAAGCGATTCAAGCAGGAACTGCTCATTACCCTGGAGCATCAGGAAGAGGGTATGCACTATCTTTTAACCTATCCTGCAAGCTATTATCCAAACAGCAATGACTATCAATCCTACGGCTATGCGCTTCTGATGATCACCCTGACACTGCTTATTGCGGGCATCATCATCTATCGGTTCAGACGCAATAGAACCATCCCTTTCAGAGAGGTGACTGTCGATGCAGAAGATTAAAAAAATGATCAACAACATGAACCTCCAAAAGGTTCGGTTCATCATCCAGCTCTTCAGTTTTATCCTTTTTGTCTATGGCGGATATTTTGCCATTGATCTTGGATCCAAGCTTCCTATCTTCGCATGTCCCTATAACGGTGAAGCAGCAGGCGCATGTTATCTTATCCCCCTGCAGCACCAGCTTTCCATGCCGGCACAGATCCTTCTTGGCGGAGCCGGTATCGCCGTCATTACCGGACTGCTGGGATTCCTCTTCTGGTTTATTTTTCTCAATAAGGCGTGGTGCGGGTATGTCTGCCCCTTCGGAACGCTGCAGGACTGGCTCACCTATCTGCGTAAAAGTATGGGGATACGATACTCAACCTACAGCCAAAGCCAGTTTGAAAAACTTTCGAAAATAAAATATATTTTCCTCGTGATCGTCATTCTCTTCCCGCTGCTGATGGGCGTAGGTGTGCTTGGCGGCGAATGGTCTGCAGCATTTTGTCAAATGTGCCCGGCAAGGATCATCTCCCCCTCATTCAGCGGGGATTTCTCTCAGTGGGCGATCGACTTTTCCAGCAAAACGGCAATGGTCTTAACGGCACTAGGGATGCTTTTTTCCGGACTATTTCTGGTGGGGAGCTTTGTCAAGAAGAGGTTCTTCTGCTTCTTTTGCCCGATGAGTGCGCTGCACTATATCTTCTCAAAGTTCTCCATCGTACAGCTGAAAAAAGACGGGAGCAAGTGTACACGATGCGGTGACTGTTATGCCGTGTGTGATATGCAGATCAAAGATATCGCGGATAATGTCACGGATGTCAATATCCTGAGGGATGACTGCATCCTCTGTCTCAAATGTGTTGCGGCGTGTCCTGAAGATGATGCGCTGCATTTTGATATCTTGAAATTTAGAACATTCAGTTCCACCAAAGAGGGGTTTGAAAAAAGAATGGGAATGGGAAAACCAAAGGAGTTGCACAATGACTAACACCACAGATAAAAATCAACACCATCCTATAGAGTCGCCTGAAGAGAAACAAAACCGCCATAAAGCGATGGAAGCGATTAACGTGATCAACGCGCTCAAAGAGGAGTTCAAAAATCCGATCGGCTCTATGGCGTACTTCTATAAGCTTTTTGAAGAGGTCTATTGTCATCAAAAGTCACTGCATGATGATAAGCTCAAAGTGGGGACCATGTGTATCCAGATACCGAGCGAGATCATCTATGCGTTTGATGCCGTGCCGATCCGGCTATGTAACGGTTTTTATACCGATGATGATATAGGAAGCGACCTACTGCCGCAAAAAGCGTGTCCTCTTGTCAAAGCAACGGTGGGACATTTCGCAAGCGGGAACTTCAGCGATAAACCCCATTTTGTCTACTCTCCGACTACATGTGACCAGAAGAGCAAAGCGGGGGCGACGATAGAGGGGTTTGGGTATGAGGTGACCGATGTCGATTTCCCGCGTGTAAAAGAGTCAGAGATCAGCAGGGAGTATTTCAGAAGAAGTATACGCGATTTCACTGTAGACCTGGCAAAAAAAACGGGAAAGAAGCTGACGAAGAAAAAGCTGCGATCCTCTATCCATAAAATAGGGTATGCCCAAAGTCTCTACCACAGACTCTGTGAATACAGAAAAGAGAAAGAGGTCGTGATCAATGGAAACGACATGTTCCTGGTCACCAATGCCTTTTTCTTTGACAGGATCGATCGCTGGACCGATGCCGTTGAGACGCTTCTGGAGGAGTGCGAGAAAAGAAGAGATGAAAACCTTACCGTAGCAGCCAAGGTCAGCCCCCGTATCGTCTATACCGGCTCACCTCCGATCTTTCCCAACTATAAGATCCCTATGCTGATCGAGCAGTCCGATGCAGTGATCGTAGCGGATGAGACCTGCAGTTCAAACCGTATGTTCAACGACAGGGTTGCGGTGGATGAGTGGTTTGTCAATGATATGCTTGACTCGATGGCGGATAAATATCTCAAAGCCTGTACCTGTCCGATCTTCACGAAGAACGATGACCGGATACGAAGGGTGATAGACCTGGTCAACTCCTATGATGCCGACGGGGTGATCTATCAGGCATTTGCAGGCTGTACGGTCTATGAGCTGGAACAGAGAAGTGTGCTGGAGGCTATGGAGAGAGCGGGGATACCGATACTCTACCTGGAAAGCGACTACTCTCCGAGCCAGGGGGGACAGCTGAGTACCCGTGTAGAAGCGTTTATCGAATCGCTGAAAATGAAAAAAAGAAAACAAGGATAGAGGATGAAGTACTTCGCAGGGATAGATATAGGCTCAACGGCCATCAAGATCTCGATAGCCGACGAGAACAAAGCGCTTGTAGGACATAAGATCAGTGCGAGCGGAAGTATGTTTTACAAATATGCGCATGAAACACTCGATGCACTCCTGGATGAGCTGAACCTCACCATGGATGATATCGTCTATACCGTTGCTACAGGATATGGGAGAAAGATCTTTAAAGAAGCCGATGAGAATATCAGTGAGATCACAGCCAATGCGATCGGGGCAAGTGCAGCAGCCAGGGAACACGGGCAGATCAAGACCATTATCAATATCGGAGGCCAGGACAGCAAGGCGATCTCTCTGGATGATGAGGGGGGTGTCGTCAACTTTGCGATGAACGACAGGTGTGCCGCCGGTACCGGAAAGTTTCTTGATGCCTGTGCAATGAACCTGGAGATCGGTGTAGAGGAGCTTGGACGCAAGCACTTTGAATCAACCGGTACACCGTTGTCGATCAACAGTACCTGTGCCGTCTTTGCCGAATCCGAGATCATCGGACTGCTTGGAAATGAACACAGTGTAGAGGATATTGTCTGTGGTGTACACTACTCTATCGCCAAGAGGATCGTCAAACTTGTCAAAAGAGTGGGGGTAAAAGAGGGGATCTATTTTGATGGTGGCCCTGCACTCAACGCTGGGCTGGTCAATGCGATAGAGAACGAACTGAGCAAAAAGATATTTATCCCGGACTATCCGCAGATCACTACATCCTACGGAGCTGCCATTATAGGGATAGATTCGTATCATTATGAAAATCAATAATAGATTCTGAGAAGATTAATGTTTGACCGTATTATCAGATTTTTCATTGAAAACTACAAGATAAACTATGCGCTGTTTATTTTTCTCTTTGTTGCAGGAATCTATGCCTATATGCAGATTCCCAAAGAGGTCAATCCCACGATAGAACCATCCAGTATACGAGTGAGCGGGAACTACAGCGGGGCTTCGGTAGATATCTTGAACAAAATGGCTGTCACCCCTTTGGAGAAGCAGCTTAAAAATATCGTGGGGATCAAGGAGATCATCACAACGATCAATCCGGGAAAATTCTCTATCAAACTCGAGCTTGGCCCCAATGAAAAAAAAGCTCATATCAAAGAGGATGTTAAAGATGCCATCACACTCATGATGCCTGATCTCCCGTCGGATATGGATGAACCGAGTATCAAGTCGGTGGCACATGCCAGGTCTATCATGTTTGTGTCGATTCTCTCCTCTACGCTTTCACGTGGTGATCTTGTTGAAAAGGCCAAAACGCTAAAAGAGACGCTTTTGGATATCCCTTATGTCTCCGACATCACCATTTTTGGAGAATCGGATCAGTATTATGAGGTAGCGTTTGATGAAAAAAAGATTGATGCCTACCATATCAGCAAAAAGGCGCTCGTCAATGTGATCGGAGAACTCTCCTATACCTTTCCCCTGGGAAAGATCGATGCAAAGAACAATCAATACTTCCTCTCAACCGCCAACGGGAAAAAGGAGTGTGGGGACCTTGAAAACACACTTTTAAAGATCAACGATCAATTCATTTATCTGAGAGATATCGCAACGGTCTCCAAACGATACAGTGACTCATCCACACTGGCCAGTATGAACGGAGATTCGGCGATTACGCTTGCCATCTCCCAAAATCCCAAAGGGGATGCGATCACCATCTCCGAAGCGATCAATAAAAAACTCCAGGAGCTGACTACTAAAGAGATCATTTTTGATGTCAAAAGGGACTACTCCTTTGCAGTCAAAGAGAGTCTGAATGTCGTCTTCTCCAATATTATCTTCGGGATACTCCTCATAGCGATGTTCACGATACTCCTTATCAATGCACGCATGGCAATGGTGATCATTATGGGGATCCCTACCTCCTTCGTGATGGGGGCGATCTATTTTTATTTTACAGGATACAGTATCAATGTACAGTCACTGGTCGGGGTACTGCTGGCCATAGGTATTATCGTCGATGATGCCATCGTGGTCAGTGAAAATATACAGCAGTATGTAGAGAAAGGGTATGACCCCAAAGAGGCAGCTTTTTTGGGAACAAAAGAGATGGTAAAGCCGGTCTTTTTAGCCTCTGTCACCACGCTCTTCTCTTTTATCCCACTTTTGATGATCAGCGGGACCATGGGAGAGATCATCAAGCTGATCCCTATCGCATTCTCTGCCCTTGTGTTTGCCTCGCTGATAGAGTCTTTTATCTTTTTGCCGATCCACAGCAGCCATATCCTGAAAAAAGATGCAAAAGCACGCTCCTGGGAGAAGAGTAAGCGTATCTATATCGACAGTTTAAAATTTCTGATGAGACATCAGAGAAAATTTTTACTGATCTTTGTGATCAGTGTGCCGCTGTTGATCGTGATCAGTATCTACAACTCCAAGTTTCATATGTTCAACAGATTTGATTCCAACAGTGTCAATATCTCATTCAAGGGCAATAAAAATATGACCCTGGAAGCGACCTCGACCATGGTGAAAACGATAGAAAAGGAGCTGTTGGCTCAAAAAGAGAAATTTTTTATCAAAAATGTCAGTTCCACGGCAGGCCACAGGAGAACTGCTACGGGTGATACCGAGTTGTACCCCTATGTGGGGAATATCAATGTGGAACTTTACGAGAAGAAACCCTCCAATATTTTTGAGCGGTATATCACCCCACTGTTGAGTATCTACTATGAACCGGAGGGGAAGATCCGTACTCTCTCATCGAAAGAAGTTTCCAAAATGGTGAGGAAGTGGCTCAAAAAGCAGCGTTATAAAACAAGATATCAGTTGGATCAGATCATGGTGGTAGAGAGAAGGATGAATGCGGTGAAGGCAGATATACGGATAGGACTGGTAAGCAGTGACTACCAAAAGGCTCTGCAGGGTATTACGCTGCTTCAGGAAAAAATTGATGCTATCAAAGGGGTCAAGTATGCCGGAAACGATATCAAGTTCGGGATCGATGAGCTGAAGTTTAAGATCAACACTTACGGAGAGTCTTTGGGGATTACGGAAAAACAGCTTGGAGACCATCTTTCAGACCTCTATCTTGAAAAACAGATCGGCACCATTTACGGGGAAGAACAGTCCTATGAGATCAAAATTACCTCCCGATACCACAGTGATATAGACTACTTTAAAAACCTTGCTATACCGATCGGGGAGGATCTGATCGTTTCATTGGATGAGATCTGTGAGATCGAAACGATCCGCTCATTGGAAAAACTCGTAAAAGATAACGGTATCACGACCTTTTATCTCTTTGCAAACGTGGACAACGATATCATCACTTCATCGGAGGTGTTGCAGCAGATAGAACCTACCATTGAAACACTGAAGCAGGAGGGGATAAAGTTCATATTCAAAGGGGAGAAAAGGCAGAAAGAGACGCTCAAGATGGAGATGCTTTTATCGATCATTCTGGCGATAAGCTTGATCTTTCTCTCACTGCTTTACCTCTTTAACTCGATCAGGGAGACGTTTCTCGTTCTCTCAGTGATCCCCTTCTCCATGTTGGGACTCTATATGGGACACTTTTTGATGGGGAACCATATTACGGCCCCTTCACTTATCGGTGCGATAGGCTTGGCAGGTGTGATCGTCAACGATGGGATCATTATGATGACTTCACTGAAAAGTGCGAAAGATTCAGAATCATTTTATGCGTATGCGGCACGAAGATTCCGACCTATTATCCTGACCTCCCTCACAACGGTCATCGGTCTTTTTACTCTGATATTCTTTGCTACCGGTATGGCAGTCACGTTTCAACCGATGGCCATCACGATCGGATTTGGAATTTTGTGGGGTACGGTATTGAATCTTTTATACCTTCCGGTCATGTATCGCTACATCAATAGAGCAAGACATAAATAGGATAACGGAAAATTAACAGTAAATTAACATTATTTTAATACTATCTTATAGCAAAAAGAGCGAGTCTGTCCGTAGTGCTTCACTACGCCAATAGAAAGAGATGCGGACAGAGACAGGTTACACTGTAAAAGCATAACGGGTTATGAGTATAGCGTACCGTTGTCTCTTTTACACTCTTTTTGCGTTTTAAGGAGGAGAATAAAAATGGAAAGAGTTAAAACGGGGATAGTGGTTTCAAGCCTTTTAATGGGCGTGTCATCGGTGAATGCAACAGAGGATCTGGGGGAGATCACTGTTGAGTCATCTACGATCGATGAAAAGGTTGATGTCAAGAAAGAAGAGGTGTCGAGTGTTACGTTGATCGATACAGAAACCATTGAAAATATCAATGCCAAAAATGTTGCTGATATTTTAAATACCGTGCCTGGTGTTACGATGGCACTGACCGGAACCGATGCACTGAAAATACATATCAGAGGTGTTGATAACCAGATGTATATGGGGGAAAAGCCCGGTGTCGCGGTAGTGATCGATGGGGTACCGGTACAGGAGACTACCGGAAAAATCAATATGGACCTTGATAATATCGAATCCATCAAAGTGATCAAAGGTGGAGCAAGTTATCTTTATGGAAACGATGCCCTTGCAGGTGCAGTGGTGATTACGACCAAGAGACAAAAGGGGATGGCAAGTGTTTCGAAGCTTGAGACAGAGGTTGGAAGTTTCGGGTATAAGAAGCTAGTGCTTTCTACGAATCAAGCAATGGAAAACGGTGCTTTGCAGCTTCAGGCAAGCGATAGAGAAAGTGACGGCTACTGGGATGACGCGTTTGTGAAAGTGAAATCTGTCAACGGTAAGTACCAATACTATCTAAATGATACCAGTGATGTTACCGTAGGTATGGATCTAACCAAAAGAGAGACAGGTGACGGGAACAGTGTAAGAGGGGTTACTGAAGCTGAGACCAATCCTAAAAGTGCCGGCTACTATTCATACGGTGGATACTATGACAGTGATCTGACAAAAATGTTTATCACCTATAACAATGATCTGAGTGATATTTCAAACTTTATGTTAAGAGTACACCGCTATGAAGATGATAAAAGTTATAAGTTAGCACGTACAACCAAAGATATGTCTGAGGTATGGAGTCAGTCCGGTGCCAAAGGGGAATACCGAACAAAGCTTGGCAGGTTTGCACTGATGGGTGGTTTTGATATTCAACGTAATGATACCGATTCGGTCTCCCATGATGCGCTGGATGGCGATGCGCCTAGAGGGGGAAATGATGGTGATCTGTTGGGTGATTCCAATACAAAAGAGGATATCAACGCTCTCTATACAGAGGTCAAACATCAAACCACAGAAAACCTTACTACGACACTGAATGTAAGGTTTGATGATATTGCCTATGAGTATAGAGACCATCTGGACAGTTCGTATAATGTAGACCCTGATTACCAGACAACCTCTTTTAGGTTTGGGGTGAACTATGCACTGCAAGATGATCTGGCACTTTACAGTAGTGTCTCTACAGGGTTTAGAACACCGACACCGTGGCAGATAAGTAACAATATGCAATTGATTGCAGACCCTGATGTCAACGCAACGAATATCCCAAGTGAAATCGATGTAGAAAAGACCTATAACTATGAAATAGGACTCAGAGGAAAAACCAACAATAACTTATCGTATGCCCTCTCGATCTACCAGCTGGATAGAAAAGATTATATCGGAAGAATTGCCGGAAGTTATATTAGTAGTGATGAGGAAGAGGAGAGCGGTTATGCTAACGTGGGCGATATGCGAAGCAGAGGGTTTGAGCTGGAGGTCCATAGTGATAGATCCAAGCGTTTCTCGTATGATCTTGCCTATACCTATCTGGATGCAAAGTTTACCCATTATTTCATTTCGCAGCAGCAAACCGAAGATCCTGATGGTCCGTACCGACCACAAACTGCAGAATATGAAAGAAAAGACCTTTCTGGGAATACCGTGCCGAGATCTTCTAGACATACGATCAACCTTGCTATGAACTACCGGGTGACTGACAGCTTTATGGTGACACCGGAGATCTACTATAGAAGTAGTTACTACGCAGATGAAGCCAATGCACATAAGCAGGACGGCTATGCCGTGGCGAATCTCAGAATGAACTATAGTTACGGTGAGTCATTGGAGTTCTTTGCTAAGATCGATAACCTCTTGGATAAAAACTATTATGAGTTTGTCACGGTCAACTCTTCAGCACTGGCAACTATGGAGGATGCCACCATCAGGGTAGCAGAGCCTAGGGCTTACTATTTTGGTTTAAGATATACGTTCTAATATGCTTGTGACAGAGGGGAGTCCATAACCGTTCCTCTCTTGTCATAAGATACAACATCCTTCATCTCAAAACCGTATAGATGAACTTCCGGTTTTGAAGCGTTTCTGTAAAATCAAAAAATATATTGATGTTTTGAGTCATAATGATAATGGTTATTTTTGTGATTGGGAGTGTGTGGTAAGTCAAGTTTGAATCTTATCACCAGAAAGCTGGTGATAGGAGGATAAGATGAATTGTTTAGAGTGTTTCCATCTCTTTGAGGGTTGCCAGTAGGGCTCCGAGTTTGTTTTTTACCTCAAGGTATTCAAGCTCAGGTATGGAGTCTGCTACCACACCTGCCCCTGCCTGTAGCGTGATAGAGTCGGGTTTGATCAGAGAGGTACGGATGGCGATAGAGGAGTCCATATTGCCGTTAAATGCGAAGTAGCCTACTGCCCCGGAGTAGAATCCGCGTTTCAGCCCCTCATACTGTGCGATCAGCTCCATTGCCATGATCTTGGGTGCGCCGGTCATCGTACCGGCGGTAAATGTCGCGGCAAAAAGGTCGAACATATCTTTATCCTCTGCGATC
>JBEWPZ010000025.1:16727-28788 GCA_047689535.1 Candidatus Sulfurovum kebritense | reverse complement strand
ATAAGTTTATTTAATACTAATCACCTATCAGCAAAAATTCGATAAAATATTAATATTTAAAAATAGTATATTGCAGACATAAAGGAAAAAGATGGTTTTTATCGATGATATCGTAGCAGACGAGGTAATGGATAGTAGGGGAAATCCCACCGTAAGAGCTAAAGTAAGCCTCAGTGATGGAAGTGTGGCGAGTGCCATCGTACCGAGCGGTGCGAGTACCGGTAAACGTGAGGCACTGGAGCTTCGTGACGGTGGTGACAGATACATGGGTAAAGGCGTACAACAGGCGTGTGAGAATATCAACGGACCGATCTATGAAGCACTCGTAGGTATGAGCCCGTACAACCAAGCAGAAGTTGACCTGACAATGAAAGAGCTGGACGGAACAAACAACTATGGAAACCTGGGGGCGAATGCAGTGCTTGGTGTCTCAATGGCAGTGGCACGTGCAGCAGCACTAAGCTTGAAAATGCCGCTTTACAGATACCTTGGCGGTGCCAACGGTGTGACAATGCCTGTACCTATGCTCAACATTATCAACGGTGGAGAACATGCAAACAACTCGGTAGACTTTCAGGAGTATATGGTCATGCCTGTAGGATTTGACAGATTCTCTGAAGGGCTTAGAGCCGCAGCTGAAGTCTACCACAACCTCAAGAAGATTATCGATGGTATGGGAGAGAGTACTGCTGTAGGTGACGAAGGTGGATTTGCGCCAAACCTTAAAAGTAACGAAGAGCCGATTCAGGTCATTATGCAAGCGATCGAAAAAGCCGGGTATAAACCGGGAGAGCAGATCGCAATCGCACTGGATGTAGCGGCAAGTGAGCTGATCAATGATTCAGGTAAATACGTACTCAAGTCCGAAAATAGAGAACTTACAAGTTCAGAAATGGTAGCATACTATGCTGACCTTTGTGAAAAATATCCGATCGTATCCATCGAAGATGGACTCAGTGAAGATGACTGGGATGGATGGAAAGAACTCACTGATGTACTCAGCAGTAAAGTTCAGCTTGTAGGAGATGATCTTTTTGTCACCAATGTTGCCATCCTCGCTGAAGGAATCGAAAAAGGTATCGGTAATGCGATCTTGATCAAGCCAAACCAGATAGGTTCTGTCTCGGAAACAATGCAGACGATCAGACTTGCGCAGAGAAGTGGGTATAATTGTGTGATGTCACACCGTTCAGGAGAGAGTGAAGATACATTTATCGCAGACTTTGCAGTGGCACTTAATACAGGACAGATCAAAACCGGTTCTACCGCAAGAAGTGATAGAATTGCCAAGTATAACAGACTCCTTGAAATTGAAGCGGAGTTGGGACAGTTCGAATACCTGGGTGTAGAACCGTTTGCAAAATAATCTATGAGAGTGATACAAAGAGCAGGTGAAATTGCAGGATTATCAATCAAAACATTTTTGATAGGCCTGCTTGGAATTCTGCTTTTTGGTATCTATCTTGGTGTTTTGATCTATGGGGAAAATTCGCTCACGGTTTTAGATCATCTCAAAACAAAAAAAGAGGCGTTAATTTACAAAAAAAAAGCTTTAAAAGCTGAGAACAGAAGACTTCAAAAAGAGTACTTTGAGCTTAAGCAGCTTGAACCCAGTGAAAACTGAAAGAGGAGTAAAATATGAAGCGGTATCTATTGACAGGCGTTGCACTACTTTGCATGGGATTGGAAGCATCTGAAAACCCATTTGATCTAAAAACAAACCTTAAAAATTTAGATGAAGAACAGAGTTCTCTCATTTCGGAACTGAGAGAATCAGCCGGAGACGAGGATGATTTTTTACTCGAAGAAGAGATAGAAGCACTCGATGAAGAAGAGAAGGCTGAAGCACTTCAGCCATCAGAGCAAAACTTCTCTTCTCAAGAGATGAAAGAGGAACCATCCAAAGAAGAAACAGCTAAAGAGAAAAAACCTGAACAAGCAGCGTCACCAAAGGAGACACCTGCCAAAGATACCGAAGAAACTACTCCTACAGAAAAACCGGTAAAACAAGAAGAGAAAAAAATCGAAGAAAACAAAACTGTCAAAGAGTCAAAAACGCTCGATGAGATCATGGCAGAAGAACAAAAGCAAGCGGAACAGGAACGCTTAAAAGCATTGGAAGAAGAACGTATCGCTGTACAAAAATATGAAGCAGAACGCCTTAGAAAAAAGCAGGCACAAGAAGCAGCCAAACAGAAAAGCGAGCAAAAAGATGCACAGACAGCGCCTAAAGAGACTCCGGAAACAAAACAAGCTGAAGAAAAAACTGAAGAAAAAACTGTGATAGAAAAAGCGATGGAAAGAGCAAAAAAAGAGGTAGAAGAACCGCGAACAAAGCAAACTGTTACTCCTCTGAAAAAATCTGAACCGAAGTCGACTTTAGATGATATCGATCTTACACTCGAACAAAAACAGGCGAAAGAGGAAGCTGACAGACTATATCGTGAAGCGATCAAAGAGGTGGATGCAGAGTAATCTCTCTCCTTCCTTTTTTTCTCCCCCTATTTCTCAGCTAGATTTTTTTACTATTGATAAACTTAATTGCGATCATTGAGATCAGGATCTCAAATATACTTGCCAAGATCAATTGATAATAATGCAGTTTTTTCAGCAGATGTGCTTCATACCCAATCGTTGCTACAGCAATAAGTAGTGTCAGAGGCATAGATAACGAAAGGGCAACCAAAAGTGCATCCTTCTTGCTGTTCAAACCTTGAAGGACTGCAGCCGCGAGGATCCTGGAGAGAATCATTAAAAAGGTAATCAACAATGCTCCGGAAACCACCCCAGGAACAACAAGTGCTTGAATATCAAATGAGGCACCTACATGAATAAAGAAGAGTGGCACCAAAAATCCAAATCCCAAGCTTGACATTTTCTCCTCAAGTTTCTTTTCATGATGAAAGAAGGCAGAGATCGCAACACCAGCGATAAATGCACCCAGAGCCAGTTCAAGTTCCAGTGAAAGCATCACTGCAATAAGAATAAAAAAGAGAGCCATAGCGAGACGAATATCCTGATCTGAAGTATCAAACTTTGGGACCAGTGTACTTTTAAGCTCCGGATACCACCAAAACAGAAGATGGAAAAGACGATAGAGAAAATATACAATGACCATAAAGAGTACCAGATAACCCAAATGGACCAACAGGGTAGTATTGACCCCTGTTTTGCTTGCAGCATCAAAGATCGTCAATACGGTAATACTCGCAATCTCACCCAATACCCCAGCGATGAATGCCATGCGTATCCATGGCTGCTCTTTACCATAGGCTTTTGAGAGTGAAGCAAGAAGGCCTATGGAGATCAAAGGCATGGAGATAATGATCACAGTATCCAAGTCAAGGAGGAATCCTGTGACGGTAGTAAAGAAGACCATAAACAAAAGGAAGAGTATCGATTTATTAATAACTTTTCTGGAACTCCTTGTAATCTGTTTCAGATCTACTTCCATCCCTGCTAAGAACATCAGATAGAGAAACCCCACTTTACCTATCAGCGTAAAGTACTCACTCTCTACAATAAAGCCCAGGTACGTAAACAGAGACCCTAAAATAATTTCAACAGGAGGCGTGGGGACACGAAGTATCTTCGCCACAAAAGGACTGCCCCAGATGAGTAGAGAAAGGGTTAAAATAAGCAGAATATTCTCTTGCATTTTTATCCGCTTTACTTAGTTTTTTTCACAACTTGTTGCAACTTCATATCCCAGTGACTGAAGCATATCCTGGTCTTTTAAGGGTGCACTACCAGTAGTGGTAAGATAATTACCGATCACCATCGCATTCGCACCTGCGTCAAACATTTGACGTTCATTCCCGCTAAAAAGCAGCTCCCTTCCCCCGGCGACCATCAACAGTCTCTCCTCACCCAATAAGTTACGTGCTTTTTGGATCACTTTAACTGCTTCCTCAAGCTCAATATTGCGTGCTTTAATAGGTAGTGCGGGATTTGGATGGTAGAAGTTCAGCGGTGTTGACTCCGGCTGGAGAGAAGCAATAGAATCAAGCAAGTCATTACGATCCTGCTCCGTTTCACCCATACCGAAAATCCCTCCGCTGCAAAGTGCCAAGCCTACAGACTTCACATTTTCACAGGTACTGTAACGCTCTTCCCAACCGTGGGTCTGACAAATCTCCGGATAATATCGCTCTGACGTCTCAAGGTTATGGTTATAGCTGTCCAGACCATGTGCTTTCAAATATTTGAGCTGTTCGATATTCGCTGTTCCGTTACAGGCGATCAGGTTCAAGCCCTCTACCTCTTTTTTTATCGCTTGAGCGGTACGTGCGACAAAGTCTACTTTTTTATCATCCAAGCCTTTACCTGCTGTTACAAGACAGTAGCCAAGCGCTCCGTGTGATCTTGCGATTTTTGCCTCTTCAACGATCCTGGAAATATCTTTGTAGGTATACCGTTCTATATCAGCATGATACCGTACACTTTGTGTACAGAACTTACAATCCTCTTTACAGGTTCCCGAAAGGATATTGTTAATTGCACATAAAAATATCTGTTTTTGTCTCATGTTGGGATTATACCTAAATCCTTACAGATATCAATAAAGCGAAATGTTCGAACGATAAAATAGGTTTGGACAATTCCGAAACGGACCCAAACAAGAAGAAAAAAAGGAGAAAGTAGTTTGCAACTTTTTATAAGATAACGGAAACTACTCCGTCATCTCACCCTCATCTACTGTCAATCCTGCACCGAACCCTAATCCCTCTTTTATCTTACCTTCCAGTTCAGCGCGCAATTCTGGATTCTCTTTGATCGTCTGTTTTGCATTCTCTTTACCTTGCCCCAGTTTTTCAGCACCATAACTGAACCATGCTCCGGACTTATCGACAATATCGAGTTTTACTCCATAATCGATCAATTCACCCTCAGATGAGATCCCTTCACCGAACATGATATCAAACTCCGCTTGTCTGAATGGCGGTGCTACCTTGTTTTTCACAACTTTTGCTTTCACACGGTTACCGATCTGAGATTCTCCCTGTTTAAGTGTTGCGATACGTCTTACATCGATACGCACAGAACAGTAAAACTTCAAAGCATTACCCCCTGTTGTCGTTTCAGGACTTCCGTATCCCATAGTACCGATCTTCATACGGATCTGGTTAATGAAGATCACTGTCGTATCGGTTTTATGAAGGATCGCCGTAAGCTTACGCAGTGCTTGGGACATCAAACGTGCCTGAAGCCCTACATGCTGATCTCCCATCTCACCTTCGATCTCTGTTTTTGGTGTCAGAGCAGCGACCGAGTCGACAACGATCAGATCCACTGCACCTGAACGCGCCAGTGTCTCAAGAACATCAAGGGCCTGCTCTCCGAAATCCGGTTGAGAAACCAATAGATTATCCGTGTCTACGCCAAGATTTTTTGCATAAATAACATCAAGTGCATGCTCTGCATCAATAAAGGCACAGACCTTGCCGCCTTTCTGAGCAGAAGCAATGGTCTGCAGTGAAAGTGTCGTTTTTCCTGAAGACTCGGGACCGTATATCTCAATGATCCTACCTACAGGGATACCACCTATCCCAAGTGCCATATCGAGTCCGAGTGAACCGGTACTGATCGCTTCGATAGGCTCTATCTCTTTATCCCCCAGTCTCATCAGGGTACCTTTACCGAAGGCTTTATCGATCTGCTTGATCGCCATATCCAATGCTTTTTGTTTGTTTGAATCCATCGCCATAGTCATGATCCTTACCTTATTATTGTGAAATTCTATCACCATTTTAATAGGTTTATGACCTCGTGGAACAAAATATGTCATATTGTCATATTTTTTAGTTAAAACTGTATACTCTCATACCTAACAATCACATCCTATGCTCTACCATGACCGAATCACTTTTCTTTTAGGGACGCTTATGATAAAATGACGTTAATACTAATTGAAGCGAGTTTAACCTGATGAATCCTATCCAACTAGCCCACTCACCCGATGCTGACGATATCTTTATGTACTATGCGATTAAATTTGGTTGGGTGGATACCAAAGATTATGCATTTGAGAATATAGGATTGGATATAGAGACCCTGAATAAAGAGGCACTCAAAGGGACCTATGATGTCACGGCGATCAGTTTCGGCATGTATCCTTTGATCAAAGATGAGTATGCCCTGCTTCGTACAGCGGTGAGTTTTGGAGAGGGGTATGGCCCCAAACTGATACGCCGTAAGGATAAAAAGCTTAAACGAAATTTTAAAGTGGCGCTGTCCGGGAAATATACTACCAATGCCATGCTCTTTCGTATCTACTATCCTGAAGCACGCCCTGTCTACATGAACTTTCTAGAGATAGAGGAAGCTGTCGTCAACGGAACAGTAGATGCCGGAGTCTTGATTCATGAGTCGATCCTTGATTTTGATGGGAGCCTGGAAGTGGAAAAAGAGGTGTGGGATATCTGGACCGAACTGGCAGGGGAAGGGTTGCCGCTACCGCTTGGCGGCATGGCAATACGCAGAAGTCTTCCGCTCAATCGCGCCATAGAGATAGAGAATATCCTGATCGATGGAGTCAAAGTAGCCAATGCACGCAAAGAGGAGCTTTGCACCAAACTGGAGAAGGATGCCCTGGTACGTATCTCTGATGAGATGCTTGAAAAATATCTCGATATGTATGCCTCGGATGAATCGATAGAACTAAGTCCCCTGCAAATCCAGGCACTTGACAAGCTTTATGAGATCGGATATACCCACGGACTGTGGGAGACACCGCTTAAAACAGAGGAGTATCTCATTCCGAGAGAATACGGTGAGCTCCGCTCAAGATAGTAGAGAGTAGGGAGGAGATAGGAAATGAGAAATACACATCCGACATATCAGTGTGTTGCAGAGCAACACATACCAAACTTACTACCTACTATCTACTACTTACTACCTTTAAAAAAACAAGGGGTTTCCTTTGTTTTTTAAAACCATCGATTTTTCAAAGTACTCCAGTATCAAAGTAGGACAACCGACAGAAGTACTGATACTGGAAAAAGTAGACACAATACCCCATGACCGATACCTTATCGGGGGAGCCAATAATCTCCTTGTCTCGCCTAACCCACCTCCACTGATGAAACTAGGTAAAGATTTTGCCACCATTACACAAGAGGAGGGTATGCTCACTATCGGGGCTGCTACTCCTACAGGGCGTATCGTATCCTATGCAAGGAAACACAATATTGCAGGATTTGAGTTTTGTGCCAAACTACCCGGTACACTGGGCGGTATGCTAGCCATGAATGCAGGGGTCAAAGAGTATGAGGTATTCAACATACTACACTCAGTCAAAATCAATGGAAAGTGGATCAACGTAGAGGATATAGAGCACGGGTACCGCTATGCCAAATTGGGAGGTATTGCAACCGAAGCGAGATTTGAGATCCGTGAGGGGTTTAACCAAACACTCTTGGATACCCTGCTCTCCTGGCGATCCAACCAACCTCCGGAGCCAAGCGCTGGTTCAGTATTTAAAAATCCAGACGGTGATTATGCAGGCCGACTCATTGAAGCAGTAGGCTTGAAAGGGATGAAAAAAGGAGGGATGCAATGGAGCCCCATCCATGCAAACTTTCTGATCAATCTTGGTAACGGCACCTTTGAAGATGCCATCTACCTCATCAGAGAAGCAAAAGAAGAAGTAAAAAAACTGTTTGATATCACCCTAAAAGAAGAGATAAAGATTCTTTAGTTCTCTTTTTCGCAGCGTACGCATCTGATGTAGTTACTACTCGTGGTTTTTCTCTCATAACGATACGCATCTACAGGATATACAACATAATACTTCCCTGTTTTCGCCGGTGTTGATGTCCAAAAATCCGAGTCTCTAAAGTTGGTAAATACCTGCCCTGGTTCTCTATGCAGTGACATCAACTCATCTGAAGTAGGCAGTCTCCAGTCTGAATGACCTGCATAGTAAAGCGTGTCACAATATCCTTTCGCATGTTGAAAATTTCCCGCTTTCCCTGCGCCATAATTATTTTTGAAGGCACCATCTTCAGCATCGGTATACAGCTCATCCTGCCACATCAATCCTGTTTTTTCATCATGATAGACAGTGTTTTTTCCACAGTCATTTGCCGGTGTTTCTATTGCAGGTACTAGTTCCGGTATATCCTCCGGTGCAAGCTTTCCTCCAGCCATCAATAAAGCAGCCGAAAGCAATGCTGATGATAACAAAACCTTTTTCATATTTTCTCCTTTTGACCAATATTATTCAATATCATAATATATCATTACTCAATTTAAGCTAAATTTTTCCTATTATGCATAAATCTCGATCTTCGCGCCATTTTTTATCGATTTCCATAAAATATCCATCGCCCTGTTCGTTACTGCGATACACCCCTCTGTCCAGTCATAGGCCAAGGTATATTTATCCCCCCTGCCATCGGCATTCCATTTGGGCTGTCCGTGAATTGTGATATAACCTCCGGGATCCACCCCTCTTTGTTTTGCCTCGATGATATCCTTTTTATTGGGGTAAGAGATCATCAATGATCGGTAAAGTCTGTTGTCACATTTTTTTCTTACGATCGTATAGCTTCCGATAGGTGTTCTATAGTCTCCTTTAGAGATCTTATCCCCTTTTGTACCGTTCTTTCCCAATGAAATACGAAACTTTTCTACGAGTTTTCCTTTACGGTATAGGTGCAGGATATGCTTCTCTTTATAGACAATGATTTTGTCTCCCAGTAAAGATTCATCGATCTCTACACCACTGGCAAGCGCTTGCCGACACTCTTTTGTTGCATAGGGAGTCTTATCGACTTTCCCATATGCTACTGGATCTTTATTACACCCGCTGATCCATAAAAGTAATATCGATACCAAAAGTAAAATTTTTAAATTTTGATGCATTATTTACCCCCAATCTTCATGATCATGTTTCAATTTATGCTTATCTTTTTTATAAGAAACACTGTTTTTCATTTTCTGTAAACGGTTAAGGTTACTCATCTCTGCCTCACGAATATCTGAAAACTCACTCTCACCAAAATTCTCATTCAGGCAGGTTTGCTGATAGAGTCTGTTGATATAGACTTTCAGTTCCCTATGATACTCTGAGTCGAGGTGGATCTCCTCCCTTTCATCCAGCTTCTCTTTCAACACTTGAAATTTGGATATAAAGGACTCAGCCGTACCACTCTCATCTCTAAACATACGAAAAAGATTCTTCGTTACTTTTTCAAGCTCACCGATATATTTCTGTCTCTGGTATTTGTCAATCTGTTTTTGTGTATAACGTGCGATCTTAAACCTCCTATCGTATGGTTACCGGAATACCTTCACGCACAGCATACCATAGTTCACTCATGACACTGTTCGTCACAGCAACACACCCCTGTGTCCAATTTTGACTCAAAGTATAGGCATCCTGTTTCCCATCGGCATTCCATTTGGGCTGTGCATGGATGGTAATCGCCCCTCCGGGACTGACACCTCTTTTGCTGGCACGTTCGATGTCCTCCGGTCGGGGATAAGAGATGCAGAGCGAACGATAGTATTTGGGTGAGCAGAGCTTACGGTGGATAAAAAACTCACCCTCGGGTGTACGGTTGTCTCCCTGGTACTGTTTATCCCCTACCGGGTTTTTCCCTAGAGAGACAGGAAGCACGCCTTTGATCTCTTGCCCTTTATAGAGGTACATTTTCCTTTTTGACTTCTCTACGATGATGTGATCTATACTCCCTTCACTTTTAAAATCTGTTGCCTCCAGCAACTCTTCTCTACACTCTGCCAGGTTATATTCATCTTTTTTAAGATTTGACTCGGCACACCCTGTAAAAAGAAAGAGCATTAGGGACAAAACGATTGAGTAGAAAATATAGTGCACAGGAATGGTATCCTTTCTAAAAATGACACGTTGCGTTTTTTTTAGGTATTTTAGCACAAGTAAATTAAGGAGTATAGCGTAGAAAAAAGGGGATAAATGAGATAAACAACCCTCAAAGGAGGGTTATTTGTAGAGATTACAGTGCTGCTTTAGCTGCTGCAAGTGCTTCTTCGTAGTTTGGTTCTTCAGTGATTTCCGGAACTACTTGTTTGTATGCTACTTTTCCGTCTTTTCCGACGACAAAGATTACTCTTGCAAGCACACCCGCAAGAGGACCGTCTGCAAGAAGTACTCCGTACGCATTACCGAAATCTTTGTTTCTGAAGTCTGAACATACTTTGATGTTTTCGATCCCAGCTGCACCACACCATCTTGCTGCTGCAAACGGAAGGTCCATAGATACAGTCATTACCTCTACACCCTCAAGACTTGCTGCCTCAGAGTTAAATCTTCTTGTTTCAGCATCACATACACCAGTGTCAAGTGAAGGTACTGCTACTACGAGTTGTACTTTACCTTCTCCACCTACTGTTTCGTCTTGAAGCATCGGGTTACAGTTTGTTACTGTTACTACTGGTGCTGTATCACCTACGTTTACTTCTGTTCCTGCAAGGTTACATGTAATGTCGTTTTTAAAAGTTACTGTTGCCATAATTTTTTCCTTTTTTTAAGTTTGTGTAGAAGCATTATTCCTTAAATAGGATAAAAATAGTCTTAATTAAAAAAACATTTTTTATTTTAAGTCTATTTTTGACTGTTCCAAGACTCTTTTGAAGGCAGCATCCCTATCTAATTTATAATCACTCTGTACCTTATAATAGCATGTAAAACCTTTTAGTATCTCCAGACGGACATACCCCTCGAAGTCGCTTCCTGTACTCTTCACCACAGGGTTATTACATTGACCGATTTTATATTTTGTAAGTTTCAGATAGTAAGGACAGGCGGGATCCTCTTTCAATCCAAGCTCCCTTTCCAGGAGTCTTTTATCTTGGGGGTCTACCAAAGGATAGCGCAGACACGAGAGAGCGGGAGCTTCCCCTTGCCCGCAAAAACTTGCGTAGACAGGAAAACGCTCTTCACACCCTGTGAGTAAAAAAGTAACAATTAGCGAAGAAAACAGTCGTTTATTTATTTGCAATGCCCTTCACCCACTTTTCCATGGCAGCATTTGCATCAGGATTAGGCGCTTCAAGAAAACTCACGACAAAAGAGTCATTCATCTCTGCAACACCTATAGAACGCGGTCTTACACCCAATACTTCAGGTTTTGGCAATGCCTTACCAAAACAGCAGATGAGATTTTTTGCATCTTTGATCTCATCTGCGATCTCTCCTACTTCGAGCGAAGATGTGTGTGCATAGTGGTCAAATTCTCCGATATAGACAGCAATAGGGTGTGCCTCAACCTGCGCTTTGAGATACGCCAGGATCTCATCTACATTTTGATAGTTTGTCTCACTTTTCTCTATTTCGATTGTATAAACCGGGTATTTTTCCATTACAGTGATTTGTTTCATTATGTTCCTTTTGGTTAAATTTGATGTTTCATTGGTTTTTCTGATTCCCACCATCCTGAGTGTGTGAAAGAACTCACGGAAGTGGAGACTTTCACCCCAAGGGTATTTCCTACGGGCAGTCCCACAACTCTTTTTGGCATGAGAAAGTTGTTGTTTACAGAATTTTCAGTAATTTCTGAGATAAAACTGAAAATATCTCACTATTTGGTGGGGCTAAAGCCTCCACTTCCGCATGAATACAAGTACTTTCGCAGTCACTCATAGATAAGAATGCATACCTGAATCTAAAGGTTCAGTTCACTTTTCAGCGTATTAAACTCAGGTATGCATTCCTTAGATGAAACTGGGAATGAAAAAATGTAGCGTAGCCTGTGGATTCCAAAGCAAGTCCGGTATCCTCAAAACCTTACCTTCTCAGATCGATCTCGAGGCTGTAGAAGAATATAAAAAAATAGGGTCTTCGTCATTCTGAATGCCCGCAGAAAATGCCCTTGGGTGCAAGTTCAGGATGACAGGACAAAACAGCAATTCTTTTACACTTTATACAGTTCTCCTGGCCTCCGTGGCTTCGCTATCGCTCCGACCACTCCGGTTTCGTCGCTAAAATCGTGAAACTGTTCACGATTTTTTACGCTGCTCCCAGCCTCCGTGGCTTCGCTATCGCTCCGACCACTCCGGTTTCGTCGCTAAAATCGTG
>JBEWPZ010000025.1:0-16627 GCA_047689535.1 Candidatus Sulfurovum kebritense | reverse complement strand
AAACTGTTCACGATTTTTTACGCGACTCACATTCCAGGGAGTCTTGGGATTTTGCCTAGTTTGGACATTTTACAGTACCATCCCCATCCCTTTTTCATCCAGTGACCTATAATAGGCAATGGAATCATCTTTCCGCCTTTGTCACTTCTATAAACAAAAGCAGCACCATTACCGGTGTCCATCACACAGAGGATATTGAGGTGTCCTACATAACTCTCTTTTGAGTCTATGTTCTGGGAGTGTTGGAAGATATTATAGGCGGTATTTCTCGCCATCACTTCTGCCACATGCCCCTGCTTTGCTCTCCAGTCCGGTCCCATTAGGTTCGCAGAGTCTCCGATAGCATAGACACCGTCAAACCCTTCTACTTCATTGTATTCATTCGTCAGAACAAAGCCTGCTTCGCTCAGAGGGAGATCCGATGCTTCAAGTATAGGGTGTCCTTTCCCCGCAGAGATAAACATCGTCAGATCAGACTCGACTTTTGTCCCGTCTTCAAAGCTGATACCGTCTGCATCAAAAGAGACGATCTTGGAACCTATTTTCTTACTGATATTGGTCATATGGAACATCTTGTCCATCATCAGCAAGGCTTTAGGCCCCATCTTTTGTCCCGGCTTGTCCATCGGAGCAAAAAAGGTAAGCTCAAAGTTATCACGCACACCTTTACGCTTGAGGTAGGTATCTACATTGAAGAGTACTTCAAATGCAGGACCGCCACGTACCGCGGAGCTGTCTTTTGGATTCCCGCCAAAACCCATGGCGATTTTACCTTTACCCTGGGCGATCAACTTATCCAATTTACCATAGAGTGCAGTGGCCTCTTCAGGCGCTCCACAGATAGATAAAGAGTGTTCAACCATACCCGGCATTTGGATCTTACCCTGACCGATTGCGACAACAAGGTAGTCATACCCTTCCATCACACGCCCACTCTCAAGTGTAACGTGCTTTTGTGCCGCTTCTATCTTACTGACCGGATCAACAATAAGTTGGAACCCATGCGCTACCGCCAATTTATCAAGGGGTACAGAGACATCTTCTCTTGTCGCCTCACCCGTAGGGATCCAGATCGATGTCGGATAGATATAGAAGTAGTCCCTGTCACTTACCAGGGTCACCTCCATCTCATTTCTTCTAAGAAAGATCGCCGCTTCTACACCGGCAAATCCTCCTCCCAGTACTAAAACTCTCTTTGCGCTTGACATCTCTTCATTCCTTCTTATCTTTTGCTAATACTTTAAGATACCGGATACTTCCTGCGTATTGACTACATCAGAAACTGATGTATTGTTAAGCTTGACAATACTGTAAACAGCACCCACCAACAAACCTGAGAGGATCACCACCCAGATCGTCAATTTTTTCTCTAAACGTTCTGCCCCTCTATAATCTTCCAGGCTCTCCAGAGAGGGTTCAAACTGCTGCATACTCACTCCTTACTTTTTCAGTGCTTCAAGTCTAGGATAGGTAAAGATCAAGTCTCTTTCGATCACGATCTTCTCTTTTTCATCAATTGCATAGGCCTTGATCTTCACAGGGATAGATACGTCCTTATCGTGACTCTGAGCCAACGGTTCTTTTGTCTCAAGGATTACTACCTCTTTTGCTTTAAATCCAGGACCTATCTTGATAGGATTTTTCGGACGGACAATTTCGATCTTGTCGTTATTGATCACTTCAAAGGTATAGGTATGCGGTTTGCTATCTGTATTCTGGAACAAGAAGAGATAGTCGTTTTGTACCACACCACCCGGTATTGTTTTATAAAGCCTTGTACCTTTATTGATATTGAGAAGCATATGCTCTTTTTTACTTCCCATTACAAAGAGCGACACAAGTACGATCGCCAGGACGGTAAGGTAAGCGATCACCTTTCCTCTCAGGTATTTGGTCTTACCTTCATAGCGTACAGCCTCTTTCTCACTCGACCAACGTACCAGTGATGGTCTATTGAATGCAGCCATCACCTCAGTACAGGCATCCACACACTCCAGACAGTTGATACACTCAAGCTGAAGCCCTTTACGGATATCGATATGTGTAGGACATACGGTCACACAACTTTCACAAGTCGTACACTCTGCACCCGGCTCCACGGTAAGAAGATCTTTCTGTTTGGTATACATCTTCTTTTTGTCACTTCCGTGCCCCTGATAGATCTCTCCACCACGTTTAGGGTCATACACCGCCATGATCGTGTCATCATCATAAAGTACCGACTGTACACGGCTGTATGGACAGATATAGACACAGAAATCCTCTTTAAGGAAGACAACATCCACGATCAGGAAAGCGGCCAATCCGAGAACAAAACCAAGAAGTATTGTATGCTCCATAGGGTCCGCCATATACGCAAAGAAATCTTCAGGAGGTACAAAGTACCACATAAAGTTTGCTGCAGCTATCAGTGAAAGGACGGACCACATCAAGATGGCAACCACTTTTTTCACTTTGTTCTCAGCTTTGCTCATATCCGGTTCTTTCTGTTTATTGCTGATACGCTTACGCAGGCCAAGGATCTTTGTCTCGATCAAATCTCTGTAGATGACCCTGAAGATCGTCTGTGGACAGGCCCATCCACACCATGCTCTACCACCTACCGCGGTCACGGCAAAAATACCAAGGAAGAGAAGCATCAACAGGAACGGCATCAAATAGAGCTCCTGCATATCAAACACTGTTCCCGCCAAGTGCAGCTTCTTACGGTCGAAACTGAGCAGGAAAAGGTGGTTTCCATTGATGGTGATCCAAGGGATACTGATACCTACGATCGTTGCGATCAGATACGCCCAATACCGCTTTACACTATAAGGGATCCATCCCTTTAAGTACTCTTTTTTACTGACTTTCTTTTTTTGAGCTGTTGCTTCCATTTCTACAATACCTCATCTTTTTGTTTATGTTTTTCAAAAGGACAGATCAGGACCCTATCCTCACTCTCTTTCATCCCGTCCGGAAGATTAACCTCCACCCAGGACCCTTCGACCAATTCCCTAAGGTTTCTTGACTCGATATAATCTTTAAGAGAACTACGACTCACCTCAAGCTCACGTGCGATTGCACTCACACTCATCCCCTCTTTGAGGCGATCCATGATCTGAGCTTTAAACTTATCGAACTTTGAAGAGGATCTGCTTCCTTTAGGGCGCCCTATCTGAGTGCTCTTGGATACTTCTGCCTCTCTCAAGTCATTGAGTAGAGGAAAGAGATCAAGAATTTTGGTTGCCTTATCGATCACCCTCTTAGGATTCACAACATACAAGGTAACCTCTTTGCTCAGCGCACAATTGATCAATTTGATCAACTCTTCAGCACGCTGACTGAGCACAGAAAGTGTAGAGACCACGATCGTGTCTCCTTCGCGCAAAGAGTGTAAAAACTCCTCAAACTCTTTTCTCTCCTCTATTTTAAGTGGTCTGTTTGAATACTCCACTACCTCTTTGTCGATTTGAATATCATTAGCCAATGAAAAAGAGAGAATATCACGTTGTTGATCCGACAGACTGTTTAAACCGTGAAGCTGTCGTATGTAACCATATACCATTCTATTTCCTTTCTCATTTCTACCATCATACTCTTTTTGATGAAGAAAGTCAATAGTATTTGTATAAAAAACGTCAATTGTATCTTTTTTTCGTCAGCTTCTTTTCCGCTTACCAATATAATTATGATAAAATAACCTGATAATCATTTGGAAACATTTCAAAGGAATAGCGTGGATCTTACACATTTAGATGAACAGAACAAACCGACCATGGTCGATGTCTCAGACAAAGACAACACCACACGTATCGCCGTAGCTTCAGGTGTGATCGAAGTCACACCGGAGGCTTATGATGCGGTCATCGACAACAGAGCCAAAAAAGGACCGGTACTCCAAACTGCTGTGATCGCCGCGATACAGGGGGCCAAACAGACCAGTACGCTGATCCCCATGTGTCACCCGTTGATGCTTACCTCGGTAAAGACCGATATTGAAGAGTTACCAGAACTACCTGGGTTCAAACTGACCGTAACAGCGAAGCTCAAAGGCCAGACAGGGGTAGAGATGGAAGCTCTGACCGGAGTCAGCACAGGACTATTGACGATCTATGATATGCTCAAAGCGATCGATAAGGGTATGGTGATCAGAAACATCCAACTGGAAAACAAGTCTGGCGGAAAATCCGGAGACTTTACAAGAGGTTAAGGAGAAAGTATGATACTCGATAAGAATACACAGGAAAAACCAAAAATCGAATACCCGACACAATGGGGATTCAAACTCATTGGAAGAGATAAGGATGCACTGCTCGCCTGCATCAAAGAGGCGATGGGGGAGAAGGAGCATCTCTGCTCACTTGGTAACAGATCCAGGACAGGAAAGTTCACCACCTATAACGCTTCATGTGTTGTTGATACCCAGGAGGAGAGAGATAGGATCTTTAAGTATTTTCAGGAGCATAAAGATGTAGAGATGGTGATCTAGTATCATCCTCTCCTTTTCAAGCTGAAAAAACCTACGTCATTCCGGACTAGATCCGGAATCTGAAATCCTTGTTACCATTGCGGACTTAAATTTAAATCCCAACCTGTGGATCCCCGGAACAAGTTCGAGGATGACGAAAAATAATCTTTCATAATGTAATCATTTTCCCCCGTCATACCGGGCCCCGACCCGGTATCTTGAATCTGAGATCCTGAATACCCGTAGGAATCTACTCCCCCTCACACTCTCGCAGGATCGAGGACAATCGCTTCGCTTCCAAGATAAATAGAAGCGAACGATGTTCGCTTACCGACACTATTCACTATTCACCATTCACTGATCTCTGCAGCATCTTATCCGCACTGAGACTCACCAGCATAGAGACAACCACATAGGCCAAAAAGAAGTAGAGCCCTACCTGCACCTCAGCATGACTGACATCCGACCCGTCACCCGTCAGATAGACTAACAGTGTAGCGACCACAAAGACATCAAGCATCGACCACTTTCCGATCACTTTGAAAAACTTTACGATACCGTGAGCAAACCTGCTCTCCATCACCACGGCAACAAACATCAAAGAGAGCGTCTTGGTCAATGGTATCAGTACGGAGAAGAAGAGGATCACCAGTGCGATAAGCAGATCACCACTCTCCCATAGCTTTAGAACAGACCCCAGGAGACTTTTGGATTCAAAAGAGAGTACGACATCACCGATATACTCCAGCTCTTTATGGATCGTCACCATCAAAAGAGGCGTAAAAAGACCAAAATATAAGACCACCAACGCTGCCACCCCTCCAAAAAAAGTGAAGAGCCTCAACCCCATGAGAAAAGAGATTACCACGATTGCTGTAAGCAAACCCATGACATAGAGGGTATAACGCTTTGCCTCCAAGCGATGCATCTCTTTGGCTTTGATGATCTCTTCACGCAACACCCGTTTCTCATTGGCATAATATCCCAGACTTAACTTCTCCATCCACGCTTTCGCCTGGTATTCAGCCTGTTTTGAGACATCTTTATCCATCACCAACTTTTGCGTACTCTGCTCATATTTCTTTGCCTGAGCATAAGCCTGCAGCCCGAAATACCCCATAATGATCACCATCAGAGACAATAAAAGCATCATTATCTTTTTCTTCATAGAGAGATTATACTATAATCACTGCTATGAATATAGATACACTGAAACAGATAGCTCTGGATGCAGGAAAGATCGTTAAAGAGGGATACGCTTCCCACAAGGAGGTCTCTCATAAAGGAGTGGTCGACCTTGTCACCGAGTTTGACGTCAAAACTGAAAACTTTATTATCCAAAAGCTTACAAAAGCATTCCCCGACTATACCCTTGTAGGAGAAGAGAGCCACCAGGGTAGTTACCACTATGACAAGGCAGTCTACATTGATCCCATAGACGGTACGACCAATTTTATTCACGGAATCCCCCACCTTGCCATCTCACTTGGCGTCTGGGAACAGGGAGAACCGGTGCTGGCTGTAGTCTATAACCCCATTTTGGAAGAACTTTTCTGGGCAGTCAAAGGGAAAGGTGCCTATTGCAATGGCCAGAAACTTGGAGTGAGCACCCAAAATGCACTTCAAAACGCTCTGATCGCGACAGGGTTCCCCTACGCCAAGGTCAATGCAGGCATCGAGTACCGCTGGGTGATCGACTGTATGACCAACCTGCTGCCCCATATCCAGGATATCCGCAGGCTTGGTGCAGCGGCGATCGATCTTTGCTATCTTGCACAGGGGAAGGTGGAAGCCTTCTACGAGATCGACCTGAAACCCTGGGATGTCGCTGCGGGTATCCTGATCGTGCAGGAAGCAGGCGGGGAAGTAAGCAATGTATACGGTGAGAGATATAACTTTGACGACAAGAGCATCGTAGCGAGCAACGGAAAAGTACACGGGCAGCTTCTGGAAAAGCTGGAAAAGATATAACGACTCCGTCATCCTGAACTCGATTCAGGATCTCAGATTCAAGATACCGGGTCGGGGCCCGGCATGACGGGTGAGTGTCATCCCTGAACCTTGCTCGTCATCCTGAACTCGCACCCCAAGGATGAGTAGCGTTAAGAAATCGTGAATAGTTTCACGATTTTAGCTACGGAACCGAAAGCGATGTGCACTTGTGCACCGCTGGAGGCAGAGGAGTGAAACGAATCCCTTCGGGCATTCAGGATCTTAGATACCGGGTCGGAGCCCGGCATGACAGGGGAATGTCATCGTGAACCCTTCCGTCATCCTGAACTTTTCGTCATCCTGAACTCGATTCAGGATCTAAGAAATCCGTACTCCAAACTAACTACCATTTGCTACCAATCCCGGATACAGATCCAACCACTCTGCATTATTTTTTTCAATCAACTCAACTTTCCATGCTCTTTTCCAGTTTTTCAATTGTTTTTCTCTTTTAATGGCTTCCGTCATTTCATTATGTACCTCATAATATACCAACTGTTTTAGATTATATTTTGAGGTGAAGGCATCCACGACACTATTTTTATGTTCCTAAACTCTTTTGATCAGATCACTTGTCACGCCAACATATAATACACCATCTTTTTTGTTAGCCATGATATAGATATAACTTTTTTTCATGCATACCTTTTTTGTTTCATGATACCGGAGTATCGTCACCCTGAACCTTTCCGTCATCCTGAACTCGCACCCAGGGGCATTTCCTCCGGGCATTCAGGATCTCAGTCCGAATTTTTCGTCATCCTGAACTCGATTCAGGATCTCAGGTTCAAGATACCGGATCGTGGTCCGGCATGACGGGGGAATGTCATCCTGACCAAAAACACACTTGTCATCCTGAACTTGATTCAGGATCTCAGATTCAAGATACCGGGTCGGGGCCCGGCATGACGGGTTTGTGTCGTTCCGAGCCTTTTCGTCATCCTGAACCTGTTCTTCATCGCTTACTCTATCACCTCAAAGTAGATCAGAAGCGTACGCTGAAAAAAGTTGTCATTGTCATCGCTCACCATCACGTAACGGTTTTTGCCTACACGGGCAAGCCCTTCGAAATTGTCGACATCCCATCCCTTATGGGAGTCCATCTTGATGAGCACCCTGCTTTGGCATAGGCTCTTTTCTTCACACCCCTCCAGATAGACCTTTTTCAGTGTGACCACAAAGGGATCGAGAAAATCCGTAAAGGAGCGCTCCAGTACCAGAAGATTGCCGTCATCCATTACCTCTATCGCAGTAGTAGCGCTTCGCGCTTCCGGTTCTGCCCTGAAGTGCCACACTTTCCCGCTGAGCGAATAGACCGTCTGCTCTTTCTTGTGATCTCTTTTCAGCGGCCATTCGGCAACGAGCAATGCACCATACTTCGGATGAAGTGCTACGGCCTCAAGCGACTTGTTTTTGCTGCGGTAGTTTTTCGCATCCCTCAGCGGTTTTGGCAGTCTGTATTTCCTGATACGTTCACCCTCTTCGCCGAAAAGTCCAAGTTTCGGTTTCCCCTCAAACGAGATCAGAAGTCCTCCTTCTGATCCCAGACAGATCCCCTCGGTATCTCTTCTCCATTTTTTAAACTTTTTCCCCTTCTCCTTCGTGATAGATGCTGCACTGAGAGGCTTCAGCGCATCGACCCTGTCAGAGAAGCGTGCATGAAAAGTAAAAAGTTTTCCCTCGTCACTGATCATAAAAAGCTTTTTCTCTTTTGGTTCATAAGTAAGATCGGAAAGCTCAGAGAAACCTACGCCTCCGATATTTTTATAGGAGAGATACTTTTGGTCAAGTATCCTGATCCCCCATTTTTGATCACATTTTCCGGGAGGAGTGATATCTACAGGAAGCACCTCTCCATAAAGAGAGGAAAAAAGAATTAATAAGAGGGGGATCAGTCTCATTTTACTTCTGGTTTTTCAGGGAAGAGATAGATCATGACCAGCAACCAGACAATACCCAGGTCGATGGCCACATCTGCATAGTTAAACACCGCAAAATCAAACCCGCAATGCCAGGCAACATAATCGACTACCCCCTCATGCACAAAACGGTCATAGAGATTCCCCAATGCACCGCCTATCACCAAACCTACGGGAAAAGCATAGCGCTTCAGATAGTCCTCTTTAACCACGAAGACAAATATCCCGGTGATCAATAGTGCCTGTATCCACTTAAGATAGGGGCCAAGAAAAGCGAAGAGTGAAAAGGCCACCCCTTTATTGTAGTGGAGTTCCAGGTCGATGCAGGACCCTGCACGATAGTACCCCTCTATAAAGATCGACTTGATTCCCTGGTCGATAATAAATGTGCCGATAACGGCCAGCAAAAAGATAGAGATCCCTCTCATCAGGCCAGCACCCTTTTGAAGAATGAGACACACTCCTCCATCATCTCTTCGAGCACCTTTTCATCTTTCCCCTCCAGCAGGAGACGAATCTTGTTCTCCGTACCGGAGTATCTAAAGAGATGGCGCATACCGAGTTTCTCTGCCTTCTCTTTCAATGCCGGCAATCCCTCTATCTCATCAAAATCCCTCTTCTCGTCTACCATCAGGTTTACCAGCATTTGAGGATAGGATTCATACGGATTGAATGCTTCACTGGCCTTCTTCTCTTCACTGACAAGATAGGCCAAAGCCTGAAGTGCACTGGAGAGACCGTCTCCTGTCTTCGCATAATCAGAGAAAATGATATGGCCGCTCTGTTCACCTCCAAAGTTCATACCATGCTTCATCATCATCTCTACCACATGCTTGTCCCCTACTGCTGAACGATGCAGTGTAAGATTTTGTGACTGTAGATACTCATCCAGCCCCTGATTACTCATCACTGTAGCAACCATCCCGCCGCCTTTCAGTTCTCCTTGTCTGTGCAGATGTATAGCAAGTACTGCCATGAGTTTATCGCCATCAACGACTTCACCCTCTTCATCTACCACAACCAGTCTGTCTGCATCACCATCCAGGGCTATCCCCATATCTGCACGGTACTCCCGTACAGCTTTTGCAAGAACCTCGGGATGCATTGCTCCGCAGCTTTCATTGATATTGAACCCATTCGGTTTATCCCCTATCACGACAACATCGGCACCCAGTTCCTGTAATATCGTCGGTCCGACCACATAGCCTGCACCGTTTGCACAATCGATGACGATACGTTTCCCTGCCAATGTCAGATGCGTTGGAAACGAGTTTTTAATATGTACGATATAACGGCCGATCACATCATCTATACGTTTTGACTTCCCGATCATCTTTTCCGTAGCCTGAGAGGCAGCGATCAACTCACTGTCGTTATAGATCTTTTCGATCTGCTCCTCTTTATCACGGTTGAGCTTGTTTCCTTCACAGTCAAAGAACTTGATCCCGTTGTCATAGTAGGGATTATGGCTTGCAGAGATCATGATCCCCGCATCACAACGCATACTCTCAGTCAAAAAAGCGATCGCGGGTGTAGGCATAGGCCCTATCTGGATCACGTCAAATCCTACGGCAGTAAGTCCCGATACAATGGCATTTTCTATCATATAGCCGCTGCGTCTTGTATCTTTTCCTACCAATATTTTTTTGGTTTTAGCAAATTGTTTAAAATAGATACCCGTTGCCATCGCCAAACGCATTGATGCCTCGGCTGTTACTTTCTTCCCCGCTTTGCCACGAACCCCATCAGTACCAAATAGTGTCAAAGTTTATCCTTCCTAAAATAATTTCCATTATTTTACCCAAATAGCATAAACAATCAGGTAATGAACAATTGTTCATTTTAATATTATTTTAAGTTTAAAATGATAATATTCGCTCACTATTTACAAGAAGGATAACTATGGCACACCATAAATCAGCACAGAAACGTATCATTCAAACTGAAAAAAGAGCAGAAAGAAACAGATACTACAGAACAAGACTTAAAAACATCACTAAGACAGTGGAGAACGCTGTAGATGCTGCAGATAATGCAGCTGCAACAGATGCACTTAAAGTGGCAAACAAACAGATCCACTCAATGGTAAGCAAAGGTTTCATCAAGAAAACAACTGCTGCAAGAAAAGTAAGCCGTCTTCACAAGATGGTAAACGCTATCGAAGCATAATTCACGCTTCACTCTTTCTTTTACAGGTACCGGTTACGGTATCTGTCCAATCCAACATAAAGAACACCTAATGTTCAAAGAAAAACTTCAACCATTTATTGACAGACATAAAGAGATATCTGAACTGTTAAGCTCGCCTGATATTGCAAGTGATATCAACAAAATGACAGAGCTGAGCAAAGAGCAGTCCGGGCTAAATGAACTTGTCGAAAAAGCCGAACTCTATATCCAGACTGCGGAATCCATCGAAGAGAACAAAGAACTTCTCGGTGATCCGGAACTGGGAGAACTTGCAAAAGAGGAACTTGCAGAGCTGGAACCGATGCTTCCTCAACTCGAAGATGAGATCAAGGTTCTGATGATCCCAAAAGACAAGAATGACGATAAAAACATCTATCTTGAACTTCGGGCAGGTGCAGGAGGAGACGAAAGTGCACTCTTTGTTGCCGATATCTTTAGAATGTACAGCCGCTATGCCGATCTTGTAGGCTGGAAAGTGGAGATCGTAAGCTCCAGTGACGGTACAGCCGGAGGGTACAAAGAGTTGATCGCGCTGATCAAAGGTGACGGTGTCTACTCAAAGCTCAAATATGAAGCGGGTACGCACCGTGTACAGCGTGTACCGGATACCGAGACACAAGGACGTGTCCATACCTCTGCGATTACCGTAGCGGTGATTCCCGAAGTGGATGATGTCGAAGTGGATATCAAACCCAATGAGATCAAGATGGATGTCTACCGATCCAGTGGATGTGGTGGACAATCGGTCAATACCACAGACTCGGCGGTACGCCTTACACACGTCCCGACAGGTATTGTTGTAGCGATCCAGGATGAGAAATCCCAGCATAAGAACAGAGATAAGGCGATGAAGATCCTCAAGGCTAGGGTCTATGAAGCCGAGCTTCAAAAACAGCTGGATGAAACATCCTCTCAACGTAAACTGCAGGTTGGATCCGGAGATCGTTCTGAAAAGATCAGAACCTATAACTATCCGCAGAACAGGATCACCGATCACCGTATCGGACTGACACTCTATGCGCTGGATGATGTCATGAACAACGGTAAACTCAACCTTGTGATCGACCCCCTCATCCAGCACGCACAAACAGAAGCGATCAAAGAGGCAGGACTCTAACTCCTCCTCGTCTCTCTTCTCTCTCTTTTAAACCAATTCTTTCTATAATATCACAAACCAACAGAAGAGTATACTATGAGTAATTTTGAACCACTTACACACGAGAATAACCTCAAAGAGATTATCAAATCATCCTTCGATATGGATCTCTCTATCACTGGAGGATGGGGGTATACCCAACAAGAAGCGACGATTATCCATGATCTTAGAAATATCCCTCTCACACAGTTTGAACATACATTTGCCTCTATGCGGGCCTATGGAGAGATGAATATGGCCCTCCCTGAAGAACTAAGATATGGCAGTATCAATCTCAATGAAATCGACAGGGAAAAAGTAACGATCGACAACAGGCACTATGAAAAAATCACCTACGAGATCAGTGCAATGAAGGAGCATGTCTATGCGGCGCTCATCGATGAGTATAAAGAGGGTTACGGTAAAGAGGGTTTCGATATGGAAGAGCATTTTCAAAAGCGCAACAAAGCTACACTGAAAAGGGCAGTGGTTCACTGGTTTGATATTACGCAGATTATATAGATATCAAACAACTACTTTATAAGTAGCTCTTTCATAGCTATATTTCTCCTGACCAAAATGGTCAGTGAGAATAGGTTATTTAAGACCTTTGATCTTCTTGTCTTCAGTCACAGTTTTTCCAGAAAGGTCAGTCCATGTCATCTCCATTCTGTCACCCTTTTTCAATCCTTCAGGACTAAAACTGAATTTGATCAGTGGGTTTTTCGAAAGAAACTGACTTGTAGACATATCAAGTACTACTTTACCGCCTGCTTTTGCAGTAATGTGTGTAATGAAGTTTGCTTCTGTACCTTTTGCTTTTGCTTGATCGTATGTAAGCATGTCGTGTTTCATCATAACTTTTGCTTTTACAACACCACCACGTGCTTTTGCTTTAATTTTCATATTTGCCATAGGTTTTCCTTTATTCTATTTCTACTCTACTAACTATCTCTGATCTCTAACAGGTGAAGATTAACCTTCACATCCACCAAGTGCAACTTCTAGTGATACTTTACCAAGGTAGAACTTACCGTCTTTACCTTCTACGATCGCAGTGATAGTACCAGAACCTTTCATTTTGATCTTCACTGAGTAATCGATAAGTCCGCCTTCACTTAGGTCCCAAACCGCTACAGTTGCTTCTGGGTTCACATCTTGGAATAGTGCTACACTTTTAGCTGGAATATCAGACTGGATCTTTACCGGTACTGCACCACCGTTAGATGCTACTTTTGGAGCTTGTACTTTTACACCCTCTTCAACCGTCTTGATATCACCGTAAAGTGCTTTAACAGCACTGTCAATGTTACCTGGTGTACTCTCTTTAGCACCAGTTAGAGCAGTCCATGTATCAGGTTTCTCTTTTCTGAAATCTTTTGCACTGAGTGCTACTGGTAATACAGCTGCTGCTGTCAAACCTAAACCTAAAAATTTTCTTCTTTCCATTTTTGAATTCCTTTCATTCATTCTGCAAGCCATAGTGGCCTAGCATCTTTCATAATATTACTGACTAATCGTGAAGCAATAGTGAAAGAACACTATTACTTACTTTGGCTTACCATATAGTCTACGATCTCTTTGATCTTGTCATCCGACAATGATGTACCACCTTTTGGAGGCATTGCGTTGATACCGTGGATCGCATTGTGGTATACCTTATCCATACCTTTTTCGAGCACTGCAGTCCAGGCACCTTTGTCTCCTACTGGAGGCGCACCCATCGCATCTGTAGCGTGACATACAGCACAGCTTGCCTCATACTCTTTTTTGCCAGGCATCTCACCACCGTCTTTTTTGACAGGCATAGATCTCTCAGTAGAGAGTGGCGGTTCATAATCACTGATACCAGCACCCTGGATTCTCGCGATCTCAGGTTTTCCATCAAAACAGTTTTTCATACATCTTGTACCGTTTCCGTAGTTGCTAAAGTCATTGAAGAATTTACGTACGTTCTCTAGTCCGTTCTTACCATCGATCTTAGGCACAAACCCATCTTCATTTGGCATTTTCAGTTTTAAGAACTTCTCTCTGTCAAGTACATATTCATCATCAAGCAGTTCACCATCGATCTTCAGTTCGTTGAGATAGATAATATATGCTGTAATCGCATAAACTTCATCATCTGTCAAGCTAAGCGGTGCCGGGTGAGGCATACCTGTTTTGATATACCACCAGAGTGTACTAGCCTGCGGCCAGTAAGAACCAAATACACGCGCCGGCGAATCAACCTCTGCACCTGCAACTCTCTGGTTTTTCAGTGTTGCCACATTTTTGTAGGCATTACCTTTTGCTAGAGCAGGATATCCTGCACCACCCGCACCAAAGTCAAAGTGACATGACGCACACTTCTCTTCATAAAGCTCATCACCCTCTTCTACTGAACCGCTTCCTTCAGGTAGACCGGTACCATCAGGCATTACATCGATATCCCAGGCTTTGATCTCATTATCAGTCGGTTTTCTACCGAATGTAAACCCACCTTTACCGTGTGCTTTTTCATTCACATAGTAAGATGATGTCTTCCCGTTTACTACAGGGTATGTTGCACCACCGTCGATGACTTTCTTGCCGTTTTCATAACTGCGGGAAGTGGTTTTATCTCCCGCCATTGCAGCAGATGTAGCTGCGGATACAACTAGTGCTGCTGATAGTAATAATTTATGATAAGACTTGAACATTGTTCACCTCTCCTTTCGCTGTAACTTCCCAGATATGTGTAGCATTTCTATGATACACGGACTCGACTCCCATAACTGCTCTTTCCTGCTTAACGCTTGGCTGAATATGCCCGGCATCATCTCTGGCACGGCTTCCGAGAAGTAATGGTTTACCTTCATATCTGTACATAAAGCTGAATCTTGTCCATGCTTTAGGCAATACTAGACCTTTAAGACTTGCTTCTACCCAGTTCTTACCACCGTCAAATGTGATATCTACACCCTCGACAGTACCGTGACCACTCCATGCAAGTCCTTCGATCTCCACTAGGTCACCTTTTTTAAGGTCTTTCCAGTCGTATTCAGGACATGGTGATGTGATAATAGAGTTTACTTCGTTTGCATAGAAGTGCTGGATCGCTTTTCCGCTTGGTTTCAATGCAGTATACTTCGCAGTCTCCTCTTTCGCATAGAACGGCTCATCAGCAAACTCAAGTCTGCATAGCCATTTCACACAAAGGTTACCTTCCCAGCCTGGTACAAGTAGTCTGATCGGATACCCTTGCTCCGGACGTAGTGCTTCACCGTTTTGAGCCCATACAACCATTGCATCATCGAGTACTTTGTCGATCGGTACAGTTCTACCCATATGAGAGTTATCTGCACCTTCAGCCAACATCCATCTGGCATTTGGCTTCAATCCAAGATCTTTCAGAATATCTTTGATGTACACACCGGTCCACTCGGCACAACTCATCATACCTTTTGCAAACTGTGTTGATGGGAATTGTGGGTTTCTCCACTCAGGACCACCGTTAGCCGGGCACTCGATAAAGTGTACTCTACTTACACTCGGATATCTTTTCAGTTCATCCATTGTAAGTACCAGTGGCTTCTCAAGAAGTCCATGGATCATCAAACGGTGCTCGTTTGGATCGATCTCTGCTGTACCACCGTGGCTACGACTGAAGAACAGTCCGTTTGGTGTGATAATACCATTCATTTCATGGATCGGACACATCGCGATCGATGCATACCAGTTTCCTGAAGTCAGTAGCTGGGTATTTCTTCTTGTTACATTATGTTCATACGGTGACGGTTGTCCGTAAAGATTGTGAGTTACCGGATAACCGAATGTTGTACCCCATGGTTTCTCTTCAACGATCGCCGGATCATCTTTTTCTCCAGACGCGTTGATTTTCACCGGCGCCATGACACTTGCTGCTGCAAGAGCACTTACAGAATACGCCGCAGTCTTCCTAAAAAAGTCTCTTCTCTCTGACTGGATTTCAGTCTGAGAAGCATCACTTATCTTAGTCATATAACCTCCTTATAGTTGTTAACAGTACTCATTTTTAGTTTATATAATAGAATCACTATTGCCACCGATTGTATTAGAAAATATGTTAAAATGTCAAGAAATTTTATAAAGATTTAGATATATAGAACATTATCTCACAAAATTCTACAATTTTAAGAGAATAATTATCTTTAATCAATAAAACCGTTCATTTTAATTAGTTTAATTGATCATAAAGATGAGAAAAGGTAATATTTTTCTTTTTTTTTACTTATATTATAATGGCGTAATTACTGTTAATAGCTCAGTATTACTCATCAATTATGTTAAAATACATTCACAATACTTTTCAAATGGATAGGATAATCATGCAATCAAAGAGTGTAGGAAAAGTGATCGCTTTATACATCACAACACCTGAGAGTAATAAGCAAATTTCAAAAGATAGAGTTCAAGTAGATGAAGATGGCATTTTACTCGATAAACACTATGGAAAGGATCTGAACCGTTCCATCCTTGTTACTTCTTTAGATAGTTACAGACTGGTAGAGAACGAAGGTATAGAGATCCCACAGGGTGCATTGGGAGAAAATCTTTTGATAGACTACAACCCTTATGCACTTCCCGTCGGTACAGAGATACAAATAGGCAGTGCCTTAGTAGTGATCAGTCAGGACTGTACGATGTGTAAGCACCTCTCATCGATCGACAGAAGAGTACCTAAGTTGCTGAAAAATGATCGGGGAATTTTTGTAAAAGTGGTAAAACCGGGCTGGATAAAACAAGATGATGAGATATTTCTTTTGGAAGAGTAATTAAAGTTTTCAGTATATTGTGAAATTAGATTAAGAGAGAAGATAGACCCGGAAGACCGGGTCTATGAATAGAATTATTTCTTGATTTTTGCCAGGATATCTTCAAATCCCTTTTGTGCCTCAAGCAATACATCGATTGACGGTTTGTCAGTGATGTTGAGCGCAT
>JBEWPZ010000064.1:0-6324 GCA_047689535.1 Candidatus Sulfurovum kebritense | reverse complement strand
TACCGGGTCAATACTCAGCTACACTCACAGTACGTGATGACCAAGATCTTAGTGCAACTTCTGAAGTACTTGCAATAGAAGTTGCTACAGATCCGCATTTCCTTCATGCCCCTAGCGCATTGTCAAGCAGTGTGAATGCTAACCGTATTACTCTATCATGGGTGGATAATTCGGATAACGAGAAAGGATTTATTCTTGAACGAGCTAAGAGAGTGAAAGGTAAATATCTCTTTAATATCGTGGGTGAAACCGCATCCGATAGAGATACCTTCATCGATACGATTGAAGAGAAAGGAACGTATAAATATCGGGTGAAAGCCTTTAATGATGTCGAGAGTTCTGCATACTCAAACGAGGTTAAGGTCTCAGTTCGCAAAAAGGATATCAAAAGAGAGTAAATTGGGATTTTATTGAGAAGTCAGTGATTTGATGATCTACAGAGTGTAGGTCATCAAATGAGATCATATAGGACTAAGAGAGTAGTTTTTTTACCACCTGATTGATCCGTCCACCATCGGCACGGCTTCCGATCGCACTTTTTGCAGCACCCATCACTTTACCCATATCTTTCATACCCTCAGCACCTGTTTGTGCGATCACCTCTTTAAGCGTGCTTTCCAGTTCCTCATCACTCATCGGCTCAGGTAGATAGCTTTGGATAATGGCGATCTCTTCATCTTCTTTTGCAACGAGGTCGTCCCGTCCGGCATCTTTGAACTGGGCTTTGGCATCTTCTCTCTGTTTCAGGTACTTAGCAAGGATCGCTTCAACATCAGCATCTGTAAGCTCTTTACGTTCGTCAACTTCTACCTGTTTGATACTTGTCTGGATATTTCTTAGTGTATCTCTTCTCGTAATCTCTTTGGCACGCATTGCCTCTTTGATATCATTTTTGATCTGTTCTTTTAAACTCATTGTCTACTCCTATGAAAGATTTACAAGGATTATACTATAATCCTCGTATGATTATTACGATTCAAGAGAAACAGTTTGATACAAAAAAGATTACACAGCTTTACCCTGCAGCTGTGATAAAAACAGGCTATGAAGATGAGACAACAAAGGTGAGTCTGGAGTGGCTCAATATTGAAGCCAAAGGCAAGGTTGAAGTCGTAGGATTCGGTATCTTTGTACACCTGGGTGAAGAGGAAAAACATGAATTTATCTTTGAGACCAAAGAGGAGATGGATGCCCTGGCCGGTCAGATCGCAGCACAATTGAAAAGATAGATTAATAGCTTGAGATTAGGCCTTATAATAACCACCAAAAATTAAATATTTCTTTAATGATTTTCTCTAGATTTAAGTTAGATTACCCTATTATTCAGCTACAAAAAATGGAGATATTATGACACTATTTCAACTATTACTTTTCATTGTTGCAGGGGTAATTTTTTATCTTTTTTTCAAGCAACTTTTTTCCGGTGAACATCCTAAAAGAGGTGCAGATTTTGAGGCAAAATTCCCCGATGAACAGATCGGTGGGATCAATCGCCCTGACAAGACATTCTCCAAACCTGAAGTAGAGCCGACACGTCTTGAACAGTTGGTTCAAATGGCTGATGATGCCGTATCCAAGGGGGATATGCTGGAAGCCAGTAAGGCACTTCAGAGCGCATTGATTTTAGAGGCAGACAATATCGATGTACTGCAGCGACACGGGTATGTGATGACGCAGATCGATAATCTTGAAGATGCCAAGGAGAGCTTTGAAAAGATTATTTCCATAGAACCCAATGATGACTCGGCACATGCTTCACTGGCAAATGTACTGCATAAACTTGGTGAAGAAAAGCAAGCGATACAATACCATCTCCGCTCTATTGAACTTGACCCGGAGTATGCACCTCACCACTTCAACTACGCGAATACACTGTATGATCTGGGAAGAAAAGAGGAAGCATTGTCAGCATATACAAAAGCATATGAATTAGACGCCTCACTGGAAGAAGCAAAAAAAATGATCAATGAATTAAAGGCATAAGATGAGTACAAGTGCATGTTTTGTAACCCAGGAAGCAACAGAGGAGATACTCTCACGCGTTACCAATATGTGTGCGGAGTGTTATAGTGAAATACAGATAGGTGATATGATACATTATGATATGCAAAACTACCGTTATTTATGTGACCGTTGTCAAGAGGAGCTTTGTGAAAAGATGAATGACGAGTGTGAGGTTATCGTAGAAGAGTCAGAAGGACTCTTTGGATAAAAAAAGACTAGGCGTTCTCTGCCTTTTCTTCTCTATTTTTCTCTTCTTTTTGATAGGTAGACATGGTTCCCACCACTCTACTCCCTTCTGCTGTTTTGATCGTCTTGACTGATATTTCACCTTCAATTGAGCCTGTACTTCTTATATCAAGGAGCTCTGAGGCGACAACGTTTCCTTTGACAGATCCACTCACAGTGATTTGTTTACTTTCAAGCTTTTCAACAGTAAGTTTACCGTGTGGCTGAATCTCGATCGAATTTATCCCGATGATATTACCGGTAACGGTACCATCAAGTACCATGGTGTCTGCTTGGATTTTTTTTGATATCTCACCTGTTTCCATCACTTCAAGTGTTTCACAGACAATACTGCCTTCCAACTTACCATTAATGATGGCATTTTTTGCTTTGACTTCTCCATAGACAACACCTGATTTCCCGATTACCAGTGTGTTGCTGACAATGATATCTCCTGTGACTTTACCATCGATATGTACGGTATCACTGCCATGTAAGTTTCCTGTAACCTCCATACATGAGGTAATGATCGTTGCTGAAGTAATTTTACTGGGGGTGTTTTTGTTCTTTTTAGCTCTGAGAAGGGCCATGATACTCCTTTATTTTTCTGTCGCAAGTGTAATGATATCTTGGGTCTGCTTGAGAATACTCTCCCAATCTACTTGGGTTATTTTAGCGCTTATGTCGTTAATATTCTCTAAATCCCATTGCATAAAAGGTTTTGGATTGAGCCACTTGTCGAGGTAGCGAATCTCATAGTGAAGATGAGGTCCGGTACTTCTTCCTGTACTTCCTACATAGGCGATAAGATCCCCCTTGTTGACAAAGTCACCGCTCTTGACTGCAAACCTGCTGAGGTGTCCATAGGCGGTTTTAAAACCGAAAGAGTGGGCAAGCAGCAGGAGTTTTCCATAGGCTCCTTTCCGTTTGGCTAAGACAACAACGCCGCTGGCAGGTGCATAGACAGGTGTACCGGTTCTTGCCGTAAGGTCAAGTGCAGGGTGGAAGGATTTTCTTTTGGTGACGGGGTGGGTACGGTAACCATAGTCACTGGAAATACGTCTATACTTCAGGGGCTTCCCGTTTGGAATACTGTTGAGTACCAAGGACTTTTGAATCGAAGTGATCTGCTCTTGTTGCACCTTTTCTTTCAGTGCCTGAACAACCTTGCCGCGTGCATTTTCTACTCTATCCTGGAAACTTGCATTAAGGTCCGGTCCATACCCTATCATCTCCTCAACCTCTTGAAGTTTTTCATTCACCGAAGCCAGTTTGTCACTGTTCTCTTGTATCAAGTGTGTGAGTTGTATATTTTCTTGAGAAAGCACTTCATTTTTCTGCTTATAGGTTTTGGTGCTCTTTTTCAGCGTTATGATCTGATTTTGAAATTTAACTTTCTGTTGATTGAGTTTTGAGAGTTGATTGTTCAGAAAATTGATATAAAGATAGGTGGAGACTGCGATGATCATCAGTAGAAGAATGGCTCCAGCAATGACCTTTTTGATGATCTCATGGACACTGTACTGTTTGGAGCTGTTGATATCACTGATCGTAATGATTAGCCTATTTTTCATCTCTCTCCTTAATGTAATGGATTGCATTGATATAGCTCAGGGCATTGAGTTTCACACCCTGGTAGGCGATATCGAAGGCTGTCCCGTGGTCGACGGAAGTTCTTAGGATCGGTAGGTTGAGGGAGACATTGATCCCTTCATCGAAATAGAGTGCCTTCAGCGGTGCAAGGCCCTGATCATGGTACATTGCGATATAGTGGGTGTAGTGATCACGTACTCTGGGGGTAAAGGCGACATCAGGAACGAGCGGTGCGGTAAAGACCTGCTTCTCCAACGCTTTATGGGCATCTTGAATCGCCTCTTTGATGATACTTTCTTCATCTCCCAGCACCCCTTCATCTCCCGCATGGGGGTTAAGGCCAAGTACGGCAACCCTCTTTTGGGGGTTGGCGGTATGGTAGAAGTCTATGAAGAAACGGGTGAGTTTTTCTCTGTTGATCTGTCCAGCAACCTCTTTTAGCGGGATATGTTCTGTGTAGAGTGCGACATACATCTTCGGGCATCCAAGCATCATGATCGCTTCCGCATCAAAAAAATCACGCAGCGCATCCGTATGCCCTTTGTACTCTATCCCTGCCAGTTCCCACGCTTTTTTATGGATAGGCAGTGTACAGACCGCATCTGCTGCACCTGTTTTTGCCAGCTCGACAGCTTTGCAAAAAGAGGCATAGGCATAGGCACCGCTCTCTTTGCTTACAACTCCCGGTTCTATCTCAAAGTAGGGGGCGATATCTTCTGTGGTTTGAAACGTTACGGGAATGGTTAGGTTTAACTTGGAAGCTGCCTGTTTCATCATGGCACTATCGATACAGTAGATCGGTTTGACAAGTTCACAGATTGTGTGGTGGTTTTCGAGGGCTAACTGTACCCCGATGCCGTTAAGGTCCCCGATACTGATAGCAATTTGTTTACGATTTGGCATTGCGTATTTCTTTTTTTATTTAAGGTATGAGTTTCTGTTTCATATCGATGATCGCCTGCTCCAATCCGGTATAGACCGAACGTGCAATGATACTCTGGCCAATGTTCAGCTCTTCGATATGCTCGATCTGGACGATCGCAGAGACATTCTGCATATTCAACCCATGGCCTGCAGCGACACGAAGTCCGATCTCTTTTGCCTCTTTGCTGAGTGTACTGAGTATATGAAGCTCCTCTTCAAGCATCTTTTTCAGTTCGTTGCGCGGCAGTTCCAGTTCTGGGATCATATGGTGTGTCTTTGAAAGATTTGTGTAGAGCATGGCATAGATATTGGCATATTTTCCTGTGTGAAACTCTATCCACTCTACATCCAAAGCTTTTGATGCTTTGAGTGCTTCAGATGTTGGGTCGATAAAGAGTGAGACTTCGATCTCATGGTCATGCAGACTCTCGATCGCTTCTGCAAGTTTCGGCTGATGCCCGGTAACCGCCAGGCCGCCTTCAGTCGTCACCTCTTCACGTTTTTCGGGCACGAGTGTGACCCGGTGGGGCTTCAGCCTGCAGGCGATATCGATCATCTCAGGGGCAGTGGCGCACTCCAGGTTCACGGGAAGTGCCGAGAACTCGATGATATGCTCCGCGTCTGCATCCTGCATATGACGTCTATCCTCACGCAGATGGATCGTGATCTGGTCCGCACCGGCACGCTTGCAGATGCCCAGAGCATCCAGCGGATCGGGATCCCCGACTCTTCTTGCTTCTCTCAGTACCGCAATATGATCGATATTGACACCCAGTAGCATGATTTTCTCCGTAATATAGTATGGTATTGATTATATCCAAAAATATTTTTGCCCTTCGTAAAATCAGTGACTTTTCAAGTAAAAACATAACAGTAACGTTATTTGACATCTCGGGTATCGGTATGTCGGGGTGAGTAGAGTGGATAAAATCCACCATCATGGTGGGATGTTCCCACCCTACGACTGCTCTCTCGATGCCATTACGTTATAATGTAGTATTTGCATTCCCGATCAGGAGATCGGGAACGAGCCAAAGACCACTTAAGCAGTCACCTAGTAAATTAGGGTTACTTGCTAATCTATTTTGTAGGCTATTCGGATGTTAAAAAAGTTTTTTAGTAGGGTTATGTCTACTTATTATTATCTAAAAGGAAAACAAGAATTAAGTTTAAAGAATGATTTTGAGGCTTGGGAGTATTTTCACAAAGCAGAAAAATATGAACAAGCTTTTGATATTTTGATACATAAAGCCTTAGCAGAGTTTTTTTTAAAAAAATTTGATAATTGTATTATAACTTCACAATTGGCTTTAATTTCAATTGAGGAAGAAAAAAAGTTAAATAATGATGAAAAAGAATATTTAAGATTCTATGTCTTGGACACTCTAATAGATACTTTAAATATTCTAAAAAAGTATGAAAATATAGAAAAATATGAAGCTATGTTCAAAAATATAAGTTTTGATATAAATAATATTAGAAAAAATTATTTAGATGACTTTCCTATATCAAATAAGAAACTATCACCTCGCTCCCATCCGTCCCCGATGGGAGTGCATACGGAAGTCAGGTAAACAG
>JBEWPZ010000004.1:0-94980 GCA_047689535.1 Candidatus Sulfurovum kebritense | reverse complement strand
CACTAAAGCGTTTCATCGCTACGAGTGCATCCCCGAAGTAGAAGTATCCTGTATAGCTTAGTGTACCATTGCTCTCTTCTTTTCTCTCTAGGGATCTATCTAGATAGAGGGTCTCGTAGGTAGCTGTACTCTTCTTGTAACGGCTTTGTAATGCATCATAGTAGAATTTGGTCTCTTCTCCTCTACTATTGGTAAGACTATACGGTTTATCAAAAGCTGTATAGCGGAGGGATTCAACACCTCTTGTAAGCATATTTCCATTGCCATCATAGGTATATGCCTTTCCGTTCGCATACGTTACGGCGTGTGGTCTAGGTCCACTATAGCTGTAGTCATTGATACTTCCTTTTTGGAGGATATTGCCTATCGAGTACTATTATTTGTTATGAAGAGGTCAGTTACCATCTTAAAGAGTTAATAAAATCACATCAGATAATGAACATAATTTTGAAAACTAACTTTTTTTCTCTTCCCCATATATGCATCCTGCAGGATGGAGCTTGGAAAGAAGAGATTCTTAAGTGATGATTTAATACTGCAAACGAGAAAAGCTAATACATCTAATCTTACAAATTCACTACATTGGCACTTTAGTATTATTTCTGCTAAAATTCTCTATATTAAGAGAATAGAAATCCCTACCAAAATTATTTTTTCTAATGTGATAAGAACATACGTATGGGATAACAAAGGAAAACACAATGATACTTGATAAAGAACAGTTAAGAAGAAACCTTGACGAAGTGATCTGGAAGATCGAAGAGGCGCGTATCTCTGTCAGCGAACACCACATAGTCCAGCTGGTAGGTGTCGGTAAGTATACAGAGATCGAAAATATCGCCACACTCTATGAACTCGGACAAAGGGCTTTCGGAGAAAACCAGGTCCAGCAGCTGGCTGAGCGCATGGAAGTACTTGAGGAGCTTCCGCTTCAGTGGCATATGATAGGTTCTCTGCAGAAAAACAAGATCAATAAACTGATCGACCTTCGTCCCTTTCTTTTTCACTCACTTGACAGTATCGAACTGGCTGAAACACTCAATAAAAAACTGGAAGCAAAAGAGCAAACGATGAGTGCTCTCCTTCAGATCAATGCGGCAGGTGAAGAAACAAAGTCGGGTGTTGCCACTGAGAAGGCCTATGATATCTACCAGCAGATCATAGAGAGCTGCCCCAATATCAACCTCAAGGGAGTCATGACGATCGGTGCGCATACCGAGGACAACGCACTGGTACAAAAGAGTTTTGAAGATACCTATGCGATCTATGATAAGCTACAAAAAGAGGGAGCAACCATCTGCTCTATGGGTATGAGTGGGGATTATGAACTTGCGATAAAGTGCGGATCAAACCTTGTAAGGGTAGGATCAGCACTCTTTAAAAGCTAAAGAGAGTTAGCTGGCCTCTTGCCCTCTTTTTTCTTGGCAGTTACGGCAGATACCGTAAAGATTGATCTGCTCGCTGCTTAAATTAAATTTCTCTTCTTTTGTCATATTCTCTATGAGTGAGTCTACGCTATTGATAAGCGGTTTATCCTCTACCATCCCGCACTCTGTACATACCAGGTGGATATGGTCCTCTTTCTTTAACTCATATTTTGACTTCTGTCCCGCGACCGGAACCTCTACCAGTACTTTTTTTTCTACCATCAAGAGGATATTTTTGTACACAGTGGCAAGTGATAGTGAGGCATGTATTCTGGAAACTTTTTCATAAATGGCATCGATAGTGATATGGCCATGTTTTTCAATAGCTTCTAGGATATTTATACGTTGAAAAGTTGCTTTGAGTCCGCTCTCTTTGAGTAGTGTTACATGATCTGTCATCTTGTATCCTTCAAAGCGCATATGTAGGAAACGGGGAAACAATGGTTTAGCTTCTTACTCCGACTAAAAAGGGGAAGAGGGGTGCCGAAGAAGAAGCTAAAGCATTGCCTCCACGTTGTGTAACGTAAAAGTAACGTTTGTTATGCGCGTATTATAACCCAGCAAAGCTGAGTTATAGCTTAAATTATAATTCTTTTTCGTGTTTTGCAAGATATTCTGCTACACCTTCAGTGTCAGCCTTCATACCTTCATCGCCTTTGTTCCAACCAGCAGGACATACTTCACCGTGCTCGTTAGTGAATAGCATTGTATCCACCATTCTGACCATCTCATCGATGTTTCTTCCAAGTGGAAGGTCATTGATCACTGCATGTCTTACTGTACCGTCCGCATCAATAAGGAAAGAACCTCTAAGTGCTACAGATTCATCAAGAAGTACATCGTAGTCTCTGGCAATTTGCTTGTTAAGGTCAGCTACAAGCGGCATATCAACTCTACCGATTCCACCATTCTCTACCGGAGTCTCTCTCCATGCAAAGTGACTGAACTGAGAGTCGATTGAACAACCGATCACGTTGATACCTCTTTCTCTAAACTCTTTCGCTCTGTGTGAGAACGCGATGATCTCTGATGGACAAACGAATGTAAAGTCAAGCGGGTAGAAAAAAAGTACCGCACCTTTCTCACCTAGATTTTCATAAAGGTTGAAATCTTCTACGATCGAACCATCTGCAAGTACAGCTGTTGCTGTAAAATCAGGAGCTTTTTTAGTAACTAGCATTTTACTTCCTTATTGATAATTTTTATTAACAAAGTAAGTTTATCATAATAAGATTAATTTGCTCTTAATTTACTCAAAGGGTAGTAAACCAAACTTTTTAATAAACTTCTCGTCGATATCTATGATACCTTTGGCCTGTAATCCATCCAGTACCTCTTTGGTACAATGTGTATCTCCCGGCCACTCTCTGTCATATCCGTCTATTATACCCTTATTTGTCCCATCTATGACAATAAATGGAAAAAGTTTTACATCGCGTTGTGCATCTATATTGTTTACAACACGCCAAATCAACATATAGGGATTTTGGATATCGTTATTTTTTTTATCGACGATCACCAACACTTTGATATGATCTTTAAGCGTGTCAATCTTCTCCCAATCATCCGATATAGACTTCGTCTTCTCTACGGTAATCACACAGAGAGGGTTTTTCGTATGTCTCATATACTGTTTGAGTTCTAGAATATTGCTGTCTATCTCCTGCATCTTTGCCAAAAGTTCACTATCAGTGAGCGGAACAGCAATCCCCTCAGTAACCTCATCACCTGTGGCATCCACTCCCAGTTTGCCCCCGACAAACTGTTCGGGTGAAGAGTGGTCCAGGTGATCAACAACCCCTTGAGTGATCAATACCTTATTTTTATCCAGTCTGTTAAGAATATACTCACTCAATGCATCAAACGCTTCAAGTTCAGGGGCATCTTCCCCTACAAAGATCGCATGCTTGACAAAACTCATCTGCCCTACTCCCCAGAATGCATGCATGAACTGCTGAGCATGCCCCTTATAGAGTGTTTTCATCTTGGCGAGTATCAGGTTATGGAAGACACCGTTTTCTGGCATATTGTAATCGATCAGGTCCGGTGCCATCGGTTTGAGCATCGGGAGGAAAACTCTTTCGGTAGCCCATCCCATATATTTATCCTCCAGCGGCGGCTTTCCGACCACTGTTGCAGCAAAGACAGGATTTGACTTCGTAGTGATCGTCTCTACTTCCAGTACCGGGAACGGCTCTTTAAGCGTATAGTAGCCTGTATGATCTCCAAACGGCCCTTCGATCTCCATCTTTTCAGGATCCACAAAACCTTCGATCACGATATCCACATCTTCAGGGATATAGATATCATTGCTGATCGATTTAACGAGTCTTGCATTTTCATTACGTACGAACCCGTAAAGCAGCAGTTCAAACATCCCGTGAGGCATCGGTGCCTGTCCGCACCAGATATAGAGCGGATCACCGCCGATCGCGATACTCACCGGCATTTTCTTGCCTGCATTTTGATACTGATCAAAAAAATGAGAAGCATCTTTATGGATCTGCCAGTGCATCCCCAACCTGTTTTTATCGTACTGCTGAAGCCTATACATTCCAAGGTTCTGCATCTGCCCGTCAAGGCTCTGGGTATAGACCTGTCCCATAGTGATAAAGGGACCACCATCCTCTTCCCACGTTTTCAATATAGGTAAGCTATCCAGATCAACTTTCTCTTTCGTATAGATCACTTCCTGACACGCACCACTTCCCTTAAGCCGTTTAGGGAAAACATTTTTCAGATTAAAGAGTTTGGGAAGCATTTTAAGTTTGGCTGCAAGACCTTTGGGCGGCTTCAGTTTCAATAGTTCATCGATACCTTCTGCGACTTCATCAGGATGTCTACCAAAGATATCTTCCGTGACCTGTTTATTCGCAAAGATATTCATCAATACAGGCATATCGTAGGTAATACCTTTGGCTCTATTGACAGGATGGGTAAAGAGTAGAGGTCGGGAGTCCTCTTTTTTTACTTCGATATAGGCAACATGCGGTATCTCAAGCTCAACATCCAGAGGCTCATCAATGATCTTTAAATTTCCATGCGCTTTCAGCCAAGCCACCACATCTTTCATATCTATCCTTACTGCTATAAAGTTTTAACGCTTTTTTGTTAAAAATTATAGCAGAAGCGGATTAGTTTTATAGGTCAAGAATAGCTAAAGATTAACTATTCTTGTGACTTTATTATAGAATGATATCCATAAAGCCTACCATCCAGCACACCGGATTCATCCAGGCCAAAGGCCCATCACAATATGTAGATGGATGACTGTACGGATCTGTAGGATCTGTCCCCTCTTCAATTTCCGCACGATCCCCGTATCCATCATCATCACTATCACTGTCCAATGGATCTGTGACATATACGTTTCCAGTCCCGATATCAGTTGTTACTTCATAGTTGTCACCTAAACCATCATCATCACTATCCTGGTCATTCGGATCAGTGCCGATACTCAATTCATCACCGTCATTCAGCCTATCATCATCACTATCAGGATCAGTTGGGTCAGTTCCGATACTCAATTCATCACCATCATTGATACCATCACTATCACTATCAGGGTCCGAAGGGTCTGTACCATAGTTACTGACTTCATCGGTATTAGTTAACCCGTCACCATCTCTATCAAGGTCCATAATATCAGGGATACCATCTCCATCCATATCATCCGGCACACTGGTATCATCTAATGGATCACTGCCTGCTGTGCTCTCTTCACTATTGCTGTATCCGTCTCCGTCACTGTCATTGGTCGGATCATCATTGGCTGCATCCAGTTCGTCCGAAACACCGTCACTGTCGCTGTCATCAATCCCAGACTCGATTGCATCAATTTTGCCGTCACTATCACTGTCCGCTATTCCTTCAACTCCATCACTTTTCCCGTCACCGTCTGTATCAGAATTCAATGGATCCGTACCGTTGGTCACTTCATCCCCATCTAAGACACCATCTCCATCTGTATCTGCGCTCAAGGGGTCTGTTCCCTGACTTATTTCATTTTCATTGCTTAGTCCATCACCGTCGCTGTCATTGGTCGGGTCATCATTTGCTGCATCGAGCTCATCAACCGCACCGTCGCTGTCGCTGTCATCAATCGCTGACTCGACCGCATCGATGAGGCCGTCGCCATCTCTATCGTCTATTCCCTCATCACCGTCATTTTTCCCGTCACCGTCCGTATCAGGATTGAGCGGGTCAGTACCATTGCTCACTTCATCACCATCTGAAACACCGTCTCCATCGGTATCAGGATTGAGCGGATCTGTTCCATAGGTATTATTCTCATCCGCATTGCTCAGGTTATCCCCGTCAATATCCGTATCTGTTGCATCAGAGATACCGTCTCCATCCAGGTCTCCCGGCCTACTTGTATCATCCAGAGGATCACTTCCTGCTGTAGTCTCATCGATATTGCTGTATCCGTCTCCGTCACTGTCATTGGTCGGATCATCATTGGCTGCATCGAGCTCATCAACCACACCGTCGCTGTCGCTGTCATCAGTCGCTGACTCGACCGCATCGATGAGGCCGTCGCCATCTCTATCGTCTATTCCCTCATCACCGTCATTTTTCCCGTCACCGTCCGTATCAGGATTGAGCGGGTCAGTACCATTGCTCACTTCATCACCATCTAAAACACTATCACCATCTGTATCTTCTTTGACAGGATTCGTATGATGGGTATTCGTTTCATTCTCGTTGCTTAAGCCGTCACCGTCACTGTCGTTTGTCGGATCATCATTGGCTGCATCGAGCTCATCAACCACGCCGTCACTGTCACTGTCTTCAATTGCTGACTCGATCGCATCGATTTTACCGTCTCCGTCTTTATCAGTAACTCCTTCAGTACCGTCATTTTTCCCGTCACCGTCCGTATCAGGATTGAGCGGGTCAGTACCATTGCTCACTTCATCACCATCTGAAACACCGTCTCCATCGGTATCTGCGTTCAAAGGGTCTGTGCCATGTGTCATTTCATCTAAATTACTCAGTCCATCAGTGTCACTGTCATTGGTTGGGTTATCATTGACCGCATCAAGTTCATCGACCACACCATCACTGTCACTATCTACAGTTGCAGATTCAAGCCCATCGATCACGCCATCACCATCCGTATCTGTTGTTCCCTCTACACCGTCATTTTTACCGTCAATGTCCGTATCAGGAGTGAGAGGATCGGTACCATTGGCCACTTCATCCCCATCTGAGATACCATCTCCATCTGTATCCCCTTTCAATGGGTCTGTTCCTCTTATACCTTCATCGATATTCGTTAACCCATCACCATCTATATCAGGATCCAATACATCAGCGACTCCATCCCCATCAAGATCTCCCGGCACACTTGTAGCATCCAAAGGATCACTTCCTGCTGTAGTCTCAACGATATTGCTAAATCCGTCACCGTCACTGTCATTGGTCGGATCATCGTTTGCTGCATCGCGTTCATCAGAGACACCGTCATTGTCACTGTCCTGCTTTACCGACTCCAAAGCATCGATCTTACCATCACCATCTGTGTCACTGATTCCCTCTACACCGTCATGTTTACCGTCACCGTCTGTATCAGGGTTAAGTGGATCTGTACCGATATTCACTTCATCCCCATCTAAAATTCCGTCACCGTCTGTATCCCCTTTCAACGGATCTGTATGGATATCAGTTTCATCGGCATTGCTCAGACCGTCACCGTCACTGTCATTGGTCGGATCATCGTTTACTGCATCGAGCTCATCAACCACACCGTCACTGTCACTGTCTACGGTATCAGGTTCAAGTGCATCAATCTTACCGTCTCCATCACTGTCTACTGTTCCCTCTTCACCATCACTCTTTCCATCATCATCCGTATCCGGGTTAAGGGGATCAGTACCATTCTTCACTTCATCACTGTCCGGGATACCATCTTCATCACTGTCCAATGGTTCACCGACATCAGAGATACCATTCCCGTTCCTATCGGTGATCGTTGTAGCGTTTTCATCTGACTCCTCTGCATCGGTCAATCCGTCACCGTCACTGTCTGTATCCCAGGGGTCTGCAACCAAAGGATCTGTTCCTGTCGCATTTTCATCAGCATCTGAAATACCGTCACCATCATCATCTGTGTCTGCACAGTTATAGACCTTATCCATATCTGTATCAGATACCTCCTGGCCTTGTGCCAATGCGACTTCTACACATAGCTGTTCAGATTCCACTGTATCCGGTGTACCTTCACTGCAGGTTTTACTATTACAACCACTCAGTACCAGTAGACTCAAAAAACTAATTATCCCATCCCTAACAAATCTCATAGTTTTCCTTATAACTTAAAATTAATAATCACAATACTACAGTATAGCTTTAGAATGTATATTAAATCTATAGATATTTATTATTTTATATTATCTTTGTAATTTTGAAACATTTATTGTTAATTCTTCAGGAGAGCGTGAATGAAAGAAAGTGATACGATTTGACATGGTTACGGATCTGATATCGGGGAAATAAAATGAAGTATCGTGTTATCCCAGCTATCTGATATATGATAGCTGATAGGTCTCTTATAGGGGAAGAGCTGCACGCTCTTCCTACTCTATAGATTGATGAGAAAAAATGATTAAAGCCTTTCGGGCATCTCATCCTTAAAAGCGATCGCTTCAGCCTTACTCAGGATCTCAAGGGCACCGTCTTCTATCATGACTTTGGCAAGTGCCTCTCCCAGGTTTTCACAAGACTCGACCGGTGCAGAGATAGAATCTTCCAGGATATTGGTTCCATCAGGGTAGCCTAACATCGCTCTGATCGAGATATCCTCACCTTCGATAACGGCATTCACCGCGACCGGAGCAGAACATCCTGCCCCGATCTTGGCGATAAAGTCACGCTCCAGCTTCGCACATAGACTACTCTTTTCATCATTCAGCCTGGAGGCGATTTTTCTGACTCTTTCATCACTGCTAATGATCTCTATACCCAGTCCGGCCTGTCCCATCGGAGGTATCATAAAACTTAGTTTTTCGACATAAGGAATATCTTTGAGGAGATCAAGTCTCTGCAAACCGATATAAGCAAGGATGATTGCATCATACTGCCCCTCTGCAAGTTTTCTAAGCCGGGTATTCACATTTCCTCTTAGATCTTTTACTGTAAGATCCGGACGTTTTTGAAGCAGCTGCATACGTCTTCTCAAGCTTGTCGTACCTACCACAGCTCCTTGAGGAAGTGCATCCAGGCTTTCATATCTATGTGAGAGAAATACGTCACTTTGATCCTGACGTTCAGTGATCGCTACCAACTCAAGTCCTTCAGGGATATAGGTAGGTACGTCCTTGAGTGAGTGCACTGCCAGATGTGCATTACCTGCAAGCATCTCATCTTCAAGTTCTTTAGTGAAGTGTCCCTTTCCGCCTACCAATGCCAGAGGCTTATCAAGGATCTTATCCCCTTTTGAGGTGATCTCATTGAGCTCTACTTCTACCTCAGGAAAAGAGGTTTCTATCCTCTCTTTGATATGGTATGCCTGCCAAAGTGCCAACTGACTCGCACGCGTTGCTATGATTAATTTTTCTGCCATTACTTAATAAACTCTTTATATTTATTTCTCATCTTATCCCACTTACCGTCTACATAGATCGTAGGTGTTCCTCTGACCATCAACTCACTGGCTGCATCACTGTCGGCTTTCATTGCATCTTTTACTTTTTGTGCATCCACCTCTTTTACCGTGACACTGTATCCTGTCTGCTTTTTCACTTCAGCAAGGATCTTTTTTGTATCCGTCTCTCTTGGATCGATCTTCATCGCATAGACTTTTGGCAGGATATCCATTTTCCCTTCATGTTGTGCCAGATGCATGACACGTGTGAGCACATCTGAAACTGGATGAATACGCAATAACGGTAAATGATAATAGTAGAGTGCGATCGTATCGGGATGCTCTTTGGCCGCTTTCATGATATCGGGAACGACATCTTGACAGAATGGACACTGAGGATCAGAAAATACAAGTACTTTATGGGCAGCATTTTTATTTCCAAAGATCAGATGTGTATCATTATAAAACTTTTCTGTGACTGTCGGTTTGATCTCCTTGCGGTAATCTCTCCCCTTTTTAAGGCTCACCAAGTTTCTTGTCACCAATCCGTCTTTGACAAAGATCGTCTCAGGTGCCTTCATCTCTTTGCCCTGATAATTCAAGTTCATTGTCGTGAGGTAGACACTCCAACCTGGGAGTTCAGGATGAGAAGTCTCTTCAATGATCGTAATCCCCTTCACTTCTACCTGAGGATTAAGTACGACATGCTTCTTCACATATTTCAGCAATGCTTTCTTATCTACACTATCTCCTGCACTAAGCGTGAGGGTCGCGATCAGTGTGCTCGTCAATAACTTCGACATCAATGACATTATCTTCTCCTTGTTTTTCTGATTTTATATTGGTTTGTTCAGGGGTTATTTTAGCGACAAATTGCAAATAGAATGTGTAAAGTAACGCAAAAACTCCAAGAATATCCGTCAATACACCGGGAATGATCAGTAAAATCGCTCCGATAAAGTAAGAAGTGCTGACACTATGAAACCCTTGAAGGCTTAGTTTTCCACGTTTTACGGCATCAAGATTACCCATCACCGCAAAAGGTGAAAGTCTCAAGAGCTGTGCACCGATAATCATTGTCACTACGATCCATATCGCCGACCATAAAAAGCCGATTCTCTCCCCCACACTTAAGGAGAGATAGAGCTCCAACAGTAAAAAAGGGATCGCAATTAAAATCGGCATGGTTAAAACCTCTCCTCAAGGATAGAGAGTATCTCTTCGGCAGATACCTCTTCTTTGACCATCTCTCTACGTGTAATAAACTCCACTTTACCTTCAGCCAACTTTTTCCCGATCACCACTGCATGAGGGATACCAAGAAGTTCATAGTCTTTCATCTTTGCACCAAAACGGTCTTTACGGTCATCCAGGATCACCTCTATACCTTTCTCTTTCATCGCTGTATAGAGTTTTTCACCCAGTGCCAGCTGCGCTTCATCTTTGATATTCGAAACAAGGATATGCAGATCAAACGGTGCAGACTCTTTGGTCCAGATACACCCTTTATCATCATGGTTCTGTTCAATGATCGCTGCAAGCAGACGGCTTACCCCTATTCCGTAGGTTCCCATCACCATAGGTACGGCTTTTCCATTCTCATCAAGGAAGTTACATCCAAGCGGTTCAGAATAGCCGGTACCAAGCTGGAAGATATGTCCGGCCTCGATCCCTTTGGTATAATACAGTCTACCACCGCAGCACGGACAGGTATCCCCTTCCTGTACTGCAACAAGATCCTGAAAGTTCGCTTCTATCCCTACAAAGTTGTTACCGATAAGGTGGTAATCCTTCTCATTGGCTCCACAGATCATAGAGCTTGCATCTGTGAGCTCATTATCAAAAACCACGGTAATCCCTTCAGGCACTGATGTTGGCCCCATAAATCCGGCAACCAAGCCCGTTTCACCCAACTCTTCCTCCGATACATCGACCAGCTCATTTGCACCTACGGCATTGCATGCTTTCACCTCCTGGAGTTCATCCGACCCGCGTAGTGCGAAGAGCACGATCTTGCTCTCACCTTCATCGTAAAGCGCTCTTTTCGCTACCGTTTTCACCAGATAGTATGGATCGACCTTGAAGAGTTCACTCAACGCTTCGATCGTTGTGACCCCGGGTGTATGAAATTTTGAAAATGTCGCTTCAGGTGCTTCTGTATCACACCCCTTGGACTTGCGTACTGCTGCCTCGATATTGGCTCCATATTCACAACTGTCACATACCACGATCGTGTCTTCACCACTGTCCGCAAGTACCATAAACTCTTTAGAACCGCTTCCTCCGATAGCACCGCTGTCTGCTTCCACGACCCTGAACTCAAGACCTAACCGTGTAAAGATCTTTTTATAGGTCTCTTCCATAAGAGCAAACTCCCGCTGCATATCCTCTTCAGAGCTGTGAAAACTGTACCCGTCCTTCATAAGAAACTCACGCCCGCGCATCAAACCGAATCTCGGTCTGATCTCGTCACGGAACTTCAGATTGACCTGGTAGAGGTTCAGGGGGAGTTGCTTATAACTCTTTACCGTCTGTCGAACAAGGTTTACCATCATCTCTTCATGGGTCGGACCGAGTACAAAATCATTCTCCTTACGGTCTTTAAAACGCAAAAGCTCTTTACCATACTTCTCGAAACGCCCGCTCTCTTGCCACAATGATGCTGGTGTCACCATGGAGAGGCTTACCTCCTGGCACCCTGCCAGATCCAGCTCCTCTTTCACCACTTTTTGCACTTTGTCAAGTACCCTTTTACCAAGCGGCAGAAAATTGTAAAGGCCGCTTCCTCCGACAGATTGAATAAATCCACCCCTAATGAGATAGATATGGCTCGCCAATGTCGCATCATTTGGCGTCTCCTTAGTTGTCGGTATCAGTAGTTGTGTAAATCTCACGATTCGTATCCTTTTGTATGATGATCAGCTTTATACAGTGTCAGATCACATCTGTCAATCTCTATATCAAACATTTTCTTGACTGCCTCGATGGCGTTGGCATTTGTCTTATCTGCTGACGAGTGTCTGAGGTTCTGGGTAGGGTCATGCAGAAAACGGTTAAACATCTGTTCTGCCATTTTGCGCATATTGGCTTCGTACGCTTCAGGGACAAAGCCTTTTTTGATCGCACGGTTCAGTTCATTCTCTATCGCAGCAGTCACCTGTGATCTCATCTCTTTGATTACAGGTTCGATGGAGAGTGCCCGTAGCCATGCATAAAACTCCTCTTTATATCGATCAACGATCGCCGCAGCTTCCAGGGCTTTCTCCTCACGCATAGAGTGGTTACTTTTTGAGATCTCACGCAGATCATCGATACGGAACAGTCTCAGTTTCTCCAGATCCATCTCGTCAATGTCACGTGGGATCGCCATATCAAACCAGAACCGTGGGATCGTTCTATTTTCGATCAACTCATTGGTAATGACGGGGTCAGGTGAAGAGGTTGCAGAGAAGAGGAGTTTATAGCGGTTGATATATTTGGGGAGATTCTCCATCGTATCGGCTTTGACATTCTCGCCAAGTGAATCGGCTACCTTTTGTACTTTCTCCAGGTCACGCCCGATAAAGACCACATCACACCCTACTCTCAGCAGATGTTTGGCAGCAAGCACACCCATCTCACCGGCACCGACGACTACACCCGTCATTCCCTGTATATGCTCACCCAGGAGATTATGTGCCTGTGCAACGGCCACCGAAGCGATAGAGATAGGGTTTTGAGAGATATTGGTGGCATTGCGTACCTCAGCAGCACATTTCAATGCATAAGAGATCACGCGATTGAGCTTCTCCCCTGCTGTACCGTGTTCCAGGGAAAGCCTAAACGCCTCTTTTACCTGTCCGGTGATCTGTGACTCACCGATCACCAGTGAATCAAGCGAAGAGACCACACTGAAGATATGACTGATCGCCTCATCATCATCATAGGTTTTTGCTGAATTTTTGATCTCATAAAAGTTTTGACCACTCTTCTGGCTCATCAGGCCGAGCAGGGTATGGTAGCTTGAAAAGTTATCACTGGTCGCCAGAACGATCTCTACACGGTTACAGGTAGAGACGATAAAGGCTTCGCTGATGTAGTCAAAAGAGACCAGTTGCTCAAGCATCTGCTTCTTCTCTTCATCATTGGAAAATGCCAATTTTTCCCTGAAAGCCTGATCACAGTTCTTATGAGAGAAACTCATCACCTGATAGTACATTAAAACTCTCTTTCGATCATCTCTTTAGCGATACCGGCCAAAGACGCTTCGCCCTGATCACCCATCAACGCGACCGCCTCTTCGATCAAAGTTTTGGCCTCAAGATAAGACTTTTCGATAATCTTATACTCTTTCATTTGCTTCTGTATCCATAGCTGCTCTTCCGGTTTCAAGACTTTGGCATGCATACTTTTCAGCTTCTCTCTCCCCGCATCGTCCAGTGCTTCATAAAGATAGATATACGGAAGGGTGGTCTTCCCCTCTACAAAATCATGCAGTGCAGGTTTCCCAAGTGTCGTAGCATCCTGTGTGATATCGAGGATATCATCGATCATCTGAAAGGCAAGCCCCAGATTACGTCCATAGGTCAGATAGGCTTCTTTGGGCTTACCTGCAAGTACCGCAGCGGCACCTGCACTCGCTTCAATAAGCGATGCGGTTTTTTGATAGATCATTTTGAGATAGATCTCTCTGTCCACATTAAAAGTTTTGGAGAGTGAAACATCTCCCAGCTCACCAAGGCTCAGCTGCACAACGGCATTGGAGACGATTTTGGCAATTTCTGTACTGATATTGTTTAACTCTAAAAAGCCTTTGGAGTAGAGGATATCTCCCAGCATGATCGCGGTTTTATTTCCATAGAGCGCATTGAGAGAAGGCTGGTTACGGCGGGTATAGGCATCATCGATCACATCATCATGCAGCAGGCTAGCACCGTGGATCATCTCTACGACCGCTGCGGTTTTCACTGCAGCCAAGTTATTGCCTGCGATCTTCAAAATAAGCTTTGCTCTTAACCTTTTACCTGAAGGAAGTTTTGCATAGAGTCTGCTGACTTCCCTCTCTCCCAGTTCCGTAATGAACTGTTCTATCTTTCTCTCAACTGCACTTAACACTGATTTCTGTCCTTATTCACACTGCGTAACGATATTACCTACAAGCTCAATGAAGATACTGTTCACACCGTTATCGATCTCAGGATCAATCACAGTGTCCTTGATCATCTGCTCATACTCATCCTCTAGGCCTTTATCGTCAAGAAGCTTCTCAGCCACTGCCAAGCGTCTGAACATCTTCTCTATTTCCATTTCAACAATATTCTGGTTTGCTGTTTTAGCAATAGAAAAATAGTTGGATTTGGGTGTTCCTACAAATGCGTCATCATCGTCAAAAATATTCATATTTTATTCCTTATAGTTTCTCTACTATATTCTTCCGGTTCTCTTAAAAAAAGATATTATAACCAAAATCCTTTAACTGTCACTTTTCACTCTATAGATCACTGCATACATCAGCGGTACATAGTAGAGATTCAACACAGTGGCCCAGGCGATACCAAATCCCAGTGAGATCGCCATGGGCTGGATGATCAGTGCCTGCCCGCTGGCAAAGAAGATCATTGTAAATAACCCCAATACCGTAGTTACAGAGGTAAGCAGAATCGGTCTGAGCCTGTGTCCGGCTTTCTCCATCAACTTCGGATAATCCTTGCTTCCCTTGATAAAACTCAGCATGATAAGACCATCATTGACCACCACACCCGCCAATCCTATCAGGCCCATTACCCCCGGCATGGTCAGGTTGATCCCCATCAGGTAGGTTCCTATCAGTGCACCGACTATGGAGAGCGGTATCGTTGAGACAATAATAAGCGGCAGTACAAGAGAGTTGAACATCCACACCAGTGCGATAAAGATAAGAAACAGAGCGATCAGTGCAGCCTGAGTCATCTCCTTTTTCATCTGTTTGTTCTCTTTCTCTTCACCCTTGATAATCACCTTCAGTCCCTCTTCCTCAAAGAGTCCAAGCAGCGGCCTGATCTTCTCCATGACTTCTGTAGCCAACACCTTGTTGCTATCGACTCTGGCTGTTACACTGCTCACCCTCTCTCCATCCTCTTTGAAGATCTTGACAAAACTTTTCTTGTAGGTAAAGTCACACACTTCATCCAGCCTGACCACACTCTGCCCGTCGGGTGTTGTCACAGTAACAGCGGCGATCTCTAGTCGCTTGTCTTTATTGGGGTCTTCGATACGGAGACGTACCAGGCCTGTCTCATCAAACATCTTCCCGTATTCGCCTTTGAGAAAAAGCCCTTTCAGTTCTGAAGTCAGATATGCTTCGGTGATACCCAGCATCTGACCATATTCATTGACCCGAAGCTTGAGCTCTTTTACTCCCTCTTTTGCATCATCAGCGATATCATAGACACCCTCTATCTTCGTAAGTTCACTTTTTAACCGCCGCAGAGCTTCAAGCTTTTGGGCTTCATTCACACTGCTCAGACCGATCTCGATATCATGCCCCACGATCCCTGTCTGAGGCACAAAAAGATTGATCTGGCTAAAAAGTTTCTCGCCGTTTGGCGCTTTGAGTTCTCTCAACTTGTTGATGACATCCCTTTGTGTTGTCTGCGCAATCTCCTGGGCTTTTCCTTCCCGGATCATGTCACTTCCGTCATACTCAAGCGAAAAGATCGGATTGAGATAGGTATCAAAGAAGTTCTCCGGTGCTTTTTCATGCAGGTTGATAAAGATATGGAAAAGATTGTCCCCCGTTTCAAAGGTCTGATCTGAGTTAAGGAAAAGTCCCACCACTGAAGTGATAGAAGAGACTTCCCCTTCTCCATAGTAGTTCAGAAGCTGCTCTTCTATCTGCGTGACCACCTCTTCGGTATCCTCAAGCTGGTAGTTGACATCAACTTTACCGTTCAGATAGATCTGCGTGGAGTCAAATTCGGGAAAAAGCTGGAACTTGGTAATACTCATCATCCCGGCAGTCGCAAGCAGTATTCCCCCTATTAAAAATGCCAGGGAACGCTTCTTTTTGGCCAACATTCTTCCCAGTATCCGTTCATAGATACGATCCATACGGACCCAAAAATCATTTTTGGTATGTTTTTTGTCCGCATCACTCAGGGTAAAGAGTTCTTTCGAGTGTAGAGGGAGAAAATAGAATGCTTCAAAAAGCGAACTGATCAGCAGGATAGAGATCATCACAGGCAGCACCTTCATAAACATCCCCATCTGGCCGCTCAGTATCAAAAGCGGCAGGAAGGCGAACACCGTTGTCATCGTAGCGGTAAGCACTGCGGGGAACATCTCCACAGCACCGTCGATCGATGCCTCTCTGGGGGACTTCCCCATCTCCATATGCCTGAAGATATTCTCTGCGACAACGATCGCCTCATCCACCAGCATCCCCAGTGCGATCAGTGCCCCGAGCAGTGTCAGCATATTGAGACTGTAGCCGATCTGATCCGCCCCGATAAGTGTGATCATAAAACTGGCCGGGATACCGATCGCCACCACGGTAGCGATCTTATAGTTCACACTCATAAAGAGTGCCAGAAAGACCAGGATCAACCCAAAGAGAATATTGGAAGAGACAAGGTTAAGACGGTTTTTGATCCATATTGAGGTATCCGTATAGGCCTCCAAGATTACGCCATTGTACTCTTTTTGTACTTCAGCAAGCATGGCCTTGATCTCTTTGCTCAATGCAATCGCATTTCCCTCTTTGGTCTTATTGATATTGACGGAGATATTACGTACCCCGTTGAAATGCGATATCTCACTGCTGTCACTCAGACCGAATTCTACCCAGGCGATATCTCCCAGGCGCACACGTTTTCCTCCGATAGTGATCAGTGTCTCCTCAAGGGCTTTTGCACTTTTTTCACCATTGATCGTAGAGATATAGAGATGGCTCCCTTTCTGTTCGATCGTTCCTATAGGGAAGATCGAACTAAGGCCGCTGATCGCTCGAAATACCGCCTCTTTTGGCAAACCGTACGCGATAAGTTTCTGCTCATCGATATTGATAAGCACTTCATCATCCGCATCCCCGCGGATCGTAATACCGCTCAGGTCCTTGTAGGCACTTAACCTGCTCTTGATATCCTCAGCGATATCCAAAAGCTCTTTTTTAGGACGTTCTCCAGAGATGGCTACAAGTAGCAAGGGAAAATCATGTACTGCGATCTTTGCAATGGGTTCATCCATATCGGAGGGAAGGTCACGCCTGATATTGGCGATCACATCCTTGACATCACTCAGTACCAGCTGGTTGTCACTGCCGGTTTTGATATCTGCGTTGATAAAAAAGAGCCCGTTCTGAATCGTTGTATCGATATTGTCGATCTCTGAGATACTTCCCAGTTCATCTTCAATATTTTTGACCACCATTTTATCAAGCACATCCGCGCTGGCACCCGGGTAGCCACCCGTGATACTTACCTGATCGAGTTCAGCAGGAGGGAAAATCTCTTTGGGAATATTCTGATAGGAGAAGATGGCCAATAGCAGCATAAAAGCCAGTAGAATATGATTGATAATGGGTCTGTCTATCGCAAAAGTGACAAAGCTACGTATCATCTTACTCACCCTCTTTAATCACAAAGATCGTATCGGTCACCCTGTTTTTAAACTTCAGTGCTTCCACCTTCTGCTCAAGCAGCTGCTTCTCCACTTTCAGTACGGAGACATGCTGCTGTAGACGATTGACCTCTCTGCTTTCATAGTAGATCTGATTGCTCAGATAGATCTTTATCATCCCGAGTATCAGTACAATTGCCATAGAGATCACAATGATCATAAACATTTTAAAGGTAATGCCGTTAGGTGCCTTACTTTTTCGTTTGACAGCCATTAACTACTCTTTGTAAACCTAAAGCTTCTCAGTTTTGCTGAACGGCTGCGCGGGTTGATCTTGAGCTCTTCTTTCCCCGCTGTGATCGGTTTACGTTTGATCGGTTTTCCGATCGCATGATCATTGCCGCAGGTACAACGCATTGCCTGAGGATCACAGATACAGGAGGTACTCCACTTTTTAAACCGACTCTTCACCAACCTGTCTTCAAGTGAATGGAAAGTGATGAGTGAAACGATCTCATCCTTATAGTGTTTTTCCTCTAATGCATCCAAGAGCCCCTCGATCTCTCCAAGCTCATTGTTTACCTCAATACGTATTGCTTGAAACATCAGAGTTGCCGGATGTATCTTGCCGTGACTTCCCAAGACATCTACTGCGAGCTGAGCCAGCTCTCTGGCCGAGTTGATCGGTGCACGGCTTCGTGCCTCCACGACTGCTGCAGCCAGCTTCTTATAGGGTTTGACCTCACCGTACATATCAAAGATATACTCCAGCTTCTCTTTGGAATACCCATTGACAACCTCGTACGCGCTGAGCGGTGCAGAGGCATCCATACGCATATCCAGCGTCTCGGAGTTGAAACTGAATCCCCTTTCCATCTTGTCAAGCTGCAGAGAGGAGACACCGAAATCAGCCAAAACACCTGTGATAGGGCTCTCTGTGAGTGTAGGGAAGACCGTGGCAAATGTCCCTTTGTAGAGCCTGATTCTCCCACCAAAGGGTTCGAGTCTTTTTTTGGAGAAGGCTAAGGCTTCTTCATCCCTATCAATACCGATATGCTTGATATGCGCATAACGTTCTAGCATTTCTGAACTGTGCCCGGCATATCCCAGCGTACAATCAACGAAATATCCCTCTTTGATCTCTTTAAAACTTTCTAGTACCTCTTCAAGCAAAACGGGAATATGGGGAGTCTGCACAGTAAACCTTTATCAAAACAGGCATGATTCATGCCCTTAAAATATCAATGCTATAATAACAAAATATTCCTAACAAAGGTTGCCAGCGATGGATAAACATCTGATCAAAGAGATCCAACACGTTTCACTCTCCATGTTCAATAAAAATTTCTTCAGTGTTTACCACGGATCGATCTCAGCACGTATCTCCATCAATCAATTTATCATCAATCGTCGAGATACCATCCTCGATGAAGTGACAGAAAACTGCATGGTCAGACTCGACTACAGCCAAAGAGACTACAGATGGTCGGAGGCGAGCCAGGATGTCTATATCCATGAACACATCTATGAAACGATTCCCAATGCCAAATATATCTCTTTTACCATGCCGCCGTATGCCACTGCATATTCCCTGAAACACGGCAAGGTCTCTCCTCAGGACTATCATGGCAAAAAAGTGTTGGGAGATATCATCATCTATGATCCCCGCAATGTAGATGACTGGATGGAGAGGGCTCAGTATGAGATACCCAAGTTTTTTCAAAACCATGAGAGCCATCTCATGCTGATCAAAGGGTTTGGCGTGATCACTTATGACCGTGATATCACTGAAATGGCTAAAAAAGTTTCTGTATTGGAGAACTCCTGTAGACTTTTGGCACTGAGTGCAAATCTCTAAAATCTGCTTTCAGGGTATTAAAACGTAATGAAATGCACCACAGGAATCTCAGTGGCTCTCTTCAGATTTACGCGTAGATAATGACTCATAACTGTAAAGTTACTTCTGCTATACTCTAACTCACTTTGACAAACTCTAAACCGGATAAAAACATGAATCAGACCCAAAAACGACTAAGTATCATCAAACTGGCTATATCTATTACAGATATTGAAACGATTCAACTGCAAATTTCAAAGTTGAGACTGCTCAGGGCAGACCCTCAAATCCAAAAGATCATTGATGCCCTGGAGTCTGAAAGTTACGCCCAGGCACAGCATCTCATACAAGTGTATATCGATACCCCGATACAAGAGGTGCATCAACGTGTCTTCGATGAAAAGCGGGAAGATACCTATAGTCAAAAAGAACAGGAACTTATCGATCAATTTGATCTTTTTATCACAGAAAAAGAGAATGAAGAGGAGAATGAAGTCATAGATATCAACCAGTATCTGCGGACTTCGGCTGCACCTTCTGAAGAGAAGCAAGAGAAGTCCGAGGTTGACTTCGACAAACTACTTGAGATGGATGAGCGTGAACCGGGGGAGAGTAAAGAGCGTACCGCTTCTCATCAAGATGCTATGATGTATCAGAGTGAGACACAACCCCAGGAACCAGTCTCAACAACGGTGACAACCTCAGAAGGAGTTATCCTTGAGGAAGAAGAGAAAAGAACAAAACCCTCCTACGATGAATCTCTTTCCGAGGAGACGACAGAAGAGATAGCTACACCATCAGAGAGGGGAAGCAAAACAAAAGCCGAACCGGCAACGGTTCCCGAGAAAGAGACAACATCTTCCAACGTACAGGATATATCAGACAATACCGTCGATTCTCAGGACACCCCTATAAACTATCGTCCTATTTTATCTATCAAACAGCAGTTTCAGGATGCCTCCGAGAAATATCCTCTCTTTACAAACGGTTCACAGCCCTTTGAGTCTGTAGAAAAGTGGATAGGGAAAATTAGTCATGAAAATGGGTATACAAGAACTGATGTAGAAAGAACGGTGATCGATGCGTTAAAACTGGCGGAAGAAGCGGTTGATTCTCAGAAGGTGGAAGCAGCAGAACTGTTACTTCTGTCCGGTCTTACCGAGGATGCGTTTGGACAACTCATCTTAGCCAGAGAACTCTTCAAAGGAAGGCTTTTTGAGAAAAATATACCCGAAGCCTTTCATCGGATCGAACAGTTGGCTACCATAGAGTATCCCGAAGCGATCTGTGACCTGGCACAGTTTTACGAACATGGTATCGGAACCAAAAAAAATAAAAAAACTGCCAAATCACTCTATAAAAAAGCAATGCATTTTGGTATCAAACGGGCCCAAAAGCATTATGAACGGCTCAACAAAGAGGGAGGCCTCTTCTCTTTTTAGGCCTCTTTCCTGACCCTTGCTATACCTTCCCGGGCTACATCGATCATTTTATCGATCTCTTCATAGGAGATCGTATATGGCGGCATAAAATAGACGATATGGCCCAGGGGTCTGAGCAGGACTCCCTGGGTCAATGCATACTGATAAACACTGAGTCCTACCCTGTCTTCAGCACTGTAGCCTTTGAGCTCAATTGCGGTGATCATCCCCTGTTGTCTGATCTCTTTGACATTTGAAAGCGCCTTGATCTTTTCAGTCTTTTCCAGTATATAACGGCTCTTCTTTTCATTCTCTGCGATCACATCCTCCTTCTCAAAGAGTTCCAGTGTTGCGAGTGCAGCGGCGCATGCAAGCGGGTTTCCGGTATAGGAGTGCGAATGCAAAAACGCCTTGTACTCATTGTAGTCACAATAGAAAGCACTGTAAACTTCATCGGTTGTCATCACCACAGAGAGGGGGAGATATCCGCCTGTCAATCCTTTGGAGAGCGTCATAAAATCCGGAGAGATCTCTGCATGTTCACAGGCAAACATTTTCCCCGTTCTTCCAAATCCTGTCATGATCTCATCCGTGATCAAGTGGACGCCATACCTGCGGGTAAGTTCCCTGGCCCCACTGAGATAAGCAGGATGATACATATGCATATTTCCCGCTCCTTGCACAAGCGGTTCTACGATCAATGCCGCGATCTCATCGGCTTGTTCTTTTAATACCTCTTCTAGCCCTATAAGTGCTTCTTCTGCAGCTTGCCGGCTTTGATCTTTCGGTACAGGTACCTGTCTGTTGGCGATAAGCAGTGGTTCATAGGTCTCTTTATAGAGTGCTACATCCCCCACACTCAACGCACCGATGGTCTCTCCGTGATAAGAGTTTGTCAACGAGAGAAAAATCGCCTTTTTCTTCCCATTGTTAAGATGACAATGATAGCTCATCTTAAGTGCCGCCTCTACAGCACTTGAACCGTTGTCCACATAAAAAACCTTATCCATACCCTCGGGGGTAATATCGACAAGTCTATGCGCCAACTCTATGGCCGGTTCATGGGTAAAACCGGCCAAGAGTACATGTTCGAGTGTTTCCAGCTGTGCCTTGATCCTTTCATTGATATAGCTGTTGGAGTGACCAAAAAGATTGACCCACCAAGAACTCACTGCATCAATGTAACTATTGCCTTCAAAATCATAAAGATAAACCCCTTTTCCCGACTTGATCGGTATTAAAGGTAAAGTCTCATGGTCTTTCATCTGTGTGCAGGGATGCCAGATAACTTCCAGGTCCCTCTGCATCATTTCACTGTTTTTAGATAACATCTTAATATACACGCTGCCCTTTTAATTTATATTGGATAAAATATTGTACAAATTTTTCAATTGAAGGCAGATAAAGTATGATTAGTTGGATGCAAAAGCACAATAAATATCTCGTATGGACGATCTGGGTAGCTACCATCGCGTTCATCGGTGCAGGTTTTGTAGGATGGGGAAGTTATAGTTTCGGATCCAAAGCCGGGAATGTCGCAAAGGTCGGAGAGATTGAGATTCCACAAAGTAAGCTCAATATGGTTTACAGTAATATCTACGAAGACTACAACCAAAAAATGCAGGGACAGCTCGATGAAGCAAAAGCAAAAGAGCTTGGACTTGTACAGCAGGCTTTTGCAACGATCGCCACACAAGCAAAAGTATTGAATTTTGCGAAAGATAACGGTATCATCGTTTCAGACCAGGAAGTAGCACAAATGCTCCAAAATATCAGGGCCTTTCAAGAGAACGGACAGTTCAGCAAAGAGATCTATGACCGTTACCTGAAAAGTCGAAGAATGACGGCAAAAACATTTGAATCGGCTTTAAGAGAAGAGCTGACCATTGCAAAAACCCTTAATTTGCTCAAAGTCGGCACCATGCCGTTTGAGGAAAAGGTCATCTCCTCGGCGATCAATACTGCGGACAAAATCGCATATAAAGTGTTGACAATGAATGATATTGACATAGAGATCCAAGAGAGTGAGCTTCAAAGTTACTGGGAAGAGAAAAAAAGCAACTTTATGACACCAAAAAAATATCAGCTCTCTATCTTATGGACAGAGAGTAAAGATACAGCTGTGACAGAAGAGGAGCTCCAAAAGCACTTTACAGAAAACAGCTTCAACTATACCGACAGAGAGGGGAAACAGCTCCCGTTTGAAGAGGCCAAAGCAAGTGTCACCATTGACCTAAAACTCAAAAAAAGCAAAAAAACGGCACAAAAAGCGTATATTGCCTTTAAAAAAGGAGAGATGTCAAGCAGTGAGACATTGACACTTCCTGTCAATGATATGAGCCTTACCTCAGAAATATGGGAAGAGATCGCACAAAAAAGTGCAGGAGAGACCATCAAACCTAAAGTTGTTGCAGATCGTTATGCCACGGTAAAAATCGAGAAAGTGATCGACCCGAGGGTGAAAAACTTTGAAGAGGCAAAAGAGGAAGCTACAGCGATGTACCGAATGCAGATGCAGCAAAAAGGTCTCTCTGAGCTTGCTGAAGAGACACTGAAAAACTTTAATGATGTAAACACTACAACCTCGGAGTTTCTCACACTGAATCAAAAGGTCAATCTTCCTCCGTTAAATTTTGAAGAAAGTTTACAATTTGTCCAAAAACTCTTTACATCGAATGAAGAAAAGGGTATGATTAGTGTAGTGGATAAAGTTGTCATCTATCGTATATTGGAGCAGAAAGTGATGCCTGTAGATGAAAATCAGAGTGCACTGGTAAAACAGACAGTAAACCAGTTAAAAAAAGGCATCTTTGAAAATAATTTCCTTCAAACACTTGACAAGAAATATCCAGTCGAAGTTTATGTACAAGGACTGACAAATTGAACAAGACAATTTTAGCTATAGATATCGGTTCCATTAATATATGTGCGATCATAGCTGAAATAAAAGATGGCAGAGTTCAAATACAAGGTCATGGTATCTCAAAATCCCAAGGGGTAAAAAAGGGTGCCATTACCAATATTGAACTTGCATCAAAGTCGATCAAAAAAGCGCTCAACGATGCAAAGCGCATTGCAGGCAGTAATATCTCTTCAGCGATCGTATCTATCTCAAATGCCTATGCAAAGAGTCTGAACTCTACCGGTGTCGTCAATATCCCGCATAAGGATATCTCTATCAAAGAGCTTGAAAGGGTGATGAAAACAGCACTTTACAATGCAAATATCCCCAATGAATTTGAGACAGTACATGTACTCCCCTATAACTTTAAAGTAGATGATCAGGACTTTATCGAAGATCCCTATGGAATGAATGCAAGCAGACTGGAAGTAGATGTCAATATTATCATGACCCAAAAGTCAAATCTCTCCAACCTTACCAAAGCAGTGCGTTCTGCAGGGGTAGAGATCGAAGGCATTGTACTCAGCGGGTATGCTTCAGCCATTGCTACGATGGATGAAGATGAGAAAGAACTCGGCGTGGCAGTGATCGACCTGGGTGGGCAGACGAGTAATCTTGTGATCCACACAGGTAACTCTATCAGGTACAATGATTTCCTTGGTGTCGGATCAAACCATATCACCAATGATCTCTCTATGGCACTCCATACTCCTCTGCAAATCGCAGAAAACGTAAAGATACGTCACGGTAACCTAAACGAGACCAGTAACGAAGTCATAGAACTTCCGATCATTGGTGATGAAGAGAGTCGAAACGGTGTTTCTCTGGATATTGTACATTCAGTGATCTTTGCACGTGTGGAAGAGACCCTGATGCTTTTGGCAAAATCACTTGACAAAAGTGCGCTTAGAGAGCAGATCGGTGCCGGCATCATCCTGACCGGCGGCATGACCAAACTCAAAGGCATGCGAGAGTTGGCCCAATCCATTTTCCCGACAATGCCGGTACGTGTAGGATACCCCAATGAAGAGAAGATAGATGGACTGTTCGATGAGCTGAAAACACCTGAGTTCTCTACTGCTGTAGGGTTGATACTTTACAGTGCCGGTGGACACACCGAATATGAGATCAACTTCGATCAGGAATTATTACACTCAAAGAGTATCCAAAAAGATGATCTTGAAGATATCAGGATCACACAAAAAAACACAAAAGCCGAAGAGCATAAAGTACCGAAAATAGAATCGGAACCAGAGCAGAAAGGAAAAGAGGAAGAGAATGTCATCTTTGATGATCTGCCTGATATCGGCAAAGAGAATAATCACCCTGTAAAAAAGTTTGTAAATTGGGCAAAACAACTTTTTTAATCTAACGTATACATCAAATAAAGGAGGAAAAAATGGAAGATTTTGAGATAGAGATCACAGAAACGAGATCAACTACAACCGGTGCTAAGATCAAAGCTATCGGCGTCGGTGGCGGTGGTGGAAATATGATCAACCACATGATCAATGAAGGAATTCACAGCATTGATCTTATCGTAGCAAATACGGACCAACAGGCACTTGATAGCTCTATTGCACCTTATAAAATGCAACTTGGGCTCAATGCCACAAGAGGTTTGGGTGCAGGAATGGTACCTGAAAAAGGTAGAGAAGCAGCACTGGAGAGTTTTGAAGATATCAAATCGATGCTTTCGGGTTCAGATATCGTATTTATCTCAGCGGGACTGGGTGGCGGTACCGGTACCGGTGCAGCACCTATTATTGCGCAGGCAGCGAAAGAAGTTGGTGCACTTACTGTTTCTGTGGTCACCAGTCCATTCAAGTTTGAAGGACGCAAAAGAGCGAAACTTGCAAAAGAGGGCCTTGAAGAGCTTAAAAGAGAGAGTGACTCTATCATCGTTGTTCCGAACGAGAAACTCCTCTCTATCGTAGAGAAGAATCTTGGTATCAAAGAGAGCTTTAGAATGGTAGATGATATCCTTGCTCAGGCAGTGGGCGGTATCTCTAAAGTGATCCTCTCTCATGGTGAGAATGATATCAACCTTGACTTTGCCGATGTGAAGACAGTAATGAGCCATAGAGGTCTAGCCTTGATGGGTGCAGGGTATGCGACAGGTACAAATGCTGCTTATGATGCGGCAAAAGCTGCGATCGAGTCCCCTCTTCTTGACAATATCTCTATTGATGGAGCGATGGGTGTACTTGTTCACTTCGATATCCACCCGGATTATCCGATTATGGAGATCGGTGAAGCGATGAGTATCGTAGAAGAGAGTGCAGATGAGGATGCTTCTGTGATCTTTGGTACAACCACCAATGAGAATATGGAACCGGATGAAGTGAAGATCACTATCGTTGCTACCGGTTTTGAAGATCAGGGTGCAGTGAGTGAACCAACGGTAAAAAAACAGGAGACACTACTCAGCAGTGGGACAACTCCAAACAATCTCAATAACCTCCGTTCTAAAATGGTTGTAGGTGGATACAATGACAATGAGGATATCCTTGATGTACCTACATTCCTAAGAAAACAGATGGACTAATCCTCCATTTTCCTCCTTTCTACCAAAGAGAGTTTCTTCCCTCTCTTTAGCCATAATACATGCTTATTTATCCTATTATTTACTCTTTTTTGTTATGATTCTTACATTTTAATTTAGAGGAATAGAAACAATGAAATACCTTAAACAATTTTCAACTGCTGCCTCTGCTACCGGACTGGGGCTGCTGCTCTCTACAGGGCTTACCGGATGTATCGGTGGAGGAGATCAGCAAACCCAGGAACAGCAACAGGCAAGGGGTGCTTTTGTCATTATCGAAGAGACTGCACCGGGACAATATAAGATCAAGGATGAGTTCCCTGCTGATGAGACACGTATCGTACTCAAACAGATGGATGGCACAGAAAAAGTCCTTACCAAAGAGGAGATGGACCGATTGATGCAAAAGGAAAATGCAAAGATCGATAATGGTACATCCAACCTTACAAACCCACAAATGTCACAGCAGGGTGGTATGGGGCTTGGTGAGGCGATCCTCGCAAGTGCTGCAGGTGCCATCATCGGATCGTGGATAGGTAGCAAGCTTTTCGGAAACCAAAACTACCAAAACAACCGTAAAGCGGGTTATAAAAACCCTTCAACCTTTACCAGAAGCCAAAAGAGTTTCAACAAGGCAAGATCAACCTCTACAAGTTCTAAGAGAAGTGGTTTTTTTGGAAACAGTAAAAGCAGTTCACGAAGCGGAAGCTTCTTTGGAGGATAAGAGGTGAAACTTCAAAAGACAGCTCCACTGGATACTGCTTACCTTGAATCACTCGGCTTTGTATGGCATACGGATCAAGACGAGAGTAGCTATATTGCAGATGAGCTTGTTGTCATCAATGAGGCTGAGGCTGAGGCTTACTATGAAGCAGGGAATACACTCTATGATATGTTCATCGAAGCTGCACAACATGTGATAGACAATAACCTGTTTCATGAGATAGGTATACCTTTTAACCTGGTTGATATCATCAAAGAGTCCTGGGAAAATGATGTACACTGGCACCTCTATGGACGCTTTGATCTAGCAGGAGGGATTGACGGGAAACCGATCAAACTCCTTGAGTTCAATGCAGATACCCCGACGGCACTCTTTGAGACCGCTATTATCCAGTGGGCTCTTCTCAAAAAAAACGGCCTTGAAGAGACGAACCAATTCAATGGTCTCTATGAAGCACTGATAGAGAACTTTCAAAGACTTGTGACACTTGAAGAGAGCGTCGAGGCCTTTGAGGAGAACTATGCAGGATGGAAGTTTCTTTTCACCTCGATCAGGGGAAATTCCGAAGAGGAGAATACCGTCAGACTGCTTCAGCATATCGCTACAGAAGCCGGATATCTCACCGAGTTTGCCTACATCGATGAAGTGGAGTTTTCAGAAGAGGAAGGGATCTTCTTTGGGGGTGAGAATTATGAGCTGTGGTTCAAACTTATCCCATGGGAAGATATCGCACTTGAAGAGTCAGACCTTGCCATGCTCCTTACCGATATTATCAAAAACCAAAAAGCGATCATCTTCAACCCCGCCTATACTCTGCTCTTTCAATCTAAGGGTATTCTAAAGGTGTTATGGGACCTCTACCCTAACCATCCGCTCCTTCTGGAAAGTTCATTTGAACCACTCACGGGACAAAAACAGGTCAGCAAACCGGTCTTCGGCAGAGAAGGTGGGAGTGTCACCATTATTGATGAGCATGGCAAAGCACTTGAGAGTCTCCCTAGCGAATATGAGAACCACAAAATGCTCTACCAGGCCTATACGGAACTTCCTACAGATGCACAGGGTCAGAGTTATCAGGCCGGCGTCTTCTATGCCTACGAAGCATGCGCTCTAGGCTTCAGAAAAGGCGGTAAGATACTGGACAATATGGCTAAGTTTGTTGGCCATGTGGTGGCAGAGTAAAGGTAATATCATACTTTGTTCTACCAGTAGTATCTATCTCCAACCCTCCTCGAAGCTGATCAAGCACTAGAATATTGATCAGCTTTAACCCCAGAGAGTGCCTTACGTTCTTTCGGTCAAATCCTTTGCCATTATCCTCTATGATGAGTCTGTACTTCCCGTTACACTGATGAAAACGGATAAATATCTTACCCCCCTCCTCATCAAATGCATACTTATGTGAGTTAGTAATGATCTCATTGGCAACAAGACCGATATATACTGCTTCTTTAATAGAGAGCATCACATTCACATCGATCACAATTCCAATATTCTTCCCTTTACTGAGAAAACTCTGATAAAGGTTATGAGCCAACGACTCCATATAAAGCTTCATATCGATCTGATCCAAGTTCTCATCCAGTGTGAGCATCTCATAACTTTTTGCAATCGCATTTACCCTGTTTCCGATATCATTAAGTGTAGATTGATGCTCCTGATCTTGAATACCATCTTTTTGCAGCTTAATAAGGGAGAGAAGAACTTGAAGGTTATTTTTTACCCTGTGGTGTACCTCCCGAAGCAGTAACTCTTTACTCTTCAATGTATCACTCAACTGTTTTGTTTTCTCCTCCACTTCGGCATTGATTCTCTCTTCTCTTAGATGTGATTCCTCAAGTGAAAGTCTGTTGACTTTTTCTTTCTCCTTTTGCAAGATCACATAACGATCGGCAAATGCAAGAGAGAAGACAATGGCCTCAAATGACACTGCAAAAAGAAATAAGTTGTTATGTTCAACAAAGAGTGTTGTCAACCCCATCGAATCTGTGATCACGCCAATATAAGAGAGGAAAACAATAAAAAATCCCGTGATGTAGAGTCTTGCCTGTTTGTACCCTTTTCTATAGACATAGATGGCAACACTCAAGTTTAAGATTACCAAAAAGAGTGCAAAGAGAGAAGAGAGGCGATACCCTATTGTATCCGCTTCATAGAATAACACCATACATATCGAAGCAGTCACAATATAAATGACAAATGTCCGATAGAGCTTCTGATAGCGCCTGATATCCAAAAAGTGCATTGCAAAGAGTGCATTGGTGATCATCAGTAAATACCCTCTGATAATGGTTGCCTCAAGATCAAGCATGATCAGCTCTTTTGAAAAATAGATCTGTGTAAGTCCGACATACTTCAGTTGATAGGAGAGTAGTGGAACAAGGTAGAGTCCATAGAAAAAATAACTCTTATCTTTAATATAAAAAGAGAGCAGAAAACTGTATGTCATTAATGCAAAAATAAACCCGACTAAAAATATATTGATAAACTGTTTGACTCGATCTTCCTCAAGATAACTGATCTCATCTTCCAGCGTAAGCTCAAAGTTCAGGTAGTTATAGTTTGAAAAGAGTGTGAGATAATAGATTTGTGAATCATAAGGCTCCAAGCGTATCTTATAGTAGTGCAGTTGTGTCTTATGATCATCACGAGGATGTGCCTGTCCCATAACATAAGGCTTGGAGAGGTTTGTTTCGTCATATATGTGAATATGTTCTATAAACGGGGTACCGAAAAGCAGGATTTTTTCTTGAACCTGATCTGTATTATTCGTAAAATCAAGTTTGATCCAGACCTTCTTCTTGCTTACTCCTGTCCGGATAAAGTCTTTATTATAGGGCTGAAACAACGCTTCATCGATAATCTCTGTAAGTGTATAGTCATTCTGATCGATATATACCTCACTCTGTTTCAGTAGAGAAACGCCACTTTGATTGATATCAATCACACCGGCAGAGAGAAAAGTTGCCAACAGAAAATAAAAAACTACGCTTCGAAGAAAAAACCCTTTGTCCATGAGATAAATCATACCCCAAATTGTCTAAAAGCTATACTTTAAATCAATAATACTAAACAAAGTAAAGAAAAAGTAGTAAAATGACACGCACATAACACCTGATACTATAGTCTCTAACGAAACTCACCCATACAGATATAGAAGTTCAATCAACAGGAGTTTCATCCTGCTTCATACCAGAAGAGAGATCATGTTGACACATAACAGAAACAACTTCTAGGCTTTCACTATCCAACCTGGCTGCGGTAAGCTTACCATCCCAGACACATCCCGTATCCAGTGCCAGAATATTCTCATCACAGTAAAAGCCCAGTGCTGACCAGTGCCCAAAAACGATCTTGAGATCCACAGACTTTCTATCAACCACATCAAACCAGGGTTTCATCCCCTTCTCCTCAAGCTTTTTATCCGTCGGCGGGCCTTTTTGGTCAAAGTCCAGCCTGTGGTCCTTGTAGCAAAAGCGCATCTGTGTAAACGTACTTAAAATATACCGCTCGATATCATCGATACTTGCCTTGCGGTCAAAACGGTCACAGGTATGGTGAAACATCTTCTCCAGCCAAACTTTCACCTCCGACTCATCTGCCTGCAACCGCTCTTCGATCTGTTTGGCATACCGTATCGCCATCCCCAGATCGAACTCCGGAGAGATCCCTGCATGAGACATACAGTACCCCAGCTGATAGTCTATATGTAAAAACCTCTGCTGGCGCAGCCAATGGATATAGGTTCCGGCATTCGGGGACTCCAGGATCGGATCGATATATTTGTTACCCTTTCTTACACCATAGTACGCTGCAATGAGTGAGATATCATGGTTACCAAGCACCACTTCGACACTCTCACGGATACTGTAGATATACTCAAGCGTCGACAGAGAGTCTTCACCCCTGTTGACCAGATCACCTACCAGCCAGAGTCTGTCCTCTTCAGGGTCAAACTTGATCTCGGTCACCAATCTTTGAAAAGCATCATAACACCCCTGCAGGTCACCTATCGCCCAAACTGCCACTTACAATCCTTGTTTACATCCTAACTTCTGACGATATTGTACTACTTTTTGCTCAAAGTCCATAGCGGCATAGGCAGGAGAAGGAGAAGGGAGATAACAGGTCTCTATGGAGAGGTGCGAAAAGTGTTTCTGATAGAGCGCCTGGGCTTTTTTGCCTGTAAAACAGACCTTTTTGATCTTCGGATACTTTTCCAGCAACCCTGCGATATCGTTCACCTCGATCTCCTCCAGAGAACTATCGAGTGAGCTCTCCCTCTGACAGGCAGCCACCATATCCCAAAGACCGACTTTGGCCTCTTTAAGCAGCCATATCTTCTGGTCACGGTTATTGATAGGGTACCCGGTCAACGCCTCCATGATCTTCCAGAACTGATTGCGCGGATGTCCATAGTAGAAGTTGTTTTCAAACGACTGGATACTGGGGAATGATCCCAGTATCAGTATCTCCGTATCCTTAAAAACGATCGGTTTGAATGGATGGTCCAAATTTTCACTGCTCACTGTTCCCTGCTCCCTGCTACTTACTATCTACTCTCTATTTACATGCTTTTTGCATATTACGGATCATCAACACCAGGAGTGCCAGAGAGAAAACCTTGAAGTTGATCTCACTGCCTTTGTGCATATTGATAAAAGTCTGGCTCTGCGTTGCAGCCTCACCTGCCTGCTGCATTGCAAGGATATCAGGCAGATAGTAGTGGGCGAACATCAAGCCTGTAGCGATCACAAAGAAAGTAGCCACCTGGGTGATCCAGTCTCTTTCAAACTTTTTATACTTGTACCCTTCATAGAGAACCACTGCAACCACCACCACATTGACCAGATAGGAGAGACGTACAAAATTTTCCGTCATGATCTGGCCTTCCTGATAATGGCTGAGCACTTCAGCGCCTAACCATGAAGCAGTATTGAACGTTACCGGTGCGACTACAATACCAGCAAAAAGCCCTGCTCCCAGCATCACACCAAGGAGGATCAGATATGCCATGGTTGCCATTCTAAAATATTTGCTCATTTTTATCCTTTAAACTTAATCACAAACCCTCTATCAAACCCTGCCAAGTCTTGATAAAATTCAATAAATTCTATCTCAAAATCTTTAACAAACGCTTCTATCGGAGCTTTTTGGTCATACCCCATCTCACATGCCAGGTACCGGATACCGCGGTTCGAGACATCGGTAATGATCTGCTTGAGCAGTTCATCACCCACCTTCCCGCCAAAAAGTGCCTCCCCGGGTTCATAATCCACCACATTGGACTCCAGAACACACGCCTCGGCAATATAGGGCGGGTTGGAGACCACAAGCTCCACGCTCTCCGGTACCTCATCCAGCAGATTGGATTTTCGCAGCTCGATCCGCTCTTCCAATCCAAACTTTTCAATATTCCTTCCGGCCACCTTCAGCGGGGTATCACAGATATCTGTTGCGATACTATGCAGCTGCGGGAACTTTCTGGCCAGTACGACTGAAATCGCACCACTGCCAACCCCTATCTCTGCAACCCGGGTTATCCCCTCAGCTTCAATAATCTCTGCCACCTTTTCTATGAGTATCTCTGTCTCAGGGCGGGGAATAAGCACACCGGGCTCTACCTCAAGCTCTATATCATAAAAACTGGCATGGCTGACGATATATTCGTAGGGCTCATGCTTGGCACGCCGTTCTACCAGTGCTCTGTACCCTTCACTCTCTGCTATCTCCTCATCCACATACATATGGAGATAGAGACGATCCTTCTGTAGATGGTAGGCCAAGAGAAGTTCCGCTTCAAAAAGAGGGCGTTCACACGCCTCTGCAAGCGCCTCTTTGGCCCACTTTAGTGCTTGGGATATCGTCAAGTCGTTTCCTTTTTCGTCAGCTTTGTCACTTCTCTTGATCACACTTCTCATCGCCGATAAAAGAGAATATCCCATCCTTTGGCAGTGCACTCTCCTCACCTACGACAACACCGGTGGCATCATAGCCAAGCTCTTTGAGCCTCTCGAGCACCGGTGGATGCGTATAGTAAAAGAAGATCACCAAGGGGTGCGATTTTGGGAAGGCCTTGTTTTCGGTAATGAGCTTCAACAGTGCTGAGACCAGGTTCTCCCTGCCGCCCATCTGGGAACCGAACTCATCTGCGGCATATTCATTGTGACGGCTGACATAACTCATAAATGGCGTAAAGATAAAGTTCACCAAAGGCAGCAACAGCAGTAACATCGCTATCTGTACCCCCGCATGCTGCATCACTCCCATCTCCAAGAAGAGCGTTTCAGGCAGATGCCCGAAGAGATAAAATGTGATAAAGAGCAGCACGCCCATCAATCCGATATTTTTCCAGATGTCCCCATGAGAGAAGTGTCCGAGTTCATGCCCCAGTACCGCAAGCAGTTCTTTCGTCTCAAGCTTTTCCAGAAGTGTATCAAAGAGTACTACCCGCTTGCTTTTACCCAGTCCGCCAAAATAGGCATTCAACCGGCTGTCACGTTTACTCGCATCCATCTTGAAGATTCCGTCACTCTTCAGCCCGACCTGCGCCATCAGATTGGTGATCTCCTCTTTCAGCTCACCCTCTTCGATCGGTTCAAACTTATTGAATATCGGTGCGATCACGGTAGGGTATAGAACATTGACAAGGAGCGCTACCACAAAGATCACTGCAAATCCCCAGAGCCACCATGTATCAAAACTTGTGATGATCCATGCCAGCAGTGCAAAGAGTGCGCCTCCAAAGAGGAAGAACATCAAAGCTGCCTTGAGCATATCAGTGATAAAGAGTCCAGGTGTTGTTTTGTTAAACCCGTATGCTTCATCGATCTTGAAGGTCTGATAGAGTTCAAACGGTAAACCGACAATATAATTGACTGCGATAAAACCATAGAGGAAGAGCACGGCACTCATCAGCGTACCCTCTACTCCTACCACGCCTGAGAGCCACGCAAATCCTGCCATCACCCACCACAGGAATAGGAAATAATCCACAAACGTCTCGAGCAGTGAAAGCCTCTCCTTCGCCACGGCATAGCTGCCTGCAGTGAAATATTTTTCTGCACTCATCAATACAGGTTCTTTACACTTCTCCTGATTGATATACCCTATCTGCATTACTGAGATATAGACTCTCAATAATGTATAGAGCGAATAGAGTCCGATAACTATCTCTAACATACTGTTCCTTTATAATCATTCTTTGGAATATACCTAATCAAGGCTTAAGGGTACCTCTATGGACGATGCTGCATAAGACCCTTTCGGCTTTTCCCTCGGCCGGCCAGACAACTGAAAAGATAGCTTTAGCCCACTCTGGTCTAAAGAGCAATGTAGAGAATGCCCCTTCTCTTTTAACCATTGTATGTCCCCTTTATTGATATAATTCCACAACTTATATTTTACAGGAATTATCATGGCATTGATCGACCTCTTTCATATCAAAAAACAGTATGACATCAAACTGCTGCTTGATGATGTTGATTTTCATCTCAATGAGGGGGAGAGAGTCACCATCATTGGACAGAATGGTTGCGGTAAGTCAACCCTTATGAAGATCATTACCGGGGAGGTGGAGCCTACCGAGGGGAAAAGAGTAATAGACAAGTCTGTACAGATAGAGATGCTGCAGCAACACCCAAAGTTTGATCCCGACCACAGCGTTCGAGAAGCGATAGAGCATGAGCTTACCGAGCTGAAAGAGGCAAAAAAAGCGTATGATGAGCTCAGTATCAAACTCGCTACGGATTTTGATAATACCGAACTGTTGAAAGCACATGAAAAACTCAGTAACTATATCGACCACCATAATGCATGGAACCTAGATGACAAGGTAGAGCGCGTGCTTCAGGAGTTCAAGCTCAAAGAGTATGAAGAGCGGCCTGCCATTACACTCTCGGGAGGGGAGCAGCGCCGTGTTGCGCTTGCCGGCCTGATCCTGAAAAAACCCGATGTGCTTCTGCTGGACGAACCGACCAACCACCTCGATGTCTATATGGTGGAGTTTCTCGAGGAGATGCTCCTCAAAGAGAAGTTCACCCTCCTCTTTATCTCGCACGACAGACACTTTATCGACACGATCGCTACCCGTGTGGTAGAGGTGGACAATCACCAGCTTGTCTCTTATAACGGCGGCTATATGCGCTACCTCGAGCAGAAAGAGGCACGTATGAAATCGATGCAGAAAAGCCATGAGAACCTGCTCCGTCTTCTGAAGCAGGAGGAGGCGTGGCTGGCAAAAGGGGTAAGAGCCAGAGAGAAACGGAACCAGGGACGGAAAAAACGTGTCTTTGAACTCCGTGACGAAGCAAAAACAAACCCTACACTCATCCGTAAGATGATGGTCGAGCTGGAGCGGGAGAAAAAACACTTCAACCGTGAAGAGAGTGTGGCACGAAAAAAAATGCTCTTTGAGATCGAACACCTGCACTACAGTGTTCCGGGGAAAAAACTGATCGAAGATTTCACTACACGTATCCTGCAGAAAGACAAGATCGCGATCGTTGGTGTCAACGGTGCGGGGAAATCAACCTTGTTGAAACTGATGCTGGGCCGTATCAAGCCCGACAGCGGGATCATCAAACAGGGAGACTTCTCCATCGGATACTTTGACCAGCACCGTGAGATGCTCAGTGATGAGAAAACGCTGATCGAGACATTCTGCCCCGACGGCGGAGACAGGGTAGAAGTACAGGGCAAGAATATGCATGTCTACGGGTATCTCAAAAGCTTCCTTTTCCCCAAGGAGTTTTTGGACAAAAAGGTCGGCGTGCTGAGCGGTGGGGAGAAGAACCGTGTGGCACTCGCCCTCCTCCTCACCAAAAAGGTGGACTGTCTTATTCTGGATGAACCGACAAATGACCTGGATATCCAGACGATCAATATCCTCGAGGAGAAACTGATCAACTTCCCGGGTGCGATCCTCTTTGTTTCGCATGACAGGTACTTTATCGACAAGATCGCCTCAAAGCTCTTTATCTTTAAAGGGAACGGGGTAGTAGAGGAGTCCTACCAGAGTTATACCGAGTACCTCAGTATCGAAAAAGAGATCAAGGAGCTGGGGGATATCGAACAGGAGACGGCAAAGAGTGCAGCAAACGAGGAGAAAGAGAAACCCAAGGCCAAAAAGCAGACAAAGCTCAGCTACAAACAACAGCAGGACTTCGATAATCTCCCAGGAGAGATAGAAGCACTGGAAACAAAGATCGATCAACTCAATGACTGTCTACAGGATCCGGAGTGCTACCAGGAGAAAGGACTTACTGCCATCTCGGATGAACTTGCCAAGGTAGAAGAGGAGTACGAAGAGAAGAGTGAACGATACCTGGAAGTCCTTGAGATCTACGAGGAGCTGCAGGAGCAGTAGTCATCAGAGTGTTGTCTTGCAGGCTAGCAGAGCTCGTCATTCCGGACTTGATCCGGAATCTTCTTTCGTTCCCGATCTCCTGATCGGGAATGCGTCCTAAAGTGCTCTTGGGGTGCATACCTTATTATGAATACCTCCACTGCATATTCATTCCATATCCGGAGAGACTGTGTAAGAACTCACGGAGCCGGAGGCTTTAGCCCCGGATTAATCTATTTTTCCCTCATAAATTACCCATTTATGCTATCTGAGGCTTGAAAAATTGCCATATTTATCAATTTTCGGTGGGGCTAAAGCCTCCACTTCCAAATTATTACAGGTTCTTTCACAGCCTCACAATTTGAAACCAATAAAAGTTTGCATAGTAACTCAGAATGATGTATTCCCATCGTCTCGAGACTGTGAAAGAACATAAAAAATAGGGTATTGTCATTCTGAACTTGATTCAGAATCCCCTAAATTTCGCTGTTATTTGATGAGATCCTGAATCAAGTTCAGGATGACAGTGGAAAAAGAGTAGTTCTTTCACAATCTCAGATATGGAATGTTCTGTCTTAAAAACTCCTAAAAATATCAACTCCTTACGTAATTTATTTCAAAGGGTTTTCCAGACTTCAATACACCAAAAATAATTCTCAATAGCTTATGTGCTGAAGCATTCATAGCAGACATTTTAGGTTTGCCATTGGCTATTAGTCGCTTATAATGTTGTTTTTTTGGTTCCCACGTTATACGTGGTAACCCATATCTCTATACATGATCTCAACCAAATAATCAATTTATATCAACCGACTCTTACAGTTTTATTATACTGCACTCTTGAGTGGTGATTTGATTATACAAACAAAAGAAAGCATAAGTTTTTAATTGATATGATTAAAATACAAAAAGGGGAGAGAGAAAATCATGAAATATTTCAATTGGTTTATTTTAATTACATTTAGTTTATTGACTTCAGGATGTGCTGTTAAACAATTAGAACAAAACTATTCACTATCTAAAGATAGTACAGAGACTGTATTTGTAATGGGTGTAAAATCTAAAAATACAGATATTAGTGCTGATAGATTTAAATTATTAATGTGGCCTTCGGATATACATAGTGATGCTTACAAAATTGAAGATATGTGGAAAAATGCTGCTCACTATGATTTTCCTGAGAATGGATATATTGTTAGTTCAGCAACTGGAAATGACCATGTTGCCTTCAAATCTATAGAACTATATTCTAAAGATAAGAAAAGTATAATTACTCAAAAGAGGATTTGCCAGGGACAAAAAGGTCCAATCTTTTATTTACCAAGAGGAAAAGTAGTTTATTTAGGTGATATCAATCTTAAATTTTCACATGGTAGAATAGAATATTATATGACAAAAGATTTCAAGAGTGCTAAATCATTTATCGATAATCATTATCCAAAGTTGAGAGGTAGATTACAACAGACAAATATAAATATGCTTTATTCGTCTACACCTTGTATTGAACCTCAACTTGAATATATTCCACTTTATATACCAATGTAAATATTATAATTCTGTGCTAGACTAGTTTAGAGATATTGCAGTACTTATCTCGTTCTCATCGGGGACAATGGAAGCGGGGGAGAAGATCGCATCGAAATTTACGACGAACAGCTGACATGGGATATGCCGGCAACTTCAAAGAGCTCAGAGGGCTTTGCTCTATAGTATTTCTCCTCTATCGCTTTAGATTGCTCATCATAGGGATTAGTCATCACTTCCTGCAACTCTTTGATGAGTGTATAGTCTCCATTGGCGGCTTGTTGATAGGCAGGGACGAGAAACCACTCACGCAAAGTATATTTTGGGTTAACCGCTTTCATTTGCCTGGAAAGCTTTTCACGTGATTCATCCGAAGTGGCATTGATCTCGGCAGGGTTTGTGGTATGGATGAGTGATCTCCATTGTTCCAGCCACTCCGACCAACTTTTTAAAATCTTTTCATTGTGTACGGAGTCACCGTAAAAGCTTTTAGTGAGTGGGGAGATATCCTCAGGTACCGTAGAGAGCTCACGGAAGAAGATCGTATAATCGACAGAGGTCTCTATCATCAGCGTTACAAGTGCATTGAAGAGTGATGCATTCAACGTTTTTAGTCCAAGCTTGGAAGCCCACATCTTTATCATCTGCCCCTGCATGACCCGAGGAAACCCCTCTCTTATCTCATCCAACTGACCCAGAGCATCCTGACTCGACGCCAGCAGCGGTTTCAACGCCAGACAGAACATATGAAAGTTACGCTCGGCAGCTTGCGGTTGATTGAGAAAGGAGAAGTGCGCTCCGCCACCCGTCCACGGCTGATATCTCGGGTCGAACATGTCTATAAATCCAAATGGTCCATAATCGAGGGTAAAGCCGCCTGCGGCACAGTTGTCGCTATTGAAATTCCCCTGGCAGTAGCCAACACGGATCCAGTTTGCTACCAGCGAGGTGAGCCGTTTTCGAAACTCACGTACCAGTAAGAGCACTTTTTCCTGTATAGGTAAAGACGCATCGATGAGATCACTGTACTCACGGTCAATGAGGTGCAGCACGATCTGCTCAAGCTCCTCCATCGCTTTTGGATGCTCATTTTTACGGGCACGCCGACCGAAAAGCTCGAGTTGCCCCACCCGAAGAAACGAAGGTGCAACCCGTGTGGTGATGGCAACGGCCTCATCGATCATGACTTCGGGGTCTCTTGAATATGACCCTTTGGTAAACCATGGCCGCTTTACCGTCTCTGTGTTTGAGGTGTAGAGAGTCAACGAGCGTGATGTCGGCACACCCAGGGCATGCATATGCTCTTGTGCCAAAAACTCACGAATACTCGAACGCAAAACGGCACGACCATCAGCACCCCGGCAATAAGGTGTTCTACCGCCTCCTTTAAGCTGCATCTCCCAGTGCTTCCCCTTGATCACCGCTTCAAGGATGGAAATGGCACGACCGTCACCATACCCGTTACCCGTTTGAAATGGACACTGTTCATAATATTCGTTTCCGTAGATGGAAAGCGCATACCCTGTGGCCCAACCTAGCCTACGCATCGGCTCAGGCAAATGCGCGGTATCGCCGGAGAACATGCTCATAAAATCCTCTGATGTTGCCAAAGCGTCGCTAAATCCGAGTTCACGAAAGAAGTTCTCACTGTGAGCGATATAGACGGGGGCTTCAATCGGTGTAGGGTTGACGGGGACAAAATGTCCGCTGAAGACTTGTCTTGGCACGTGATCGACACCATCTGCTGTTGCTTTAGGATCAGGAGTTAATGTATCCATAAGAGAATAATCCGCCAATGTTGCGAGATCGTAGAGCGTCTCTACTGGTATAGAGGTTTTATTTGTTGAGTTCATAGATCTTCCTTATTTTAAAAATATACACGTATTTGAAGATTACAACAAATATGGCCCTATATCATTGCGTTGCACATATAAACCTTCATCTCTCTTCGGCACTATATCAGATGAAACATAAAACAACTGCACCAATGGTATAGTTATCCAGCCTATTCAGACACCTATATCACTTCTACCCTATCAAAAAAGTTTTTATACTGACTACGGAGAGGAAGCATAACCTTCCATTACCTAAATAATACTTTAGTGCTTTCAAAAGTTGGAGATATTTTGATTTTGTCCCCATAGGGAATGATGAGAACAAGGAGGGGAAAAAAGAAGAGGTGGGACAGGAGAACCTGCTCCCTGCTCCACGCTACCTAAACTCAGTCCCAGTAGATCTTCACGCTTCTTCTTCCCCAGCGCAGTGCTTTTTTACGATTCAGGCCCATATAGATATCGATACGTTTTCTATAGCGTTTATTCATCTTGTCTCGTACGCGGTAGATACCCGGAAGTCCTGCAATACGTACTTTTGTCCCGTTGCGCATGCCATAGGCTGAAAGCAGGTCTCTTGAGACCGCAATGATCTTCATCCCCGGAACCAGGCGGTTATTCCACGCCGCCAGGAACGGGGTACTGTCTGTCTGTTGTGCATGCGAAGTATAGGCAGTGGCAGTCACCCTGAGACTTCGTCTACCATACCGGCTATATTTTTTTTGTGCTGCAAGTTCAGCCAACTTATGAGGTAACGGAAGCTCCAATACCTTTCCGATTCTAATGATTGAATTCTTCTTTAACCTGTTAAAGCTGATCAGGTCTTCAGGCTCAAGATCAAATTTTTTTGCAATAGCAATTAGGCTATCACCCTTTTTGACTTTATACTGTGCTGTAGCAATCGCATCAACCATCTCTTGCGAATAAGGCAGGACCAACTTCTGCCCTATCCGTAAAATCACACCTCTCTTCAGTTTATTCAACTTCCTAAGCTCGGAGGTCTTGATATTGAACTTTTTAGCAATACGAATCAAGGCATCACCCGATACAACCCTATAGATACCAACCTCTTTTTCTTCACTCTTTTGAAGCTGCTGAGTATATCTTTCAAGCTCTTTAATATATTTTTCGAGCTCTTCTTTAGACTTAAGTGCTCTTTTCTTCTCCAAGGGCCGTTTCTCTTGACTAATGCTTACTTTGCCGACTATATCTAATGGCTGTTCAAGTGTACTGCTGGTACTCCCTTTAAAACGTAGAGAGTCATTGGAGAGTTTATAGGGTGCGGCAGTCTCATCGATGGAAACCACCTTCACTAACGCTTTTTTTTCGGGGAGAGGCAAGGATTTTGTACTAATGAGCTTTTTACGATCCTTCTCATACTCAACCTCTTTTGTGTAGAGATATTTCGTACTGTAAGGGTTACACCTGTTAAACCCCTCAGTCACTACTCTACACTCTATCACACCACTCGCAGAAACTGCGGTACTAATAACAAGTAGGGAGTATAGAAAGTTTCTCATCAGATTTTACCGAACTACAGAAAGCTCAGCATCTCTCCCTTGATATTCTCTTTATCAACCACTACTGTATGTTTGATAGGCTTATCAAAGAGTGCTCTGATCATATCCGGGACATTTACATGAGCAGAGTCACTCACTCTCTGGAGTGCTGCGATATCATCTTTGACCTCTTCTCCCAGAGCTTTGGAGACAGCAGGGGAGAACTTGGTCCACTCAGCAGTTGAGTAGACCACTGTTTTCAACGGCTTCTCTCTCAGTGTCTCGTAGGCTTTCATACAGGTAGCAGTATGAGGGTCCATGATATACCCTTTTTTTGCATAGGCACCCACCACACTTTCACACTCCTCATCATCAGAGAATGAAGCGGCGAAATCCTCCTGGATGGCTGCGATCTCATCGTCTGTCAGCTGGTATTTCCCTTCAGTTGCCAGGGCTTCCATGAGCTCCTTCGTACGTGCAGGACCGAACTTGTCATACATGATACGCTCTACATTGGAGCTTTTCAAAATATCCATTGCCGGTGACTCTGTCTGAACCAACGTTCTTGAAGTGAGATCATATTCACCTTTATTGATCCAGTCGGTCAGGATATTATTGATATTGGATGAGATCAGTATCTTCTCAACAGGAAGACCTGCTTTCTTCGCATAGTAAGCACCGAGTGCATTCCCGAAGTTACCGCTTGGAACGACAAGATAGATCTTCTCTCCCATAGTGATCGCTTCTTTACGCACCAATTCAAGATAAGAGTGGATATGGTAAATGATCTGGAAGATAATACGCCCAAAGTTCACCGAGTTTGCTGCAGAGAGTTTGATATCGTGTGCTTTCAGCTCTGCTTTGAAATCTTCCGACGCCAGTAGTTCTTTGAGTGTATTCTGCGTATCATCAAAATCACCTTTGACTCCGATCACTTTGAGATTCGCACCATCCTCTGTGACCATCTGTAGTCTCTGTACATCCGAAGTACCGCCTTCCGGGTAGAGACAGGCAACCTTTACATTGTTTTGATTTTTAAAGGTTTCAAGGGTTGCCGGTCCGGTATCCCCACTCGTAGCAGCCATGATAAGATAGTTCTCATTTTTCTGCTGTGCCAATTTAGAGAGTACATATCCAAAAGGCTGCAGCGCCATATCTTTAAATGCACGTGTGGGACCATGATAAAGTTCAGAAACAAAACAATCCTCTTCGATCTGTGTCAGGGGTACAGGATTGGAAGGATCATCAAACGCATCATATCTATTGAGCGCCTCTTCAAGCACCTCTTTCTCAATATCGATACCGAACTTCTCTAAAAAATCGATCGCCAATGTTTTGTAGTGGCTCTCCAGATGAGACTCCAGATATGCCTGATCAAGTGTTGGAAGCGACTTTGGCACATAAAGCCCTCCAAAACTTGCACTTGGACTTAAGATTGCTTCAGAAAAAGTAACAGAAGCAGGCTTCTGTCCATCATTACCACGTGTTTCGATAAATTGCATCAACTATTTCCTATATGTATGAGTTGCGGTATTATAACTAATCTTTGCTAAGGAAGGTTGCAACGCAGAGACATATCCCGCTTATTTCCGAAGGTTTACACTCTCTTGACTCTTATGATACCATCACATCCATACACAAGGACCAATGCATCTATTGACCCTTTTTATGACTTTGCACACAACAACTTCATTACCTGTTTTGTAACATTTTCAGCGGATCACAACTCTATACAGGTACCGATGCCTGAACTGGTAAGAATCTCTAAAAGCAGTGAGTGTTCTACCCGTCCATCAATAATATGTGCTTTTTTGACACCCCCGCGAAGCGCTTCGATACAGGCATCTACTTTCGGCACCATCCCGCCATGGATCGTACCGTCTTGCTTGAGGGCTTCTGTCTTCTCTATACTAAGGTTGGTAATCAGCTCCATATTTTTATCCAGTACCCCCGGCGTATCCGTCAGAAAAAGTACTTTGCGTGCCTTGAGGGCTACAGCGATCTTGCTGGCTGCCAGATCTGCATTGATATTGAACCCTGGATGGCCGATCGTATCGCTTCCTGCGATAGGAGCGATCACAGGCACGGCTCCATCTTCAATAATATTGTTCACAATATCGGGATTGATATGTTCGATCCTTCCTGTGTAACCGAAGTTCTCAAAGTCTTTAGGAATCCCTTTGAGAAAACCACCGTCTTTCCCTGAGATACCGATCGCTTTGGTTCCATGGTTATCCAGCAAAGAGACGATCTCTTTGTTGATCTCACCGCTGAGTACCATTTCGGCGATACGCATTACCTCTCTGGTCGTCACACGCTGTCCATCTACAAACTTGGTATCAACACCCAGATCGGCAAGAAGGTTTGTAATACTCTTCCCGCCACCGTGTACAATGATCGGTTTCATCCCGACAAGATGCAACAGTACAACATCCTGAGCAAACTGTTCTTTCAGATCACTACTGGTCTGTGCAGAACCGCCATACTTGATCACGATCTTTTCATTCGCAAAACGTTTAATATACGGCAGTGCTTCATGAAGTGTTTTTACTATCTGTAGATTATCTCTCATTGACTAGAATCCTTTATAAACAAGTCCTCAAAAGTATGCCGCGGCAACGGAGTACTCTTGATATCTGTTCTACTGAACACTCCTGAAGAGACTGACTTTTATAGACTTGATTGAATGTATGATTGAATTTCTTTTATTATATCATTTTCTATGTTTAGTTTGAGTTTCAGCTCGGAGATCGGCAGATCAAACCCCTCCATTTTCACCCTGTCTTTGGAAGTACACAGGATAGAGTCAGCCCCGCATGCATCCATCAGCTCTCTGATCTTGCCTTCATCAAAATAGTCATGGTCACGAAGATAGACTTTTTCTATGACATCTTTGGGCAGATAGCGATCGAGTCTTTGAGGATGTGCAATGGCAGTGACCAGAACCATTTTTGACCGAGGGTTCTCCAGCGCTACTTCTCTTCTGAAGTCCCGTCCCTCTTTTGCCACGATATCGGCATATTTTTTGGTAAACCAGAACTCTCTGAAGGGGCCTGCAGGAAACGGCAGATGATTTTTGATCGTTCCGGGCTCAAGGATGATCTCAAATTTTTTGATCTCTACCCGGTTGAACCCATCATCCAGTATGATGAGCTTGGCGCCCTTCTCTTTCGCCAGACGGATCGCCTGATGCCGATCTTCACTTACGATCACCGAAGCTTTGGGGAGTGAGTGTGCCATAAGCATCGGTTCATCCCCGCTCTGCTCCACACTCGCCACTATCTTACCTTGATGACTTACCTCTACCAGCCCTCTGCTCCTCCTGCCATATCCTCTGGAGATGATCGCAACATTGTCCAGCCCTGAAGCCAGTGCGATGGTAAACGGTGTTTTACCGCTTCCTCCAACGATCAGGTTTCCCACACTCACGATAGGGATCCCAAAATCTTTTTTGGTAGAGACCACTCTTCTCGTCCACATTACACATCCATATATCAGCGAAAGAGGAAGCATCAACGCTATAAACGGCAGATGGTACCACCTGGGGGAGAAGAGGAGTTTCTCGTAGGCTTGCTCTAGTTGCACGTTTTTGCACCCAGTTTCTTGATCTCACTACAGGTAAACCCCGCCTCTTTTCTTGCATTGACATTGATATGCGGACGGTGCTTGCTCAAGAGTCTGTAGCGCTCCAGTATCTCAAAATATACTGATTCATCCAGCCCCTCTTTGGCACAAAGATATTTGAACCACTTGTCTCCTTTATGGACATGCTCTATCTCTTCATCATAGATGATCTTGAGTGCATCGATAAGTTTGGCTACAAGCGGATCTTTGCGTCTGTTCTCAAGCTTTTTAATGATCTGGGGATTGACATCCAACCCGCTTGCTTCATAATAGCGCGGTATGATCGCCATACGGTCAAGCAGATTATGTGCGGTATGTGCTGCTGCATCAAAGAGTCCGCAGTGTACCGGAAAGTCGCCATACCGATAGCCCAGGGCATCCAGCAGCTCCAGCAGCATCTTGCAGTGGCGTATCTCATCTTCGGCCACAACCAGCCAGTCTATTTTATACGCTATGGGCATCTGGGGAAAACGGTAGACCGCATCGAGTGCCAGATCGATCGCTGAGTACTCAATGTGTGCAATGGCATGTACCAGTGTCGCCAACCCCTCGGGTGTATCAAACTCCTTTCGGGTAGGAAGCTCCCTTGGGTTTACGATCCTGCATCTGGAAGCATAGGAAGGTGTTTCAAACACTGCAGGCTCAAAATCCTGCGGTAGGCTAACCGAATTTTGGTTACAATACTCCAAACATTGCGCAACCAGCTGCTCTTTGAGCACCATATCATCACTGCGTATTGCAGTTTCCAATAAGTTATAAAAGTGATTATCTTGCGTATTCATGAGGAGAATTATAACATGCAAATCAAAATGCAACCTATGGGTCCCTACCAGACCAACTGTTACATCGCTACAATAGAGGGAAAAGACTTTATTATTGATCCGGGTGTCGACGCGACCGATTGGGTACTGGATAACGTCACCCATCCGGTGGCGATCCTCAATACCCACGGGCACTTCGACCATGTATGGAGCAATGCAGCGGTAAAAAAGGCACTCAACCTTCCGATATACTGCCCCAAAGAGGATGCTTTTATGCTCGAGAACGATCCTTTATCCCAGGGGACACCTCCAAGTCATCCTGATGTTCTGATCGAAGGGGATACAGCACTGGAGATCGAAGGGGTCAAGATCAAGTTCCGTCACTTTCCCGGCCACACACCGGGCTGTTCGGTGATCGAGATAGGCGATGTATGGTTCAGCGGGGACTTTCTTTTCGAACAGTCCATCGGACGATGGGACTTTCCTAGCTCAAGTGGGCAGGATATGATCAAAAGTCTGGAGAAAGCTATAAAGATCCAGGGAGACTTCACCATCTACCCGGGCCACGGTATGAGCACGACACTCAAAGCAGAACAAAACGTCATGCCATTCTGGATAGACCAAGTGAAAAGAACTATTTAGTCCGAAATCTTTTGCGTATAGGGTCACACTGATCTCGACTCTTTTCGTCATTCCGGATTTGATCCGGAATCCCCTATATACGGTGTTCACATTGAGATCATAAATGCCCCTAAGTAATACCTTTGTGGGCAAGCCCGGGATGCCGGAGCATCAAGAGATTTGATCTACGCAAGCTTAATCAAGCACATGCTTCTCCAACACAAATGTAGTAAAACTCCCCTCAAAGACAAGTTTCTCATCCACCAAAGCCTCTACATTTACCTCTTTTTTCTTCCCTTTCTCACTCACTACAGATGCCTTACAGCGTACCGCATCCCCTACTTTGACAGGCGCTGTAAACTTACAGCTTGACGCCCCCAGTACCACATAGGGATCATTGACCGCACTCATCGCCGCATAATCCGCTGCACCGAAGATAAAACCGCCATGCACCAACCCCTGTACATCTGCACCCATTTGCCGTGTCGTATGAAGCAGAACCTCGGCATAACCCTCTTCTAACCTGGTAACCTTGCCGCACAGTGAGCTGTCGATATTTAGGTGGGTATTTAACTGCATCATTCTTCCCTTCTACTTTTTGGAAGATTATAGCGTGATTGCATAAAAAAATTGTATCAGTAGGTCGGGGTATCCCTACCCCGACCTACATCTTAAGATCACAGAAAGATGGTGTTGAAAATGATTCGTGTTTAGTGCGCTGTAGATCTGTGGGTTGTTAGAAGGGAGCTTACTCACAAGTAAAAGGTGAAGCTCTAGAAATACATTAACGAAGATTTGTGCTTAGAGTGCATTAGATTTTTGCGATCTCTTGAAGGAGCTTACTGAAGAGTAAGTGACTGAAAAGATCGCAGAAAGATGATGTGCTATAAAATGATTCGTGTTTAGTGTGATGTAGATTTGCGGGTTGTTAGGAGGGAGCTTACTCATAGTAAGTGACCGAGTAAACTCCTGCAAAGATGCAGTGCAATAAGCACTAATAAGCGAATTTGTAGCCGCGGCGTCTCACCGTATGTATCACCTGGAACCCAAGAATCTGCTTGAGCCTTTTTCTGATCTGGTTGATCGCTACTTCGACGGTATTGTCGCTGACATACTCCGGCTCTTCCCAAAGTGCATTGATGATCTCATCTTTGGAGAAGACTCTTTTTTCACGGAGTGCAAGGTATGCCAGGATATCAAATGTCTTACCGTTCAGTGATACATTTTTATCATCATACTGTATTCTTTTGTTGGCGATATCGATCACAAGTTTATCGACCTCAACCTGCGTACCGAAGAGATGTCTCATATTTGCCAGTACTCTTGCTGCGATCAGGTCAGGCTGGTCACAATGCTCATAGACGACATCATCAACCCCAAGCTTGAAGAAGTCTGATTGACTCTTTGGCTTATCAGTCAGTATCATGATCTTTGTTTCGCTCTTTTTCTTTTTTACCTCATTGACGTAACGCTCCAGTGAAAACTGAACCCCTTCATCTACTATGATGACCAGTTCGTAATGTCTAAAATCTGTAAAATTGGTCGCATCGTACATATCTTTTGCGTTATCTACGATACAGATAAAGTATTTATCCAACTCTTTTTCAAGTTCATTGACGTATTCATCGTCAAATCCTACACTTAATATTCTCATATGTCCACTACTTATATTGGTCTACAAAGAGTAAACCGAACCTTAAAGTTTATTCGATTTCTCTGTTTAGTGGTAAATTTATAGCGAAAACAAGCTTATTTAAAAATAAAACTAAGGTTATACTAATGTTTTGTCGATCTTATTTTAGATATTGACCTGGATCAACGAGCTTTTTTCGCTTTAATGTAGACTCTTTTGGGTGCAGGGTACCCCTCTACGGTTTTCGTAGAGTCGTTCGGATCGAGAAAATCTTCCAGGCTTTGGGTATCGATCCATTCGGTTTTTCGCTGTTCATTCTGATCGGTTACCCTTGTTTCGAGTATCTCGACACTTTCAAAGCCTGCACGGTGACACCAGTTCTTCAGTGCCGGTATCGTCGGCACGAAATAGATATTCGGTATTTTGGAGTATTTTCCTGCAGGCGTCAGTGCCACCTCATCCTCCCCGTCGATCATAAAGGTATCCAAGATCAACTCTCCACCCTTCTCCAGCCCTTTGTAGAGAGATTTGAGCATCGCTACCGGGTCTGAACGGTGATAAAGCACTCCCAGACAGAAGAGCAGATCAAACTTATGTTCATAGTACTCTACATGCTCGACCCCCAACATCTCGTAGACAATGTCTGACTTGACAAAGTGGTCAATAAACTGAAACTGTGAATAGTAGATCGCAGAGGGATCAAACCCGATCAGTTTTTTCGGGTTTTGACTCTGCATACGGAAAAGATAGTAGCCGTTATTACATCCGATATCTCCAACCACTTTCCCTTCGAGATTAAAATGCGGTTCAAGAAGATTATATTTGATCTGACTCTGCCACTCTGTATCGATAAAAAGCTCATTGATCCTAAAGGGCCCTTTCCTCCAGGGTTTCATCAGCAGTGCAGTTTGCCTGATCTGGTCCGCTTGATCTTCTGTAAGGTTTTCGATATCGATAGTGACAACATCCCCAAGAGAGACCTTGACATCTTCAAAGACCGGCAGTGCTTTGATCGCATCCTGGTAAGGAACGATGTTTTTCCACGTCAACCATTTTTGACGTTCTTTTCTTAGTTGATTTAAATCCATATTAATACTTGATTATATTTTAAGAAAGAGAGACTAGCCGCGAGAGTACCCCAAGGGCACTTCCGTTGGGCACCCTCTGCTGACAAGCGACTAAATCGCAGTGCAGGTAAGGCACTAAATGCCGCATCGTAAGCGGACACAGTGTCAACGCAGTGATAGGAACTTTGCTTCTATCACGTCTTATTTAAGGTACGCCTTGATGACCTTCTGATCAAAATACGGCCGCTTCATTCTAGGATCGACATCGACATTTTCAAGTTTTCTGACCACATCTTTACCGGCGATGACTTCACCAAAGATCGTGTGTCTTCCATTCAGCCATGGGGTCGGTACGGTAGTGATAAAAAATTGGCTTCCGTTCGTTTTCGGTCCGCGGTTGGCCATGGCCAACAGGTATGGTCTGTCAAATACGACATTCGGAGCAAACTCATCTTCAAAATCTTTTTTCCAGATGGACTCGCCACCTCTACCCGTACCGGTCGGATCTCCACCCTGTATCATGAAGTCTTTGATAATTCTATGAAAGATCAATCCGTTATAGTAACCGTTCTTTACATGTGTCGTAAAGTTCTCTACGGCTTTCGGCGCTACTTTGGGATAGAGTTTCAGTTCGATCTTTCCAAGGTTGGTCTCGAGTACCACAACAGGCGCTTTCGTATCAGCTGCCTGGAGCTGTAGTCCTAAAAAAAGTAAAGTCAATACAAATAATCTCTTTAACACATTCTCTCCTTAGTTTTCGATCACGTCATTTGCACACTTATCGATCCTGAGCTCTTTGAGTACCTTCTCAAAGAAGTCACCGCTGTCTCTTTGTGCATCATCGTCAAACTCGATATAGAGTGCCTGTTTTGCTTCTGTATGGTCCTTGGAGTTATCAAAAACCTGAGGCTCCATTCTGGTCTCTTGCTTGATTTTTTCGATCGCTGCTTCGATCTCAGCTCTGATCTCTTCACTTCCGTCAAATGTCAGACTCATTCCTGCATAGCACTCTTCCATTTTTACATTTGCATTGATCTGATCACATCTGTCCATTCTGTATCCTTTGTAGATATTTGGGCATAATTATAGAGCAAAGCTCCATACACTATGCTGACAATTACAAATTTATATTATCAACACTTCCTGACTGTATTATAACCTCAGGCAACAAGCGAATTTCCTTAAGTCAGCTACTTATTTCGCATAGGCTGCGGCTCTTGTCTCACGGATCACATTGACTTTGATCTCTCCGGGGTACTGTACTTTCTCTTCGATCTCTTTGGCGATCTCTTTGCTTAGAAGTATGGATTCATTATCTGAAAGCTTATCTGCATTGACAAATACCCGTATCTCACGTCCGGCATTGATCGCATAGGCACTCGTCACGTACTCTTTGGCGGTAGCGATATTTTCGATCTCCTCTATACGCTTGGTAAAACTTTCAAGCACTTCACGTCTTGCACCCGGTCTCGCTGCAGAGAGTTTATCTGCAGCACAGACCGCAGCCGATTCTACCGAGTCGGGCTCCGCATATCCGTGATGGGCATAGATCGCATTGATCACGGTCGGATGTTCATGGTGCTTACGGCAAAGCTCAGCACCCAGTTCTACGTGTGACCCTCCATGTTCCTGCGTCAATGCTTTACCGATATCATGCAGCAGTCCGGCACGCAGCGCAAGTTTCTCATCTCCACCCATATTGGCAGCCATCACTTTTGCCAAGTTAGCCACTTCAAGTGTATGCGCCAGTGCATTCTGTCCATAACTTGCCCGGTATTTCAAACGCCCCAGAAGACGGATCAACTCTTCGGCCATAGGAAAGAGTCCAAGATCAATCACGATATTTTCACCCTCTTCATAGGTTTTTTGTTCAAACGCTTTTTGTACTTTTTCATGTACCTCTTCGATACGTCCCGGATGGATACGTCCATCCTCGACCAGTATCTCTATCACACGTGTCGCGATCGCTCTTCTGTAGAGGTTGAACGAACTGACCAGGATCACTCCCGGCGTCTCATCGATAATGATATCGACCCCCAGAAGCATCTCCAAAGACTTGATATTACGCCCTTCCTTACCGATAATACGCCCTTTATGTTCATCATTCGGCAGGGTAATGGTATTGATCAGACGTTCACCGGCAAACTCTCCGGCATAGCGTGTGGTAGCCTGTGCAAGAATATAGTTGGCCTTCTTCTCTCCCTCTTCCTTTGCCTCCTGCTCGTACTTTCGTACAATATCTGCGATATCTGCACGGCTCTGTTCTTCCACCTTCTGCAGGATATAGGCTTTTGCTTCTTCTTGCGTCAAAGAGGCAATATGCTCCATCTTCCCGATCGCCTCAGAGATCACATTCTGCTTCTTCTGCTCCAACTTTTTGAGATTCTGCGCTTCTCTCTCCAACGTTTTTTTCTTCTCTGCGAGATCTTTTTTTTCAGACGCTATCTCTTTTTGTTCAAGCACAAGGGAGTGCTGGCGTTCATCGAGTTTCGATAGACGTTTTTGATACTCCCTCTCCTGCTCTATCTCGTTGGCTTTGATCTTTACTTTACTGCTCTCAAGCAGCTGTTCAGCCTCATGTTCGATCGCTTTTGCTTTTGCTCTGCTCTCTAGCTCCATATAGGAAAACTTGCTTTTTGTACTGCTTTTGACCCAAAAGTAGCAACTTACTGCACCTACCGTAACTCCCGCTATGGAGGAGAGTCCAATTATCTCTATCATCTGTTCTCCTCGTACCGTAAGAGGGATCTGCTATCACTCTGCCTCTACATTCTATCCCGTGATGGTTATATCGGCTGTCACATCAAAATCGTCTGTAATTATCTCTTGGCTATAACATAACTCACGTGCTAAAAATACGGTTCTTTTAATATTTTTACTCTCTTTTTCAAAGAATCTGTCGTACATTCCTTTACCAAACCCGACACGTCTCTGTGTCACATCCAGCCCCACTATCGGGACGATCGCCAGATCTATCGTTTTGTTTCTATACTGTTTTGAATCTTTTGGCTCTTTAATCCCAAATTTTTTCTCTTCCAGTGGTAATCTATATTTTACCAGCCTGAAACTTTTACCTTCCATAAAAGGGACGTAGAGCTTCCGGCCCTCTTTGCGCAGCTGCTTGATCAGAGGATAGAGATTCACCTCTGTTTGAAGCGGCAGATAAAGCATAATGCTTTGAGCCTTGGATATTAAGATCTCGCTATACAGTCTCTTCAGTATTCTTTTATCTTTTGCATATGCACCTCTTTGTGATGCTCTTCTCAGTTTTTCCAGGCAGGATGCCCTGAACGCCCTTTTCTCAATGGTTTGCCTCATATGCTGCTATTCCTCTTTTTAATGCTCTTTGGTTATAATCTTTTTTTTAAATTATTATATCCAATGGGACTACCTAAAACCCCTGAATTTACAACGACACCGCAAAGGTATACTGTGAAAAACACTAAAAACAGACTACTGCTTACAGCTATACTCTTATCTCTTCCGCTCTTTTTTAGCGGATGTGAAAAAAAATCTAAAGATACAGATACCACACTTCCTGTAGCAAACAGCACGGAAATTATAGGTGGCCAAGAGAGCGATATCAGCCAGGACGACACATCTGTCACAGAAGGAGAGAGTGCAGAAGAACCTGTTCAGCAAGCTGAGCCTTCCGATCAACTGCTATTTAAAAAGAGTAACGGTGCAACCTATACCCTCATAATGCAGAACGGAAAACTTTTACCGGATCCCCAAAGCAAGCCGATTCTGCTGATCAATCTCTTTGATATACACGACCATGCCTCTGCTGCTCAGGCTCCGTATCTAACAAAGTTGCAAAAAGAGTACAGCAACCGTCTTACCGTGCTTGGTATCCCCACCAACCAATCCATGGATGAAGCGGAACTCAAAGCATTTATCAACCAACATAAAATCGATTATTTCGTCTCTTACGAGAGTGGCGATCCTGAGTTGATCAATCTCTTTTTAGAACGCTTGAAGAGTGATGGGCTAACCACCCCTACCACACTGCTATATCATCAAGGGGAGACGGGTCCGATCTATGAAGGTGCCGTTCCGATAGAGATGATCAGACATGATATACTTATGATAACCAAAGAGTAAAGGACAAAACCTAGATGTTTAATCTTTTCAAAAAAGTATTGGGCAAAACCAATGAAGCGATCAAAGAGGTCGCACCAAATAAGAAAAAAGAGATCACCAAAGAGGAGTTCGAAGATATCCTTTTAGAAGCAGATGTCAACTATGAACTGGTCGAGCGTCTACTTGAGAATCTCCCTGAAAACGTAAACCGTATACAGGCATTCAACTCACTCATCTCGGTCTTTCAATACAAAGCGGACTGGAAAGAGAGTGATGCCAAACCATTTGTAGAGATGATCATCGGTGTGAACGGTGCAGGGAAAACTACGACCATCTCGAAACTGGCATACCGATACAAAGACCAGGGCAACAGCGTGATCCTTGGTGCAGGAGATACTTTCCGTGCAGCGGCGATAGAGCAGCTCAGCAGATGGGCTGATAAACTGGGGATACCGATCATCGCGACGAAACAGGGTCATGATCCTTCCGCTGTGGTCTATGATACGATCGAATCAGCGAAGGCAAAAGGTATCGATCATGTGATCATCGATACGGCAGGACGTCTGCATACCCAGACAAACCTCAGCGAAGAGCTCAAAAAGATGATTCGTGTCGCAGGAAAAGCGATGGAGGGTGCACCACATAGAAAAATGCTTGTTCTTGACGGGACACAGGGTAGTTCCTCTATCAATCAGGCAAAGGTCTTTAATGAAATGATCGGCGTGGACGGTATCATCATTACCAAACTGGACGGAACAGCCAAAGGTGGTTCGGTACTAAGTATTGCAGATGAGCTTAAAATGCCTATCTGGTATATCGGTACAGGTGAGAAACCTGCCGATATGATACGGTTCAAAGCCAATGAGTATGTCAATACGATACTGGATGAGATCTTTCTCTAATCCGGTATACTGCTAAAGCCCGAACTCCTCTCTATAGAGTGTTTCAAGGTCACCTTTGGTGCGGTAGGAGATCTCTTTTCCTATCGCGATAGTGATCTCCTGCTCTTTTACCCCTTCTTTCATCGCTTTTCTCAAAATTTCATCCGCATTCTGTTCGATATAGACCGGCATTATCGGCAGTCTATTCTTCAGGGCAATGATACGTGACCCCTCTTTGAACTTCGAGACAGGTTCATCTGTTTTGTTCCGTGTCCCTTCAGGAAAGATATAAATGGAATGCCCCGCCTGCACCCCTTTTTTGACGTCGGCAAAAAAACCGCTCATCTGTGACTTTTCACGATCGATCAGTACTCCTCCCGCATTTCGAACAAAAAGACCGAAAAAAGGTGAATTATAGAGCTCTTTTTTCGAAATCCAAAGTCCAAAGAGATTGGTATCTTTGAGTGCCAGTTCAATAATGAGAGGATCGATCACACTGCGATGGTTGGAGACAAGCAGATACTGTCCATCCTTAGGAAGGTTCTCAGGATGCTTCACCTTTACTTTGATACCCAAGGTATCTAACTGCGCTTGAGAGTAGGCGATTCTCAGTCTTTTTTTCTTTTTTGGATCTTTCGTAAGTTTTAACCTCAAACCATAGCTATTGGTCAAATACATCCCGTAAAGTATATGTAAAAGTGCTCTTATCATAAACTACCGTTACCTCTCTTATAATCTAAAGCGCTATTATAGCAAAAGACCTTTTATCAGGTAATTTAAAGTATGACAATATGAAATATTTTTATCTCAGTTTTGACTAATTATTCTATAATTATCCCAATCAATCCAAGGATATACTATATGGCAAAGAAAAAAACCCTTTTTGAATGTCAAGCATGCGGATTCCAGTCTCCCAGATGGATGGGAAAATGTACCTCATGCGGTGAATGGGAGAGTATGATCGAACTCACGACCGAACAGATCAAGTTTCTCAAAGAGACCGCTTCTGCTTCACGCTCGATAAAAAACAAAGCGCTACCGATCACCGATATCCAGGAAGACAATGTTACACGGTCTACTTCGGGGAGCAAAGAGCTTGACCTTGTGTTGGGTGGGGGAGTTGTACCCGGTTCTCTGACACTTATTGGAGGGAGTCCAGGTATAGGGAAGTCCACCCTGTTACTCAAGATTGCGGGGAACCTTTCAAACCAGGGGACAAAAGTACTTTATGTCTCAGGGGAAGAGTCTGCAGGGCAGATCAAACTTCGGGCCAACAGGCTGGGTGCGAACCACAACAACCTCTATCTACTCTCAGAGATCAATCTGGGCTCGGTCCTCTCAGAGATCAACAATGAAAACTACGGATTTATCGTCATAGACTCTATCCAGACACTCTACTCCGAGGAGACCACTTCGGCACCCGGTTCAGTGACGCAGGTACGTACGATCACTTTTGAGCTGATGCGTATCGCAAAAAGCCTCCATATCCCTATTTTTATCATCGGGCATATCACCAAGGACGGTTCCATCGCAGGCCCAAGGGTACTGGAGCATATGGTGGATACGGTACTCTATTTTGAAGGGGACAGTAACTCAGAGTTGAGACTCTTGCGCGGATTCAAGAACCGTTTCGGCTCTACCAATGAGGTGGGCATCTTTGAGATGAACCGGGAAGGGCTGAGTGATGCCAAAAGTATGGCAGGCAGATTTTTCAATAAAGAGAAGCTTCAGTCGGGTTCGGCACTCACCGTGATCATGGAGGGGAGCCGACCGATCATCGTTGAGATACAGGCGCTGGTGTCAGAAGCGTATGGACACCCTAAACGGAGCTCCACAGGATTTGACAACAACCGCCTGGGAATGCTTCTGGCACTTTTGGAGAAAAAACTTGATCTTCCTTTGGGTACCTATGATGTCTTTATCAATATCTCAGGAGGGATCAAAGTACAGGAGCCCTCTGCAGACTTGGCGATCATCGCTGCGATACTCAGCAGCTACAGGGAGAGGGAGCTGAGTGCGGAGACACTCTTTTTGGGAGAGGTCAGCCTCACAGGAGAGATACGGGAGATACCGGGACTGTCAAACCGACTCAAGGAGATAGAGACACAGGGGTTTACCAAAGCGGTCATCCCCAATAAACCGTTAGAGAAGACCAATGTGAAATGTTTTATTGCCAATGAAGTCTCAAAAGTCGTAGAATGGATGTGAGCAGCGTAAAAAATTGACACCTGCGTGTCAATTTTAGCTGCGAAACCGGAGTGGTCGGAGCGAAGCGTAGCCATGGAGGTAGGGAGTCGCGTAAATAATCGTGAACTGCTTCACGATTATAGCGACGAAACCGGAGACGATGTGCACTTGTGCACCGCTGGAGGCAAGGGACTGAAACTAAGCCGTAAAGTCATGTCCATACTTACATCGTCGTAGGCTGGGAAACTCATTAAGAAAACGTGAACAGTGAGAGTCGTTAAGAAAATGACAAGAGTTTGTCATTTTTAGACTCGGAACCGAAAGCGATGTGCACGTGTGCACCGCTGAAGGCAAGGCGGAGCAACGAAGTACGACCCGCGTAGGCTGGGAGTCCACAAAAAACGTGAGTGAACCTCACGTCTATAGGCGCGAAAGCAGAATAATGTGTACTTTGGCAGTGCTGGAGGCAAAGATTTATAGATTCCGGATCAAGTCCGGAATGACAGACTGCTTTCTCACAGAGAGTACAATTTAAACTATCCCCCTTGTCGCTACTCCCTCCTCTCTAGAAACTGAATCAGTGTTGCAAACTGCCAAAAAACAGAGAGAGAAGAGCAAAAAAACTTAATATAGCTACTACTGCTAAAAGATAGTGACTCTCCTTTTTCATAATCACTCCCCTTAATACTTCAGGTTCACACTGAAAAATACCATACGCGGTGCACCGGTCTGGTAGGTACTTGATGTCGTAGATGCCGCTAAAACATTATCCGGTGTATTGATGGTTGCAATGTATTTTTCATCCGTAAGGTTTGTTGCTGTCAAACGGAAAAATGTATTTTGGAACCCCAGGAAGTTCTTTACCTTATACGAGATATCCATATCTACTACGATATAGCCATCCACTTTCTGTCTGTTCTCCACATCTCCGTAACGGCTTGAGGTATAACGCACACTTGGGGTGAAGGTCCAGTTATCCAGATAGTATGAAAGTGCCCCTGTCGCCATAAACTTCGGTGCATCCGGAAGCTGGTTGCCTTTGATGTCACTCGTGGTAGTTGCACTCGTTGCAAAATCCTGATCAAAAGAGTAACGGTTATACGAGAGCCCCATGATAAAGTCCATATCATCATTCAGTGCACCGTGTGCCGAGAACTCCGCCCCATACCCGAACGCATCCCCCAGGTTTGCAGGATAGCTGACATCCAGGTCCCTGTCATAGATATTTGCCTGCTTATTACGGACAAAAGAGACAAAAAGACTTGGATGGAGTGTCACCGCCCCGATCGTTGTTTTATATCCAAGATCGATATTGTCAGAGGTCTCCAGCTCCAGATCGTTCCAGAGCTGCTGCAGCGTGATACCCTTGCCTTTAAACTTTGCATAGTTGCTTGTATAGGTCGGATAGAGGTTCACATCAAACCCGTACGTACGTGAGTAGTCAAGGTAGAGAGCACTCCTCTCATCCAGTTTGTATGCAAGATAGACGGAGGGCAGCCAGGTTTTAAAGGTTTTTGACTCCACACTCCCCCATGAATCGTAGGTGGATGTAGCGATCGCCGTCTCATAATCGAGACTTGTATTGCTGTCTGTCAGATAGTTTTTGATCGAACTTACTTCAAAGTTCTGATACTGCAGGCCGACCGAGTAGATGAAGTTATCCACCTCGCCGCTTACTTCCACGAACGGCGACTGCAGGAGATGATCCTCTACCTCTGCCAGTGAAGCGTATTTTTTAAAGTAGAGCTCTCCATCGTCATTCACCCCGTACATACGTCTGTCGGTCGGTGGTCCGGGAGGAAGCTGTCTGTGATACCAGTACCCTGCTTTTGCTTTGATCATTTCACTAAAGCGATGCGCATAGGCAGCAACGGCACCCATAAGATCATGGTCCATCTGCCAGTTGATCACGCCTTTTTTTGCAAAATTTGAAAAATAGATCTCCCCTTCATCCTGTTTGTAGTAGGGCTTGAAGGTGAAGCTGTCCTCAGCAGTCAGTCTGTAACGGACATCAGCAAAGATATTGGTCGTCAAAAAATCCTGCTTGTTAAAATCATAATAATCTACATCATTGGCTGATGTCGGCTTTGTTGTCTTATAGTCTTTATCGAAATAGCTGTCAAGATCCTCTATCTCTGCATAACTCAGAGAGGCATAGTTGTGGTGTTCATCGCTGTTACGAATGGCATAGAGGTGCGCTTCAAAACGCTCATTTGGCTCATAGGAGAGCCCCACCATACCGTTGACCCGTTCAAGATCGCCTTCTCCTTTATATTTGTCGTTGGAGAGAAGAGAAAAAGAACCAAAAGCAGAAAAATCCCCTATTTCTCCTGTATCAAAACGTACAAACGATCTTTTAAAGTTTTCTGTACCGAATGACTGCGACAAAATAGCTCCGGCCTCTTTTTTCGGACGCAGGACATTAAGGTCCACTTTTCCGATCAGGCTTGAGAACCCAAGGTTCTTGTCGACAGGAAGATACCCTTTCAGCAGATCGATCGAAGCGGTATTTTCCATATCAAGCATATGTTTTCCGCCCCCCGGATTTGAAGAGAGAGGCATACCGTTGATCATATATACCCCTCCCGGTCCGGATTGACTCTTCCCGCGGATACGGATCGGATCGTGAAATGAAGGCTCGTTCGAACCTACCGCATCTGCCGGAGTGAAGTTCACCGATGGCGAAAAAGCGATCACCCTATAGGGGTTCATATTGGCATGGTTTGAGAGCGTTGCAATACTTTTAGAGGTAAAGTGCTCACTGTTATCGGCTTTGGAGAGGTTATGCTCCGCCACAAAGAAAGGATCTTCTCCCATGACTTCATTGACCACGATCGACTCTATGCTTATTGGATCTCCCATCACTATTGCCGTTGCGGCAAGTGACAAAATAGTACTTCTATGTTTCATTCTATTGTTCTCCTCCTAAAATCTGTTGTATATCTTCATTCCTAAGCTTTACACCCAAAAAAAGCTTGTAAAACTTCTTGGTCTGGGTATAGATATCTACCTTATACACCTCCGGGTGAAAGTGGTGTGCCAGCCACTCGATCCCTATGATCCGCATAAACGAAGGTGGGCGATCGATCCAGTGAAAGGGTTGATTTGGCACAAGATAGACCCTTCTCTTTTTTACCGCTTCCAGGTGCTGCCAAATCGGATTTGAGATGATCTCATGATATACGACTCTGTTCTGTGCGACAATCACTTCAGGCTTGTACTCCAGAAGTCTCTCAAACGTAATACGCTCCAGTCCACGTAGATTGCTCTGGGTACATTGATGCACATTCTCACCCCCTGCATAGTTGAGTGCTTCTACATGAAAGGAGTCACTGCATTCCGTGGCAAGGCCATCTGCCCCTTCAGCGTAATAGTATCGTGTGGATTTAACCCCTTTAAGCGTTCTTTTGACATACGCCATACGCTCTTTTGCATAGGTACTCAGAAGTTCTCCCCTCTCCTTTTCACCCATCGCTTCGGCCGCAAGAAGGATGGAGGGTGCCATAGACTCTATCTTTCTAAACGGAAGCGTAAGCGTAGGGATCTTTGTCTTTGCTATCTGCTGGGAAACCTTGGTATGAATATAATCATCCTCCCAGATCAGTATGAGATCGGGATCATACTTCTTGATGCTCTCTACACTCATCCCTGCTCCCGTACTGTGAAACGTGCCTATCACAGGAAGCGCCAAAAACGCTTTTGAGAGATAGTTTTTATCCGCACTATTATTTCGGTTTTTTGCGTCAAAATTCAAACCAACCATCTTCTCTGGGTTGATCGCATAGACAAGATAGTTGATCGACGGTGATGAACCAAACACTTTTTTGGGCTCCTCTTTGATCGTTTTTGAGTGCAGCAAAAGACTCAAAGCCAATAAAAGAGGAATAACTTTTTTACTCAACATGGTATTTCCCTTATGATCTCTTGAGAGAATATGCAATAGAGATTCCAGTGTATCTCACTTGAAAATTTTGGCAGCAGCCGTATACAGTGAGTGTACTGTCTCCGAATGAAGCAGCTTTTTTCTCTTCTGTCATCATAAAACACCCGCTACTATGCACAGACGATTGTAGTAAAAGAAAAAAATGTACCGGATTTTTCAAGTAATGACAGCATTCCACGCTTCCCTCCCCATTATATATATTTTTATATAACGATATACCCCTAACGCTATATATTTATATAAACAACGAATTGTATAGGATTATTCTTAAATTTATCAATCTTACTTCTACAATTCATAGCGTATACACGCAAAGTTTTTTCTCAAATCAATACTCGTGAACTGGATATTTCACTGCTCCAGAGGGCAGAAAGCAGCGATTTTGCCAAGGAGAGAAACCTAAATATTACAAGATACTGATATAATAACCTTATGAAGATAGGCACAGATATTATACAGATAGAGCGTGTAGAGAAGATGATCGAGAAGTACGGTATCAAGTTTCAAGAGCGTTTTCTCACCGAGTCAGAGATCGATGAGTCCAGAAAAGTTGAGTCCATTGCCGGACTCTGGGCAGCCAAAGAGGCCATCGCCAAAGCATTGGGGTGCGGGATAGGAGCAGAGCTCTCTTTTCATGATATTATCATCTATAAAGACGCAAAAGGTGCACCGCACTTTAAACTTTCCCCCCAGGCCCAGGCACGACAGCAGATCAAAAATGCATCACTCTCTATCAGCCATGATGGCGGTTTTGCCATATCTATTGTGGTCATAGAGATATAAACGATAAAAACAGGAGTAATAAGATGAAATTGGTATCAATCATATGCTTGACACTTCTTGTGGCAGGATGTAGTTCTAGCCAACAGGAAAAAGTCTACCCCAAAGGGGAAGAAGCATCTTCTCAGACAGTAACGAAAAAACAATATACTGCTGCGCCACCCAAAAGGACTTTTAAACCTAAAGTAGTACAAGCGGATAACTACTCTTCAGAGTACATGTATCCTTCCGATAAGGTACAATCTACTCCTGTAAAAAAGACACAGGATAAGGAGGAGAGTCTTTCAAGTGAAACCATGACGAAAGAAGAGTGTATCGCAATGATCGGCAAAGAGAAGTTTGAAAAATATACCGAGATGTTCTCAGGTGAAGCAGCTGCGATCAAACGATGCAGACTGCTTAAAGCGATGCAAGATCACTGATCCTGATTTTCGTATCAAATAAAAATTTTACTTTTTAAGGTGAACCATTTTAAAGCGGTCTCCCATCATAGTAGGAGCGATCAGTGTCTTGATCTTATCCGCCTCTCTGGCATAGGCTGCCTTGTCTGCCTGTTTGGAGAACATCTCCAGGATATCGATCAGCCCAAATCTGACGAGTGCCCTTGCCTGCGTCTCATACGCCTCTTCGGTAAACCCTGCATGAGTAAATGCCTCGATCACATGTCCGAAGTTCACATCATAGGTGATATCATCTTTCTGGTAAGAGTCACCCATCGTAAACTCTTCATCAAACAGCGGAAAGGTTTCATGCTTTCTGTAGACCCTGATAGAGAAGTCATTACGGACATACTTCTCCCCATAGTCAAAACTGACAAAATCACACTTTTCGATCCCCTCTGCCATAGCAGTGGCAAAGGCTTCATACCCTACAGCGATCTCACCTTTTGTCTGATGATGCTTTTTGGCCCACGTCAGTACCTCTTCGGGGGCTTCCTCCCAGTGGATCTCATGATCATCTACCACTGCAAGTTTTTCATCTTTCAGGAGCTCACAGGGGAAGGCATCGAAGATCTCGTTGGCCACCACAAAGGCATACGGTACGTTCACTTCACTGATATCATCAAAGTGTGTGATCTCTATATCTTCTCCGAAACGTTCCCTGATATACTCCAGTTGTGCTTTCTGTACTTCCGGCTGACGCTCGACGATACCAAACTTCAGTGTCTCTACCAAAGCAGGATCACAGGTATAGAGCCACTGGATCATATCACAGAGCAGGTACCCCTGATGCGCCCCCACCTCGATCAGCCATCCGTTACGGTCTGCCCGTCCTTCAGTTAAGAGCTTGTAGAAGTGGTTGGCGACAGTTGCACCGAAAAACCTGCTGGTACTCACTGCGGTATAGAAGTCTCCGCTCTTTCCTATCGCTTTGAACTTTTTATAATACCCCTCTTCCCCATAGAGCCATTCATCCATATAGGTACTGAAACGCATCATTTCGCCATCCTTGCATAGAGCTTCAACAACTCTATCTGTTTATCAATGGCATAGATCTGCTGATCAAGCTTGCGGATCTGGAGTGTATTTTGCATCACCTCGGCATCCAATGCAGTCTTCTCACCTGCCTTCGCCAGGTTGCTTGTCACCTTATAGAGATTCTCATAGAGCTTTTCATCTTTACGTGCCAGGGCGATCTTTCTATCCAGAATATCAAGATTGTTGACGATCCAATCATACTCCTGATCTACCGTCTTTTTACGATCCAGCAGTTCAACCTCGGCCTGAAGTTTCGCCACTTTACTCGCTTCGATATCATCAAACGCGTTGATATCCAACGGCATACTGACGGAGATTCCGTAACTATAGTATTTCTCTTTCAAATTAGGGTTTGCATAAAGTGGATTGAGATCACCATCCGTATACTTTCCATTGATACTTACCGTTGGTAGATACTTCGCCCATGTCACTTTCTGGTTATGGCTCTTCTCCTCTGCTCTTTTTCTGTCCCTTAGCAGCTCCAGATTGGCCTCTTTATAGGTATCTTTGGTCACAAATTTCAGGGTAGGAAGCTTCAGGCTGTCAGGTTCTCTGTCACTCAAGAGTGTAAACTGCTGTTGATAGGCGAGGAGTCCAAGCTCCAGCTCTAGCAAATTCGTCTCATCCTGGCTTCTTGTAAGCATCGCCTGGTCCAGGAAACTGCTGTCGAGCAACCCCGCATTGTAGCTGTCACGTTTCTGACGGATATCGATCTTGTCATTTTTGATCTGATACTTCATCTTCTTCTGCTGAAGCCTGTTTTTGCGGATATTGAAAAGTATCGTCACCGCATCGGTGATCATCATCCTTTTTTGCAGCCTGATCTCTGCACTGTTGGCCTCACGCAGTGCCTCAGAGTACTTCATCGCATAGTAGATACCGCCCGAACGGAAGATAGGCTGATCGATACTCACTGTGAAGTTTTCAGTAATGATAGTACCTGTCTTGAACTGTTCATTGAAGTTTTTACTGTAGCGTAGAGTGACAGGGTTGATCCAGCTTTTATAGAGCTTGTCGCTCTCCAGCTCATTGCTCTTCATCTGATAATCAAAGATCATCGATTTGTTGGTAGAGAGAATATCTCCCAACTCATCTGCATAAGAGAGCATCGATACTCCCGCCGCCAGTAACAGTGTTCTCATTATGCTTCTTTTCATCTGTAAATCTCCTTTTTACTCAGCAACATTTTTTCTCTTCCGTAGCTACATTCTATTCTGTCAACTCTATCTGACAGCGTGGGCTTAAAAGCCACCCTACACAATTTAATAAAAGCTTTTCGCAAGAAAAGTATACCAACACTCCTCACTCCTCACTATTGATCATCGATCAACTACCTTCATCAGTGCGGATTCCAGACGTTTGAATCCTTCATCCATCTCTTCTTTGCTGATCGTGATGCTAGGCAGGAAGCGGACCGTGTTGCGTCCTGCTTTCAGGATCACGACACCCTCTTTCATCGCGCCTTTGATCACCGCACCCTGTATATCGGCAGACTTCGCACGCAGCCCTCTCATCAGACCGATGCCCACCTCTTTTTCAAAGAGGTTCTGATAGCGCTCTGCGATACCTTGAAGCTTCTTTTCAAAATAGAGCAGTGCTTCAGCGACCGCGCCGCTCTCATAGTACTCTGAGAGGATATCCAGTACTGCAATACCTGCTGCCGTACTCAGGTAGTTCCCTCCGAAGGTACTGCCGTGATCCCCTGCACTCAACACCTCTTTATGCTTGGTCATCACTGCACCGATCGGCACGCCGCCGCCAAGCCCTTTGGCAAGCGTGATGATATCCGGTTCGATCTCATAGAGGTTCGATGCCAGGAACTCACCGGTACGGTAGACTCCCGTCTGCACCTCATCCACGATCAGCAGGACACCTTTCTCTTTGAGGTGTGCGGCAAGTTTCTGTATCTCCTCTTTCTCAAAAGGCTGGACTCCGCCCTCTCCCTGAACCAGTTCTATCAGTACCGCTACAGTCTCATCATCGAGTGCTTTGTAGACATCATCGATACTTTTTTCGTAGCTGAATCCCGCAGGGTACGGAGAGAAGTTCGGAGTATGGAAACTCTCCTGCCCTGTTGCTTTCACTGTGGTGATCGTACGGCCGTGAAATGAGTGCTCGAGGGTGATCACCTTGTAGCGCTTATTCTCAAACTTTGTCTCACCGTACTTGCGGGCGATCTTGATCGCCCCTTCATTCGCCTCTGCACCCGAGTTGGCAAAAAACACGCCCATATCATATCCGCTGAGCTCTACCATCTTCTCTGCCAGTTTCGCCTGCGGTTCTATCACCTGAAGGTTAGAGATATGGATGATATTCTTTGCCTGGTTGCAGATCGCTTCAACCAGTTTAGGGTGGTTATGCCCTACAGAGTTTACGGCGATACCCGAAGCAAAGTCGATATAGTCTCTCCCCTTCTCATCGTAGAGTGTAGCCCCTACACCCTTCACAAAATTCGTATAGTCACGTGCATACGTCTGGAGTACATAGGTTTTATCTAATTCTTCTAAATTCATTGTGATTTTCCATTGCTTAAATATTGATACTATTATAACAAACAGTTTCTATTGTAAATATAATGAAGAAGGGATAACCGTAGGTTTAGCACCGCCAAACGTTTGAGATCACATTGAACATTATACTTATGGTTTAAACCGATACCTTGAAATGATTCTTTTATGGTGCGATTCATACAGTGAAGCATTGCATTTTAAGTCTCTACCTATAGTAGTTTTAAGAGGGTGATAGAGGCTGCTTGAAGTACTTTCTCGCTCCACCTCTCCGGAGAGTGTGAAAGAACATAAAAAATAGGGGTGTTCGTCATTCTGAACTTGATTCAGAATCCCCTAAATTGCGTTGTTATTCGATGAGATCCTGAATGCCCGTAGGAAATACCCTTGGGGTGAAAGTCTCCACTTCCGGAACGCTTCTACAGTCTCTATTCAGGTAGAACTACCTGAAGGGATATCGATCCTGTAACTTACATTTCTCCCGGCAGTCCCTTCAACCTGTTTGATGCATCCCATTTCCAGGAGTTCAGCGATATCTCTTGATGCAGTTGTGGAAGCACTGTCTGAGATACGCATATATTTTTTCTTACTCAGATTGCCTTTGAAATTTTCTACTCCGATATCCAGTATAAAATTCAACACTTTTATCTGTCTAGCATTGAGATTTTTATCTCTGTATTTATCCCAAAACCTTGTTTTTAACACAATGTGGTTGAGTCTGCTTTTTGTATCAGACAATGCTTTATATAAGGTCTGCAGAAACCACTCGCACCAATAGGTGATATCAAGATGGTTATCCTCTTTTTTTATATATCCCGTACTCTTCTCCAATGCCTTATAGTACCCCTTTCTATCCTCATTGATCGCACTTGACATTGAATAGAGTCTTGATATCTTTGAGTTTTCTATTTTGGATAGAACGAGATCTGTTATCGCTCTTGCGATCCTTCCGTTTCCGTCTTCAAACGGATGAATGATGACAAACCAAAGGTGTGCGATAGATGCTTTGATCAAACTTGATTCAGTGGCATTGAACCAGTTCAAGAAGCTATCCATCTCCTCTTCGAGCTTTTCTCTCGGCGGTGCTTCATAGTAAACAACTTCCCTGCCTGCATATCCGCCAACGATCTGCATCGTATCGGGACCTCTGAAATCGGCGGTATGTATCCTGTGCAAACCGCTATAACCCCTGGGGAAAAGTGCATTGTGCCATCCGAACAGTCTCTCCAGGGTCAGATCCTCTTCGTAATTAGTATTGGCATCGATAAGGATCTCTACCAGATTATCTGTTTTTTCATCAAGTTTTTTATAGTCAACGTCCTCCAGTCCAAACTTTTTGGAGATAGAGGCTTTCACACTGTCTCGATTGAGTATTTCACCTTCTATGGCAGCGGTACTCATTGCTTCATTTAAAAGGGCATCATATTGTCTTTGAATTATATTCTCTTGATTCATTGTTTCGGTCAGAGCGATAAGATAACCTTGCTCAAGTGATATTTTCTGGATCAAGGCTTCCAGTCTGCTAAAATCATAGGTAAAGTTTGGATAGTCATCCTGCTGCCATATCCATTTTTTCATAAAGTAGTTCCTTTATGGTGCGATTATTTCTCCTAATCATACCATAAACGGTATGATTAATCCAGTGAAGCGTTTCATTTTAAGTTGGAAATACCCAAAATTCGTATTTGCTGTTTGATCATCAATGTCAGAGATCACTCCAAAAAGAGTTCGTGAGTTAAGATCATTTCGCTTGCCTATGTAAATGTAAAAGAGTCGTAGTTTTGGCACCGCCAAACGTTTGATACTGCCTAGCGTGGCTGCAATAGTTTTTTTTGCTTTTCAGTATTTATTCTCTCTAAAGCCTCATCCAAAGTTTTGACTGACATTTTGTTTAGCAGAGCTTGTTCATAGTGTTCCATCAGTGGTGTTTTTATACCTTGTCTTTTAACAGATATCAGATAGCTGATACCATCTTCCTCTTTTTCACCAGCTTTCATTCTGGCACTCTCTATCGCAAGATCGGCAAGCCGTTCTCCTTAGTCCTTAGGGGTCGTCCTTAGGGGTCAGACGTTGAATATTTACTCTACTTTTATCCCTTTTACAACTTTACATACCAAAGACCTTGAAACACCCACAAACTCAGCAATCTTAGCTTGTGTATATCCATCTTCAAGGGCCATCATTATAGCATCATTTCGATTTTGGCTAGAAAAATGCTCTGGTAGTGTTTTTTGGTAAGCTGGTCTATTGACTTGTTTGGACGTAACCACTTTTTGTTTTTCAATTTCACTGAGCATTTTCAACTCTTCATCATTTAACTCTACACCGATTATCTCTTGAATATTTTTATAGTTTAGCTCTTCAAGCAGTTTTGAGTGATGTGTACAAGGCACAGGAGTTTGCCTATTGGCTATTACTGCTCCTAATGTATAGGGATACTCTCCTACTCTCTCTACTATTTTTGCTTCAATAGGGTTTTGTTCGATATAACGTATAAGTGTATAATAGTAATCATCACTCGTAATATAGCGAGAGTAAAACCTACCTTGCCAAAAGTGACCTGAACGTTTTTGTTTTTTATTGGCATAAATTGCGTAGTTGGAGTTAATATGTTTCATAAAGAGTGATAGGTTTTCCATTTTAGTCTCTATCAACAGATGAAAGTGATTGGACATCAAGCAGTAATCATGGAGTATGACCTGATAGAGCCTGGATGCTTTGCAGACTATCTTTAAAAACATCTCATAATCACTCTCATCTACAAATACACTGCTACGATTTACTCCTCGGTTAACAACATGATGAAACCCTGCTAAATCTATGCGTGGTCTTCTTGGCATGGTTTGACCTTTTTATGGAACTATAGCATAAATTTAGTAAATATTCAACGCCTGACCCGTTTATTGCACTTCTTACTCCTCTTTATCACCCCATACACTGCAGGCTGTGATATACCTAGTACTTTAGCGATCATATGCTGTGAATAGCCTTTCTCTATAGCTATGAGTATCTGTCTATTCCGTTCTTTGATATCTACAATACCTTCAAAAAGCGCTTGAAGCTTCTCTTCTTTTGGTTTATTATCAACATTGGGGGCTTCAACAAGTGAGGATGCTCTTTTCTTCTCGCTCCACCTCTCCGTAGGTGTAGCGCATATCCAAGGTAAAACAATCGTAAGAGACCAATACCACCGATAGGTGGAAGCAATACCCAAGAACCAAAGTCGTAGTCTCTACATCTCACCTACGGAGAGGTGAAACGAGGAAAAGGTTATACTCTCATCATATTGAGATATCTATCAAAGAACGAACAAAACTTAGGGAGATTCTGAATCAAGTTCAGAATGACAAACACCTTATTTTTTTATGTTCTTTCAGACTTTCCGAAACTTGGAGACAAAAGGATGAAAAAGAGGTATAGGTCTCTTTGACTATACCCGTTCCACCCTCACCTTTACCTCCTGATAACAGGCGTTCTCTCCCTCTTCGCTGATGACGGATGGTGTCAGGTAGTTGACCCCTATCGTGTTGTTGGTGATCAGTGCCGTGTCATCTCTCAGATACTCAGAGCACTCTACTTCGAAGAGATACTCTCCATGGTCCGAGCTGACCTTTACCTTCTCTCCGTCTTTAAATCCCAGTACAGGATTGAGCTGTACTTTGTGCTCTCTTACAAACTGCGTATTGATCGATTTTTTCGACTTTGGAGAAAGCAGCCAGAGTGTTTCATCTTTGGGTTTGTTCTTGCTCTGCTTTCGGTACTTGGTAAAGCGCTTGGTATTGACAAAGTCATCGTTGAAGTCCTCGATAAACTCAAACTCCTCATCGCCATCTTCTCCGAACCCGTCACTGTACGGCAGCGCCTCATACGCCGGGCTAACCAGTTCACCGTTGAACTCTTCACACTGTGAGAGCCAGGCATTAAGGTAGTACTCCTCGCTCTCCAATCCGATGAAACCAAAAGTATCAAACAGGTACTTGGTAAAGTCATACTCACTGATACCGATCTCCGACGCTTTGATCTTCTTCATGGGAGAGACATACTGATGACCGTAACTCAGCCTGACATCCTCTTTTTCATAAAATGTCTTAGCCGGGATCACGATCTTCGCCCTTTTTGATGTCTCATTCTCATGCAGGCCAAAGTAGATCAGGTTTTCAACACCCTCCAGCTCCTCTATCACCCTGTTCGTATCCGGCATAGAGGCAGCAGGGTTTCCGCCCTGTACCAAGACCGTACCGAAGTCACTGAACTCCGTGTCTACTTTGCTTACACGTTTGCAAGATGCGTCAAAAGGATTGGCAAATCCCAGTCTGCTCTCCCCCGGGTAGCTGACCCCGCACCCCTCACGGCCGAACAATCCCAGAACGGCGGCAAGCGAATCTATCGCATGTAACGTATAGGACCCTGTCGAGTACTTCTGTACACCGGTCCCGACCAGAAAAACCACTTTTCTGTCACGCAGATAGTTCAGCACACGCCCGAAATCCCCCAGATCCAGGTCAATATACTGTAGGATCGCCTTGATACGGTGCTCCCTGGTATAGTCATAGAAGTCAGCAAACTCCGGGGCAAACTCCTCCATCCATACTTTGTTCTCACTGTCTTCCATAAAAATAAAACGGGCCAGCATAATAGCAATATAGTAGTCCGTACGCGGAGCAACCTGTAAAAAGATATCTGCCTGCTTTGCGATCTCTGTACGTACAGGATCGATCACGATCAACTTTTTACCCTCAAGGTAGGGCATCAGGTGCGCGTTGGTCACGGTAAGGTTCCGTCCCCAGACCACCACCACCTCAGACTTCTCTATCTGTTCAAGAGGAAGTGTCTTGTTGATCCCTCTCCCCTCTTCTATCCCGGCTGCCCCGGCACCGTCACAGAGGCTTCCTTTCGTAAGATAGCCGCCGCTCTGTTCCATAAATAGCTCCGTTACCTCCTGCATGACTCCGACATTGCCCGAACCTCTCCAGAGCAGACTCTTCTCTGCTTTCAAGGCTTCGGCTGCCGCAGCCAAAGCCTCCTCCATGCTCACCTCTTTGCCTTCTACTCTGGGAGTTGTGATACGATCAGTCTCATCCATATATCTGTTCACTACTGCACAGAGTGCCCCGTTTCCAGCAGGATGCTCTGCATCTCCTGTTATCCTACTCCCTTCGGAGATAATACGGCAGGCATCATAACAGTCCAGCCCGCATGCTGTCTTTTCAGCCATTACTTGAGCTCCACTTTGACGAGTTTGGAGAAAGATCCCTCCGGTGCATCCAGGTAGATCTCTGCACGATAAGAGGAGATAAACTTCTCATCCGCAACCCGCCACACCTTATCAACTTTATAATCACTCTTTTTACCGTCAAGATAGACTGATTTTTCTTCAATGCCGTCCAACTCTTCAGAGTCCAGATAGAGTACAAGTTTTGCCCTGCTTGCATCCACTACCTTTGCCAAAGGTGCACCTGGCGTAACATAATCACCTTTGCGTACCATGATCTCATAGAGATACTTGTGGTGCGGTATAATGGATTTTTTTTCAATACTGTCTTCAAGCTGGGCAACCTTGTACTGCATCTCCAAATACTGTGTTTTTGCAGAAGAGAAACTGTAAAAAGCCTCATCTTTTTGGGTCGCAGATGCTGTTTTCAACTTATTGATGCGATGAAAATAGGACTCTTTTCGTTTTAATGTTTCACGAAGGAGAATAAGATTTTCTTTTGATGTCTTCAAATTGATTTTATCCAAACGGTCATCCAGATAGATCACACGTTTTTGATCCACGAGACTCCCTTCAGCTTCGAGATCTACATCAAGTACCAACGCACTCACTGCAGACTTCAGTGTAACGGATTCATACGGTTCAAGTTTGGCATAGTGTACTTTCGCCCATACAAACAGCGGTGTTAATAGCAATAAAAACAATTTCATAAGGCATCTCTTTTTTCAAACGATTATAGCAAATTTGCATTGAAGCAAGCTGTTTTGGAGTTAGAGGACATCAATAGAAGAGTCAACTGCACGTCAAATGCACAGACAATCTCTATACTGGGAGTATAGTCTCTAAAGGATAACAGATGCTTGGATATGGTCATTGTATGGGGATGGGAGGGTGGTGGTTAATAGTCATCATTGTTTTGATTATATTTTTTTATTTTCTTAAAGAGAGACAAAAAAGCGATACCCCTTCAGCCCAGGAGATACTCGATAGACGGTATGCCAACGGTGAAATCGACCAAGAAGTGTACGAAGAGAAATCCAATCAGCTGAAGAACCGATAGACCAAGGGGGTATCCTATGCAGAGACGTACATTTATCAAGGGAGTGGCTGCAAGTTCACTCCTGACTTTCGGTGAAACTGAGACAAAGGCTCAGGATATACCGTATCGCTACAAAAGAGAGAAGGTCCTTTCAGGCAATGAGTTTTTTCTGGAGATCGGGTATACCCGGGTCAATCTCACAGGAGAGCCTTCCGTCGCTACAACTGTGAACGGGCAGCTGGCAGGCCCTACACTTGTATGGCAGGAGGGGGAGACGGTAACCATACATGTCACCAACCACTTGAAAAAAAGCACCTCTATACACTGGCATGGTATTATTTTGCCAAGCCATATGGATGGGGTTCCCGGGCTCAGTTTCGATGGGATTGCCCCGGGAGAGACCTTCACCTACCGCTTCAAGGTACAACAGCACGGTACCTACTGGTACCACAGCCACTCAGACTTCCAGGAGCAGACTGGGCTCTATGGTGCCATCGTCATCAAGCCTAAACGAAAAGAACCTTTCCGCTATGAGAGAGAGTATATCATACTGCTCTCAGACTGGAGCGATATAGATCCCTCTACCATCTATAAAAAGCTCAAACAGGAGAGCCACTACTACAACATTTCCCGAAGAACTTTGGGAGATTTTTGGAGCGAAGTGAAAAGTAAAGGAGTTGCTGCAGCTTATTCCGACAGGAAAATGTGGAACGAGATGCGTATGAGTGACAGGGATATCTCTGATGTGACAGGATACACCTACAGCTACCTTATGAATGGACACTCCGCTTCAAGAGAGTTCAAAGCACATTTTAAAAAAGGAGAAAAGATACGTCTGCGCTTCATCAATGCTTCGGCCATGACCTTCTTTGATATACATATCCCTGGACTCGAGATGAAAGTGGTCGCTGCAGACGGGAACCATGTCAAGCCGGTAGATGTTGATGAGTTCCGTATCGGTGTGGCAGAGACCTACGATGTGATCGTGCAGCCACGCAGCCCAAAAGCCTATGCGATCTTTGCCCAAAGTATCGACCGATCAGGCTATGCTTTGGGAGCGTTAACCCCAAATCTTTCTTTAGATGCCAAAGCACCGCAAATGGACCCCAAACCGGTGCTTACCCACGCTGATATGGGGATGACCATGAATATGTCATCAGCTGACGGGATGAAATGCGGTTCAGGTATGACAATGCCGGATAAACACGCAATGAGATCGATGAAGTTTGCCAAGATGGAAGCCCATCGCTTCCCCATCACCGAGCTTCCGATGAAACGCGGTGTGGAGACAGATATGGTCGCTCTCTCTCCTCAATATAGACTTGATGACCCGGGTGTCGGATTGAGAAATAACGGCCGCAGGGTTCTCACCTATGCAGATCTCAGGAACCGATACTCTACAGCCCACTACAGAAAACCTGACCGGGAGATCATCCTTCATCTGACAGGAAATATGGAGCGTTTTATGTGGTCGATCAACGGTATCAGATATGCTGATGCAAAACCTATCCTGTGTACGTATGGAGAGTGCCTACGGGTCACCTTCATCAATGATACGATGATGCACCACCCTATGCACCTGCATGGGATGTGGAGCAACCTTGAAACAGGAGATGACAACCGCCTGGTACGCAAACATACCGTCGTTGTCCAACCCGGTGCGAAGATCAGTTACCGTGTGATCGTGGATGCCAAAGGAAGATGGGCCTACCACTGCCATATGCTCTACCATATGGCAGGAATGTTCAGGGAGGTGAGAGTTTCATGAGAGCAAAAAACAGTAAACAGATACTACGGGCCCTAAGTCTCACCATACTCTTCAGTCACTGTCTCCAGGCGGATATGAATGATGATCCGCTTCTCAGTATGGTCAAAGTGGACAGACTTGAAATACGCAACGACAGAGAAAACACACAGAAGTGGGAGGGAAGTCTCTGGATAGGCTATGATCTGAACAAAGTATCGCTCTACAGTGAAGGTGAACGTACTTCTGATGGGCTGGAGAGCAGTCAGAACGAACTGCTCTATACACGGTCAATCTTGCCCTACTGGGATATGCAGGTAGGCATAGCTTATGACAACAATGCTGACGCCTCCAGAAAGTGGGCAGAAGTCGCACTCTCGGGCCTGGCACCCTACTATTTTGAGATAAGGGCCGCACTACTTTTCAATGAAAAAGGCAACTGGGGATTACGGCTGGATACGGAGTACGAACTCCTGCTCACACAAAAGCTCATCGTCACTCCATCTCTTGAAGCGGATTTCTACACGAAAGATGACCAAACAATGCATCTTGGCAGCGGTCTCTCCTCCATAGAAGCAGGCGCGCGTCTACGTTATGAGTTTATCCGTGAGTTTGCCCCCTATGTAGGGGTAGAGTGGGAAAGAACCTTTGGGCAGACCTATACGTATGACCCGATCAATGATCTGCATGCTCTCTTTGGTATCACGTTTTGGTTTTAAGTTTGATGAGAAAAAATGATATGAATAGAAGAAAAGGTACGCCGTAAGCCGGGTTCTGTCGTGGATAGCTATTTATCTAGGCGATATGTTGCCATACCGCTCAAGCGAAGTACTTTTGCCGCTCGAAGCGGCTTAGCAAGACTTATTACCATGTACTTCTTGCTACGGGAAGGGTTTACCTAGCTGCCCGTGTTACCACAGGCACTGGTGGGCTCTTACCCCACCGTTTCACCCTTACCGGAAATTAGTGAGGAACGAGGAGCTAGGAATGAAGAGTGTCTGTATGCTTTTAAAAAAGCTTTTACCAAAGTGGAGCCACTGCACCACTTACTACAACTCCTAATTCCTAACTCCTAACTCCTAACTAAAACCGGCGGTCTACTTTCTGTTGCACTTGCCCTCGGATTGCTCCGGCCATCCGTTAGATGGAGCCCTGTCTTGCATGTAGCCCGGACTTTCCTCTCGTGACGGGATGTCACCAGCAGCTACCTGTCGTACCTTGCGCGCATTATAGCATAAAATTGGCATAGTATAGAGTATAAAGAATATGAGCACATAAAATAACAAAGTGGGATAGGGAGTAAAAAAATTAGAAGGTATGCTGAATGCAGACAAACGGGTGTTCCCCGCTGGTCCACAATAATGAATTAAATTAGGCTTTTGCCATCGCTTCGTCTGCGTATTTTTTTCCAAGTTCAAAAGCTTTAAGGTTAAGCTCATGTACTTTTTTCGGTACTTTTGAAAGCATTGTCTCGATCAAAGTCTCCTCATCGATCGCATCCATATAAGTGTTTGCGATAGCCAAAGCAACAACTGATTGAGTGATCACGTTTCCTACCTCTTCTTTAGCGATAGTAATGATAGGGATCTCTACAATGTTCCATTTTTTTCTATCCTCTTCACTTGGGAATACAAGGTTTGGCTCGATGACGATCGTACCACCTTCACGTACTCCGTTTTTAAAGAGCTGGAAACTTACATCAGCAACAGAGAGCATAAAGTCGATCTGGCCATCGATCGCATACGGATAGAAGATCTCTTTATCGTCCAACTGGATATCAACCACTGTCGGTCCACCACGTACTTGTGAAGTATATGTCGCAGTTTTGATACCGTGTCCACCTGTTTTGATCTTCGCTGCTGCGAAGATCTCACCTGCTAGAAGAACACCTTGACCACCAACACCGGTAAATCTCATTACAATTCTACTCATGTTCTGCTCTCCTTATATTTTTTTCGCGAAATCGTCTTGTGTGATCTTACCACGCTTACCTTGGTGCACATCAATAATATCTTGATACATATCACAGTATTCTCTAACTTCAGTATCTTGCTTCAAGATACCTGTTGGAAGAAGGTTAAGTTGTTCCTCTTCACTAAGCTTGTCATACTTTTTCTTAGGCATAGTAATACTGTCAATCCAGTCAAGGTTCTCCATTGCTGATTGCATCTTGTTCTTTCTACCAAGGTTGATGTGACAGTTAGACATCGCTTCTACATAAGAGAATCCTCTGTGCTTCATCGCTTCTACAAAGATTTTTTCAAGTTTCTTAGGCGCTGTTACATTTTCTCTAGCGACAAATGATGCCCCTGCAGCACGTGCAAGTTCACAACCGTCAAATGTAGGGTCGATGTTACCCGCTTTTTGAGAAACGGTCCACATACCCTGTGGTGTTGTCGGTGAAGTTTGAGAGTTCGTCAAACCGTAGATGAAGTTTTGGATAATGATCAATGTCATATCGATATTTCTTCTACATCCGTGGATCGTATGGTTACCACCGATCGCAAGACCGTCACCGTCACCCGCAACACACACAACAGTTTTGTCAGGGTTAGCAAGCTTGATCCCTGTAGCAAATGCTACTGTTCTTCCGTGTGTCGTGTGTACTGTATTGAAATCAACGTAAGAAGAGAATCTCCCTGAACATCCGATCCCTGAAACGACACACACTTCATCTTTCTCCAATCCAAGCTTTTCAACAGCACGGATAAATGATTTAAGAACGATACCGTCCCCACATCCCCAACACCATAGTGTTGGCATTTTTTCAAGTCTTAAATAGTTGTCATAATTAAAAGCCATTTTAGAATACCTCCTTAACCTTCTCAATAATATCTGCAGGAGAGAATGGACGACCGTTCGTTTTCGTCAACTTCTGAATATCTTTTCTTCCCATTGCTCTCTGGATCTCTTCAAGGTACTGACCTTGGTTAAGCTCTACTGAAAGTACGTTATCAAACTTCTGTCCAAGATCATACATTCTCTGCTCCGGGCTTGGCCATAGTGTGATCGGTCTGAACATACCTACTTTTACACCTTCAGCTCTAAGTATCTCTACCGCTTCTTTAATCGCAAGTGACGCTGAACCGTAACCGATCAGAAGGATCTCTGCATCGTCAAGCATATACTCTTCGTTCGATTCGATCTCATCAGTATGCTCTTCCACTTTTCTAAAGAGTCTGTCGATCAGTTTTCTACATGTTTCGATCTCTTCAGTCGGGAATCCCATTGCATCGTGGTGAAGCCCTGTGTAGTGGTATCTGTACCCTTTGAACATCGGGTTCAGTACCGCAGGCTCGTCCTGTGCTACACCGTATGGTCTATAGTCTTCAGGTGCACCGTCAAATGTTTTTCTTGGTTTGATACCTGCTTCTACCTCTTCTACAGTAGGGATCATTGCCTTACCGTGCATATGTCCAAGTGTCTCGTCAAGTAGTACGAAAACCGGCTGCATAAATCTATCAGCAAGGTTAAACGCTCTTACTGTTTCAGTATAACACTCAGCAAGGTTACCGGCACATACAGTAATGGATTTATAGTCACCGTGGCTTGGGTTCTTCGCCTGAGCAACGTCACCTTGTGCAACACGTGTAGGAAGACCTGTTGATGGACCACCTCTCATAACGTTTACAACAACCAAAGGTACTTCTGCCATTTGAGCAAGACCGAGGTTTTCAGCTTTAAGTGAGATACCAGGTCCTGAAGTCGCTGTCAATGTTCTGATACCTGACATACCTGCACCGATTGCAGCTGCAACACCGGCAATCTCATCTTCCATCTGAATCGCTGTACCGCCTACTGCCGGTAAAAGGTCAGAGATCGTGTGCATTACCTCACTTGATGGAGTAATAGGGTACCCACCAAAGAACCGACATCCAGCATCAACTGCCGCAATCGCAGCAAGGTCGTTACCAGTTGATATAATTTCTCTTAATTCCGCCATTAGTTAGCCTCCTCATAGTCAGTAGGTATTCTATACCCATTGTTCATAATTGCTTCTTGTCTTGCTTTTGCAGTGTCAGAAAGTTTAGCAAATTTAAATTCGCTCTTTTCAGCAACATAAATTGCAAAGTCAGGACATGAAAGTTCACACTCATTACATCCAATGCATGAATCAGGTGCGATGATGTCGATCATTGCACCAAGTGTTGAACTCGCATCTGCCTTCATAGAAAGTACACCTGCCGGACATGCATCCACACAGATATCACAAGCTTTACATCTAGCCGTATTTACCCATACCGGAGTATTCTCTGGTGCTGTCATTACTGCCATTTGTGCCCCTTTAATATATTATATTTAAGTGAGATAAACAATTCACTATGATTGAGGATACACTACTTTCTCTAAGGAGGCTATGAATAACATAGCATTATTGTAACTATAAGCCATTTTGTTACATTTCGAAGCAAGAAAAAGCTGACCGTTTCGCTCTTTTATTGATTTATTTTTCCAATCGCACAAGAGACGTAACTTTTCGCTTTCATTGAACTCTCCTCTAAGAATCCCATCTCTTCCGAGACCATTGGATATCCCATTTGTTTCAAGGCACCTCTAAGCACATCAATCTGCTCATCAGCGATTTCAAGCGTAATCTGGCGAGGTTCTTTTCCCAGGTCTACTTCTACTTCTCCAAACTCTTCAAAGAGTTGCTTCTTCAATCTTGCAGCACACCCTTCGCACTTGACATTTAACACTTCAAAAGTCTGTTTACGATGTATCATCATTTCACCTTTCTATAATGATTTGGGAGAATTATAGTGAAAATGTATGTAAAAAGTGTGTAAATTTGAAAATTCGCTGTAGGGTTTCTAAGGTTGGATTCACGTAAGTTGTATTCAGATTTGTGTATTTGAGTAGGTCGGGACAATGGTATCCCGATATGATATATTTTCCCTTGTCGGGGTGAGAACACCCCGCCCTACAAACCTTTGTCAGGCTTTGGGTTTACTTTGAGAGTACCTCTTTTACCGCTTTACCGATCTCTGCCGGAGAAACAACCACTTTCACACCAGCTGCTTCAAGTGCATCCATCTTCTCTTTTGCAGTACCCGCTGAACCAGATACGATCGCACCGGCGTGTCCCATTCTCTTACCTTTAGGTGCTGTTTGACCTGCGATAAAAGCAACAACTGGTTTTGTAATGTTCTCTTTAATGAACTTCGCTGCCTGGATCTCAAGGTCTCCACCGATCTCACCGATCATTACGATCGCTTCAGTTTCAGGATCCGCTTCGAACATCGGTAACAACTGCTTATAGCTAAGACCGATGATCGGGTCACCACCAATACCTACTGCAGTTGAGATACCATACCCCTCTTTAACTACTTGGTTCGCACCTTCATAGGTCAATGTACCTGATTTGGAGATCAGACCGACATTTCCTTTTTTGAAGATCATTCCAGGCATGATACCAATCTTACACTCTTCAGCTGTAATGATACCAGGACAGTTTGGTCCGATGGTTTTCATACCGTGCTTTGTCGCATAGGCTTTCGCTGCCTGCATATCACGTACCGGAGCACCTTCAGTAATGATCACTGCCAGTTCGATACCGGCATCTGCTGCTTCCATTACCGCGTCAGCAACAAATGCAGGTGGAACAAATACCATAGATACTGTTGCACCCGTTGCTTCAACCGCCTCTTTTACCGTGTTAAATACCGGCTTTCCGAGGTGCTCTTGACCACCTTTGTTCGGTGTTACACCACCCACGATCTGTGTACCGTACTCCATACATTGTTCAGCGTGGAATGTACCCTCACCACCTGTAAAACCTTGTACGATTACTTTTGTCTGTTTGTTTACTAGAATACTCATCTCTTACTCTCCTTTTGCCGCTGCTACTGCTTTTGCCGCACCATCTGCCAGGTCAGTCGCTGCGATCACGTTTTCAATATTTGCATTTTTAAGAATTTCTGCTGCTTCCGGTGCATTGGTTCCATCTAATCTTACAATTACCGGTACATGAACATCTGTCAGTTTCGTCGCTTCAAGAATACCGTTTGCAATACGGTCACATCTTACAATACCACCGAAGATATTGACAAAGATCGCTTTTACATTCGGGTTTTTAAGAATGATCTCAAATCCTTTTGCAACCGTCTCAGCATTTGCACTACCACCGACATCAAGGAAGTTTGCCGGTGTACCACCCATATAGTTGATCGTATCCATAGTACCCATTGCAAGGCCCGCACCGTTTACCATACATCCGATCTCACCGTCAAGTGCAACATAGCTGAGTCCGTAACGGCTCGCTTCTCTCTCATCAGGATCCTCTTCTGAGATATCTCTCATATCTTCGATATCAGGGTGTCTTCCAAGTGCAGAGTCATCGAATCCCATTTTACCGTCAAGAGCGATGAAATCACCTGCTCCTGTCTTGATCAGTGGATTGATCTCGATAAGTTCAGCATCATTCTCCATATAGAGTTTGTAGAGTTTTGATGCAAAATCGATGAATTTTTTCTGCTCATTCTTATCAGTGATTCCCAGACCGAATACCAGGTCTCTACCGTGGAAACCTTGGAATCCTACTGCAGGATCTACTGCTACCTTAATGATCTTGTCAGGAGTCTCTTCGGCTACTTTTTCGATCTCCATACCACCTTCGGTAGAAGCCATGATCACAGGCATCTCTTTTGCTCTGTCAAGTACCACACCAAGATAAAGTTCATCTTGAATATCAGCACCCTCTTCAATGTAAACTTTCTGTACAAGTTTACCTTCCGGTCCGGTCTGATGTGTTACAAGTGTCATTCCAAGGATCTCGTTAGCAAGTTCTCTTACTTCATCGATAGACTTTGCAAGTTTTACACCACCGCCAAGTCCTCTACCACCTGCATGGATTTGTGCTTTTACAACCCAGATATCTCCACCAAGCTCTGCTGCATTTTTAGCTGCTTCATCCGGAGTGTTGGCAACGATACCTCTTGGCGTAGGAACACCATATTTAGCAAAAATCTGTTTTGCCTGATACTCATGAATATTCACGTTATCTCCTTTAAAATTACAAATTGATGCATATATTATAGGATTTCATCAAATAATATAGGGTTAATTCTATTATTAGTTCTATTGATTTCGAAAAAGTGTATTATATTTACACAGTTTTGGAGAGGGAAAAAGGGAAATACCCCTGGATGAAACCTTTCATCCAGGGAAGACTGTTACGCTTTAGGAGCAATCATCTCTTCAGGTTTCACTGCTGCGTCAAACTCTTCAGCAGTCATCAATCCCAGGTTCACTGCTTCTTCTTTCAGTGTTGAACCGTTTGCATGTGCAGTTTTTGCGATCTTTGCTGCATTGTCATACCCGATATGCGGGTTAAGCGCCGTGACCAACATCAAGGAATCATTGAGGAATCTATCTATATTCTCTTTGAGCGGTACGATACCGACAGCACAGTTCTTGTCAAAACTGACCATTGCATCCGCCAACAGTCTTGTAGACTGTAGAATATTATAGGCAATCACCGGTTTAAATACATTGAGTTCAAAGTTACCCTGGCTTGCCGCGATACCTACTGTCGCATCATTACCCATCACTTGCACGGAAACCATAGTCATCGCTTCAGCCTGTGTAGGGTTCACTTTACCCGGCATGATAGAAGAGCCGGGTTCATTGGCAGGGATCTCTATCTCTGCAAGTCCACATCTCGGTCCGGAAGCCAACCATCTGATATCGTTTGCGATCTTCATCAGGTTTGCTGCCAGCGCTTTGAGTGCACCTGAGAGTACCACCTCCGCATCATGTCCTGTCAATGCATGGAATTTATTTGGCTGAGAAACAAAACCGTAATCTTTTGCCATAAAACTATTAAGCTGTGCTGCCACTTTTTGTGAAAATTCAGGGTGGGAGTTCAGTCCGGTACCTACTGCTGTACCACCGATCGCAAGCTCTTTACAATACGCAAGTGCATCATTGATCTGCTTCAGGTTCGTTTCCAACATCGCAACATAGCCCGAAAGCTCCTGTCCCAATGTCAAAGGTGTTGCATCCTGAAGGTGTGTTCTACCTATCTTTACGATATCTTCAAAGGCTTTGGCTTTAGCATCCAGTGTACCCTTGAGTTGTTCAAGTGCTGGGATCAGCGTATCTGTTACCGCAACAACCTCTGCAATACGCATCCCTGTCGGATAGGTATCGTTTGAGCTCTGTCCTTTGTTCACATCATCATTCGGGTGAACCAGTTTCTCTTGAGTAAAGTCTCCTCCAAGTATCTCCGTCGCTTTGTTTGCAACCACTTCGTTCATGTTCATATTTGATTGCGTACCCGAACCTGTTTGCCAGACAACCAATGGGAAGTTATCATCCATTTCACCGCTGAGTACCGTATCACAAGCTTTTGTAATCGCTTCAGTCTTTTCACTATTCAAGCGACCCAATTCATTGTTTACGAGTGCACACGCTTTTTTAAGGTTTGCAAAACCGTATACTACCTCTAAAGGCATCTTCTCATTTCCGATCTCGAAGTTCATTACAGAACGCTGTGTTTGTGCAGCCCAGTACTTATCTGCAGGAACCTGCATCTCTCCCATTGTATCTTTTTCAATTCTGTATTCCATGATTATCTCCTAGTTAAAAAATTTGTTCTCTTTCAGTATATCGATACCTTCACGAATAGAGTCTACTGAAACCTTAAACTTACTTTTGGTCTCATCGTCCAGATCCATTTCCAGGATCTCTTCCACACCATTACGTCCCAGAACCACCGGCACACCGACTGTCACATCGCTATAGCCGTACTCTCCCTGCAATAAAACAGAAGAAGAGACAACGATACGTGAATCGGAAAGTATCCCGTCAACCATATGTGCTACAGCACGCCCCGGACCATAATAACCGGAGGTACCGAGATGCTTGACGATCTCCGCACCGCCGTTCTTGGTACGTTCGATGATCTGTTCCATCTCTTCTTTGCTTAAAAGCTCTGAAGCATTGACTGATCCCACTTGTACTTTCTGTGGCAGTGGTATCATATTCTGACCGTGATCACCGATCACAAGGTCACCGGTCTGTGTCATTCCGTATCCAAGTCTCTGGTAGATCTGATAGGCCATTCTCGCACCATCCAATGCACCGGCCATCCCTATGATACGGTTACGCTCCCAACCTGTCATTTTGTGTATCACATAGGTCATCACATCCAGTGGGTTGGAGACACAGATGATGATCGCATCTGGAGAGTTCTTAGCCACATCATCAACCACATCTTTCATGATCTTCGCATTGATCATCAAAAGATCCGCTCTGGTCATCTCACCTTTTCTCGGTACGCCGGCTGTGATCACTACAATATCACAATCCTTGATGTCTGAGGCGCTCTTCGCTGCAGTGACCTTCGTACCTTTCGGGGAGTAGTGTGCCGCCTGCCCCATATCGATCGCTTTTCCTTCTGCTACACCTTCAGCGATATCAAAAAGAATGATCTCTTCACAACTGCCCATCATTACTAATGAGTATGCGGCAGTTGCACCTACTGCTCCAGCTCCTACAATTCCTACTTTACGGCCTCTCACACTACGCCTCTTTATCAAAGAATTTTAGTTCATAAAGCTTATCCACCATCTCCTGTACCGCAGCTACTGATTTGGCAAAACGCTCTTGCTGAAGTGGCTTCAGTGTCATCTTGATCACCTCTTCTGCACCACCTGCACCGATCATGACAGGAACCCCTGAGACAATACCGGAATACCCATAATCATTATCAAGCATGGTCGCACATGAATGGATCTGGTTGGTATCTCTAAGGATCGCTTCGACCATGATCGCTGTTGATTTCGCCGGTGCATAATAGGCCGAACCGTCACCAAGAAGATTGACTATCTCCGCTCCACCCGTTCTTGTCTTCTGTACGATCTCACCGATCTGTTCTGCGTCCAACAGATCTTCGATAGGCACACCTGCAACAGTTGTAAACTTAGGGAGAGGGACCATTGTGTCACCATGTCCACCCATAACCGTCGCACGGATCTGTCCCGCCCCATACTCAAGCTTTTCATAGATGAAATGTGCCATACGTGCTGCATCCAAGATACCTGCCATCCCAAGTACTCTCTCTTTTGGGAAACCGGTCTCTTTCAGTGCGACATAGGTCATCACGTCCAGTGGGTTTGATACGACAACTACGATAGATTCAGGGGCATGCTCCCGGATCTCATGTGAATACTTTTTGACAATATCCGCATTCATTGTCAAGAGGTCGTCCCTGCTCATCCCTGGTGTTCTAGGGGCACCTGCTGTGATCACAACGATATCCGAATCAGCCATATCCTCAGGGCCTTTTGCCGCTTTTACGATAGTGTGCTGACGTGCTGCATTTGCAGCCTGAGACATATCCAGTGCTTTGCCTTTCGCCTTGTTATAGTCCCTACCACGCAATACAACATTGTGACAAGAACCGTTCATTGCCAAAATAAATGCAACGGTTGACCCAAAGTTCCCCGTACCAACAACTGTTACTTTTTTACCTTTAGCCATTTGAATCCTTTTTTGTGAGATTCATAGGGTGACTCTTTAGCAAAACATAACTCATCATTTTAGGGCGTTTGTGCCCGTAAGATCATCAATAATGTTTTGCAATGCTATAGGGCACATGCAAGACCAGGAAACCTTCACAATGGATAAGAAAAATGTAAGATCTTGCAAGAGGCTTTCAAATCCTAGCCTTAGCTAAGATGAAGTAAGCATCTTGTGAAAGATTACGTTTTTCTTATTCACCCTTCGGGCATCTCTCCCTTTCCCTTATGTGTCGTTACTGACTCTTGAATTAGCGATAGCTAGTCCTACGAGTAAGTGCCTAGCCTAAGAAAAAGCCAGAGATGTTGTGAAAGTTGCCTGGTCTTGCGTGTGCCCTCTAAAGTCGACTACCCTATGTTATTGTCAGAAATATCTGAGAAGATTAGTATACCAAAATGTTGGGAGATTTTGGTAAGAGACACTGCATCAAGTTTGATGCAGTGCGTATACTGTCTAAAATAGAAACAAATTAGATAGCATCGATAATGCTGTTAAGCGTTGCAGACGGTCTCATCGCTACATCAGCTTTCGCATCATCCGGGTGGTAATATCCACCGATATCTTGTGCTTTACCTTCTACAGAAAGCAGTTCTTCGATAATTTTTGCTTCATTCTCTTTAAGCGCTTTTGCTACCGGAGCAAATTTTGCAGCTAGATCAGCATTGTCTGAAGCTGCAAGTGCCTCTGCCCAGTATTGTGCCACATAGAAGTGAGATGCTTTGTTATCCGGCTCACCACATTTTCTTGATGGAGCTTTGTTGTTGTCTAGGTAACCCTGGTTCGCTACATCAAGTGCTGCTGTTACAGCCGCAAGGTTTGCATCCGGATGCTTCTGCTCAATGTATCTTAGTGACTCTGCAAGTGCCAAGAACTCACCAAGTGAATCCCATCTGAGGTGACCCTCTTCAAGGAATTGATCAACATGTTTAGGCGCTGAACCACCTGCACCTGTTTCAAATAGACCACCACCCGCAAGCAATGGAACGATAGAAAGCATCTTCGCTGATGTTCCAAGCTCCAAGATCGGGTACATATCTGTCAAGTGGTCTCTAAGCACGTTACCTGTAACAGCGATCGTATCTTTACCTGCTCTGATTCTCTCATTGGTAAATCTTGTTGCAGATGCGATATCCATAATGTGAATTTCTAGACCATCAGTGTTGAACTCCGGCATATATTTTTTCACTTTTGCGATCATTTGCGCATCGTGCGCTCTGTTCTCATCCAACCAGAATACGACAGGAATCTGTTCGATCTGACCTCTCTCAAATGCAAGTCTGATCCAGTCTTTGATCGGGATGTCTTTTGCTCTTGACATTCTCCAGATATCCCCAGCTTCACACTCAAAGCTCATAAGCTCTGTACCGTCTTCAGCCGTTACAGTCACGGTACCTGCTTCAGTAAGCTCAAATGTAGTCGGGTGAGAACCGTACTCTTCTGCTTTTTGCGCCATAAGACCAACGTTTTGCATACTACCCATCGTCGTTACATCGTATTGACCGTTTTTCACACAGTCAGCTACCATCTCTTGGTGGAACATTGCATAAGTACTGTCAGGGATCACTGCAACAGTCTCAACAGCATCACCGTTTCTATCCCACTGCTTACCACCTTCACGTACAACTACCGGCATAGAAGCATCGATGATCACATCATTTGAAGCATTGAAGTTAGTTTGGCCTTTATCAGAGTCAACCATTGCGATTTTTGGGCTGTCACTATCTACAACTGCTTGGAATGCAGCTTTGATCTCAGCTTCTTGTGCATGACCGGCGATCTTTTTCTCAAGGTCGGACATACCAAGGTTAGGGTTCACACCAAGCTCTGCAAATGTATCTGCATATTTCTTGAATACATCTTCAAAGAAGATTTCAAATCCGTGACCGAACATGATCGGGTCAGAGATCTTCATCATTGTTGCTTTAAGGTGTAGTGACCAAAGCACACCTTTTGCTTTCGCATCTTCGATCGTTTTTCTATAGAACTCTCTGAGTGCTTTTACAGACATGAATGTACCGTCAAGTACTTCACCGTCAAGTGCATCGATAGTCGCTAACTCATTACCGTTAAGCGCGATCGTAACTTTTTGACCTTTATCCATAGTGATAGACTTCTCGTTTCCGTAGAAATCTCCATTACCACCCATATGTGCTACATATGCTTTAGAATCTTCAGCATAAGGCTTCAATCTATGTGGATTGTTCTTTGCAAAGTTCTTTACGGCTTTTGCTGCACGTCTGTCCGAGTTACCTTCTCTCAGTACCGGGTTAACCGCTGAACCAAGACATGTGCTATATTTTGCCTGAAGCGCTTTCTCTTCATCATTTGCCGGATTTTCAGGATAGTTAGGGATATCATACCCTTGACCTTGAAGTTCAGCAATACACTCTTTAAGCTGTCCAACAGATGCTGAAATGTTTGGTAGCTTGATAATGTTACCTTCAGGCTGAAGTACAACTTCACCTAGCTTTGAAAGTTCATCTTCAGCTAGTCCCATCGCTGCCAGTACACGCCCAGCAAGTGAGATATCTCTTTGCTCAAGTTCTACACCACCCGCAGCACAGAATTTAGATGCCATTGGGAAAAATGAATACGTTGCCAAAGCCGGAGCTTCATCAATTTTTGACCAAATAATTTTTGCCATAATTGTTCCTTACTTTTTTATTTTTAGTGGAATAAGTGTAGCACTAATTCTGTATAAGGAGAATGAAACTCTTAGTTATCAAAAAGTTATCCGCCAAAAATGTTTCTATACTACACAATAATTGGGTGAAATGGGAGACCAAGAGAGCAGGAATTGAAAAGAAGCATCCTGAATTTAGAGTGATGTGCTGACTTTATTCACTATTTTTATGTCAATATGTAACATTTTGAAATCATTTTCAGAAAAATAATCAGAGCCAATTACTCTGAAATCAAAAGGCATCTATCCGCCTTTTGATCAAAGATATCTTTATCGCGTATTAAAAGTTGTATCCTACACCAAAGTTAAAATGGAATGCTCTGTTCTGCAGGTCTGAAATACCGCCGCTCTCATCTTCTGCCCATGCACCGGCATACGTCACTCTACCCTCCGTAGTAATATACCAATTTTCCGTAATGTCAAATACCTTCTGAAGACCTGCCTGCCAAACATACCCGGAGAGATCATATCCTCCGCCATACGTGATCGCACCGTGCCCGTTTCCATGATAGTGCTCTCCATCATAAGTAATGTCCGGGTGTGTGATCACCAGACCGGCACCTACCCTCACCCTCAAACCTTCCATATACTCATCTATTTTCCATGCTTTGTTCACAAAGAAAAAGTTGAAACCGTCTGTCATCTCCCAGTGCTCAAGAGGAGCGATCAGATCTTTATCATCCATATAGAGTTTCTGATGTGTATGTTCAAACTCCCAAGCACTGTCATCCTCATCCCATACAGAGACTCTTAATCCATAATAGAATGGGACGGTAAACGGCTTGGTTGACAACGCGGCATCTTTCATCTCAAGGGTTGTCCCGTCACTTGCTTTATAGGTCACATCTTCATTCATATTGGCAATAAGCCCACTAAAGAACTCTACACTATACTCATACGCATGGAGCGTACTACTCGCAGCCAGTGCTGCAACCATCAATTTCATTTTCATCATTTTCTCCTTTTCAATGAATTACCAACGCATTTTGAAACCGAACAGATGATGTCCGGAACTCTCTGAACTATAGACTGTAGGTCGCACCTCAACACCGTCAAACTTATAAGGTGTCGTAAAATAGTAGGAAAAACAGCTGCCGATAACCGCACCGGCAATCACATCTGCCAGATCATGTTTATCCGCATAAATACGGCTGTAACCGACAAACGTTGCTCCCAGATAGGCCGGTATGGCATACTTGATCCCATATCTTCGGTGTATGAAGGTTGCTCCCTGAAACGATGCAGAAGTATGACCTGATGGGAATGATCTGTTATCACTGTGGTTCGGTCTTTCCTTTCTCACGGTACGCTTAAGCAGATGTGTTGTACCAAAAGTGGAAAAGAAAGATTTGTAAAACTCTATCTCCCCTTCTTCATCATCGAGATACAGTGTTGTACCATATGCTGACAGGGGGATCAATATCTGTACCCAGTCTCCCACTCTTTCAATATTGTTATTTTTAGCATGTAGTGATGTAAACGCCAAAACAGCTATCAACACTATTTTTTTCATTACCATAGATCAAACTTCCTTCATTTACAACACTTATGTTAGCTTAATTAATATTAAAAATTAAAATAGGTTATATTTATTTTTCCACTTCAACATCTGAACTATTATTGAAATCCGCCTATCAACTCTGTTTACGCTCTATAAAGTAATAGTGATAGAGATAATAGGCAACCAATGTACCCAAAAAAGAAGCAAAGAGCACATCACTCAGATAGTGCGCCGTAACTGCTACTCTACTAAACGCAACCAAAGCCCCTCCTATCAAAATAGGATATTTCCATTTGGGGAATAACAAACTGAAGGCAACCGCACTTGATATAGCCGTAATGGTATGACCGGAAGGGAAAGAGACATATTTGGCTGTGACTTCAAACCACTGAAAACCATAAAGGTTCTCTTCAAGGTAGAGTTCGGGCCGCATACGTCCAAACGGTATCTTGAAGAGCCATACCCCCAGACCCGCAACCACATTGGTCATAAAGATATAGAGCGCTTTTTTCGCATTCAGCAGCGCTTTTCTCTGTCTGAACCACACATACAATAAAAACGAAGGGATCAAGAACCATTCACTCTGACCAAACTTTGTAACGAACTTAAAGAACACTCTCACCGGATCACTTCTATCTAAGGCATAAAAGTATACAGCAACCTCTCTATCTACATAGAGATATAATAGTATCGTAGTGAATACCACAACTGCGAATATATATAACTGTTTTACTGTGATCACAATCCCAACCTACTCATCACTTCATTAAAAACGGCATTATAGCCAATTAAGCCATATCACACTTAAGTGCCTGATCAACCAGCAGTTTTGCCACCTTTTCATTCTGGTTGATGAAACCTTTGATAGGCAGGTCTGAAAGCTCCTCTATCTGCCTGCGGTCAGAGACTTTGAGAATGATATCGATCCGCTCATCAATACTATGTATAGCCTCACAGATCAAACGAATCTTCTCATCGTTATCTATTGCAATAATCACAGCGATTGCATCTTTCACATCCAAAGCGTTCAAGAGTGTTTTCGAGGCTGCATTTCCAAAAAAGACACTGTCCCCTCTTTGTTGCCCCAACTCCACCAGGCTTCTGTCATGTTCGATCGCTACATAGGTGATATCCTGAGATTTAAGCTCCTCTACGATACGCTGCCCCAGCAGTGAATAACCACACACCAAAATATGATGTTCGATACATGATGAGCATATTGGTTCCCGCATCGCTTCAGTCGGTTTTTGGTAAAAGAGGTTGGTAAAAGCCCTGACATGTTTGACTGCCAATGAAGTAAAGACCAAAGAGACCACAATGACGGAGATCAGTATCTGCAGCACTTCATTGTCTACAAGTGCATAAGACTTGGCCAGGGCAAAGACTGCAAAGGAAAACTCTCCTACCTGTGCCAGTGCCAAAGCGGTCTTAAAGGCACGCTTCGGAAATGAGAATATCACGGTGATCGCAAAAATAATGATCGCTTTGAGAAGGAGGATCGCTACAGTCAACCCGGCAATAACAAAAAAATACTCCTTGACTACTTCCAGATTGATCTGAAGCCCTACCGTGATAAAGAAAAGTCCTAGCAGGATATCCCTGAAAGGGACAAGGTCTGCTTCGATCTGATGTTTATACTTACTCTCTGAGATCAACATTCCCGCAATAAATGCACCCAGTGAATAAGAGAACCCGAAGGCGTGTGCCAGCAGTGATGCCGAGAGGACGATCAGCAGTATTGCCAGGATAAAGAGCTCCTCTTTTTTGCTGTCTACCACATATCCCAAGAACTTGCTTGTTGCATATTTTCCCAGAACAAACAGGGTAAAGATCACAAAAAATCCGGAGAAGAGTGTCTCCAGAACAATATCGGATACCGAATCGGAAGGTTTTGCCAGAAATGACACCATAAGCAAAATAGGGATGACTGCAACATCCTGAAAAAGGAGGATTCCCAATGCATATCTTCCATAGGGCCGGTGGATGTCACCATTGGCATTAAGGGTGGTAAGTACGATCGCTGTAGAGGAGAGTGAAAGTGCCATTCCTACCACCAGTGCACTCTTTATCTCCATATCAAACAGGGTGATACTCAGATAGGTAAAGAGAAGTGCAGTGAGCGTTACCTGAAGTATCCCGAAAACAAATACTTCCTGTTTCATACGCTTCATGTGGGTCAGAGAGAACTCCAAACCGATGGTAAACATCAAAAAGACCACCCCGAACTCGGCAAGTTCAGCCAAGATCTGCTGATCGATCTTTGCGTAGTCAAAAAAAGTTACAATGATAAAACCGGTAAAGATATATCCAACGATCGTAGAGATATCAAAACGCTTCAGCAGTAGATTCACGGCAAGGGAGAGTGCTACCGCAAGTACGATAAGTGCAAGTATATTCATCCCATGCCTCTTTTCTCTACTCTGAAGGGATGATAGAGGTCATACCCACGTTCAGCCAGCTTTGCAGCCCGCCACGGTACCACTTCATCTTTTCCGGAGGATATCCCATCGCAAGCAGTGCCTCGATCATCTGGGGAGACTGCCTGCACCACACACCGTTACAGAAAAAAAGCACTGTTTTGGCTTCTGAGAAGTCAGGCCCCTTTTTTGTTGTTTTGATACCCAAAAGTGCAAAAGCCTCCTGCTTCTCTTTTTCCCACTTTCCAGACTCAGTAAAGTAGATAAAGGGGATATTGACCGCCCCAGGAATCGTTCGTGCTTTGTACCACCCCGCTTTACGGCTGTCTACAAAAAGCATCGTGGGATCTTCCTGAAGCTCTTCAAGAAACTCCAGCACCTCAAGTTCACCATACGTATCGATCTTCTCGTGCATCTTCATCGGAGAGAGCCTACCTGCGGCGGTAATAAAACGCTTGGTACAAAATTCGGGGACTGTTTCCACAGGGTAATCACTGCTCCAAAAAGTCTTGCCGTCAAAAGGTACTTCTCTGCACCTCAAGTCGGAGTCTCTTGCAACCCTGACCTTTTTTATAGTCCCATCCATCGCTTGATGATTTACCTCAACGCTATGTGCATGCAGCATCTTCGGGACACTTTGCGCCTCACTGAAAGTAAGTAAAAAGATCAAAAATATAGATTTCCACCACATATTGTTTCTCCTGTTTTGTTCTTTGAATGTCGCAAACTAATGTGTAGCATTAGCCACACATTCTACTCTCACCTTTTCCTTAAGCAGTCTCCTCGACAACTAATGATTCTTCCAGGTAAACTCCTAACTCTTTGGCCTCTTCGAGGATAAGTTCACTTACCTTGATCTTGCTTTCAATGACCACATCAGCAAGCTTGGATTTGATATGGAGTTCAAGCGGTCGTTTCCCCGGATACTTCTCAGCCAAACACATGAGTTCTTCAGCGATCTTAGGATCCGGCATAAGATTAAGAGAGAGAATAAGCGGTGGTTGATCCGGTTCTTCCACATGCTTCTCCTCTTTTTTCACTTTCACCTTCTCTTTTTTTGCATCTTTAAGTGATTCGATCTTGAGAATATTCATACGGGTAAAGTCACCATCCTTGGTGATCTTGACCTTGAAGGCGATCGGTTTGGTGATATCAAAATCCTCTTCAAGCTCTTTAAGACGGTTTTCAAAGAGCATCAGTTCGATATTCCCATGCAGGTCCATGATATTGGCGATGCCGAACTTATTGCCTTTTTTGCTGATCTTTTCCGTGATCTCCTCGATCTTTCCGATAAAGAGTGCCTGCGATCCGTCAGCAAGATCATCAATCTCGGAACTTAACGTATAGTTGATACCATCCAGCGTCTCACGGAACTTGTCCAGAGGGTGGCCGGATACATAAAATCCTAGAGAAGCCTTCTCCATTTCCAGTATCTCCAAAGGCTCAAACTCAGGCATATCCGAAAGTGACAATGTAACGGCAGTCATCTCCTCTCCATCACCAAAAAGTGAGTTTTCTGCCATTTTTTTCGCATCGGCTGACTTCTTTGCAGCCTCGATGATATCCTCTACCTGGGAGAGCATCGCATGGCGGGAGTAGCCAAAACAGTCAAATGCCCCGGCTTTGATCAATGACTCAATGACCTTTTTATTTACCTTGCTGGAATCGATCCTGGAAACAAAATCGCTCAGGTCCTTGAACTCTCCCTCTTTACGCGCTTCCAATATCGACTTGATCGCGATGTCTCCCGCACCTTTGATCGCTCCCATACCGAACATGACAACTTCTCTACCCTCTAGCTCTTTCGCTTCGAAAACGAGTCCGGAGATATTCACATCCGGTGGCAAAAGGTCGATATCCATACGCTTCAACTCATCGACATACTTCACTACCTTGTCGGTATTGTTCTTCTCCAGTGTCAGAATCGCCGCCATGAACTCTGTAGGGTAATAGTGTTTCAAAAATGAGGTATAGTAGGTGATCATTGCGTAGGCTGCAGAGTGTGATTTATTGAACCCGTATCCGGCAAACTTTACGATCAGGTCGAAGAGTTCTTCCGCTTTAGACCGGTTAAACCCTTTTTTCTCGGCTCCATTCGCAAACTGTAGCTTCAGTTTGTCCATCTCCTCTTTAATCTTTTTTCCCATGGCACGACGGACAAGGTCTGCACCGCCGAGGCTGAAACCACCGATCGTCTGTACGATCTGCATGACCTGTTCCTGGTAGACGATCACCCCGTAGGTCGGCTTAAGGATCGGTTCGAGCTCAGGGAACATATAAGTGATCTCCGCACGTCCGTGTTTACGCTCTACGAAATCATCAAGCATCCCGGACTCCATTGGACCGGGACGATAGAGTGCCAGCATCGCAATGACATCTTCAAATCCTGACGGCTTAAGCTTCTTGGCAAGGTCCTGCATTCCCGCCGATTCGATCTGGAAGAGCCCCAATGTTTCACCGGTGGAGATATAGTCATAGACACCTCTATCATTGATATTTTCATGGACAAAGTCGATACGCTTTCCATATCGCTTCTCTACCAGTTTATTGGCCTCTTCAACGACAGTCAGTGTTTTCAGTCCAAGGAAGTCGAACTTGATCAGGTCTACATCCTCGACATACTTACCGCTGTATTGTGTTGCAAGCGTATCGAGTCCCGAAGGTTTAAAGAGCGGTGTCTTCTTCCAGAGCGGTTCATTGGAGATCACAACACCGGCTGCGTGCGTACCGGCATTACGGTTCAGCCCTTCCAGCGCCAGCGCGTACTTCCACGTACGTGCCGCCAGAGGATCACTCTCAAGCAGTTCCTTGATCTTAGGCTCTTTTTCATAGGAGTTCTTCAGGTCTATCCCAAGCTCATCAGGGATCAGTTTTGCCATCGCATCCGCCTTGGAGTAAGGCATATCCAGTACCCGCGCAACATCACGGATCACCCCTTTGGCAAGGAGCTTACCGAAGGTAATGATCTGCGCCACGTTCACCCGGCCGTATTTTTCGATCACATAGTCAAGTATCTCCTGGCGGCGGGCCTGACAGAAGTCCATATCGATATCCGGCATCGATACACGTTCCGGGTTCAGGAAACGCTCAAAGAGCAAGCCGTAAGGCATCGGATCGATATCGGTGATACGCAGTGCATAGGCGACCAGAGATCCTGCCGCAGACCCACGCCCCGGACCGACCGGTATCCCCATCTGTTTGGCAGCATCCACAAACTCCCATACGATCAGCATATAGCCGGGGAACTTCATACTGGTGATGATATCTATCTCTGTCTGCAGCCTGTCGCGGTACTCCTGGTGCTTGGAGGGGTCAACGATCTTCAGGCGCTCTTCCAGCCCCCGTCTGGACTCTTCGATAAAGAGTGCCGTATCATTGGCAAGAGAGTACTCTTCATCCGGTTCAGGCAGTTCCAGACCGATCAATGCCGCTTTCTCTCTGGCAAATTTGAAGTTCGGCGGTGTCGGGTTACCCAGTTTGATCTCCAGATTACACTTCTCGGCGATCTCCTGTGTCGCCTCAAGCGCTTCGGGGATATCGGCAAAAAGCTTTGCCATCTCTTCAGGGGACTTGACATAGAACTCATGTACCGAGTGGCGCATACGGTTGGGGTCATCATAGAGTTTGTTCATTGCGATACACATAAAGGCTTCGTGTGCATCTGCATCTTCCGGGTTGGTATAGTGTGTATCGTTGGTAGCTACGACTTTGATACCCGTCTCCTGTGAGAGCTGCAGGATCTGTTTGTCGATATTGTACTGGTCACCAATACCGTGTCTCATGATCTCCAGATAGTAGTCCTCACCGAAAACCTCTTTATATTTGAGCGCTACGCGTTTCGCCTCTTCGTATCCTTTGGCACCGAACTTCCTGTTCCGTTCAGAGAGATTGAGCTGCCAGTTTACTTCCCCCTGAAGACAGGCAGAGGTACAGACAAGGCCTTCGGAGTGCTCTTTGAGCATATCCCAGTTGATACGGGGATAGTAGTAAAACCCGTTCAGGTACGCCTGGGAACTCAGATACATCAGGTTCTTATACCCCACATCATTTTTGGCATAGAGACAAAGGTGAAAACGCTGACGGATACTCTTGTCTCCGATATCGGGCTGATTGTGGACATAGGCCTCCATCCCGATGATCGGCTTGATCCCCTCATTTCTCATCGTGTTATAGAAGTCGATCGTTCCGAACATATTTCCGTGATCGGTCATCGCCACAGAGTCCATTCCGAGCGCTTTCACCTTTTTCGCCAACGCTTTGATCTTGTTGGCTCCATCAAGCAACGAGTATTCGGTATGGAGGTGTAAATGGGTATACTTTGGCATATTTTTCGGCTCTTCTGACATCATCTACCTTTCTATTAGTTCGTGCGTATTTTAGGTAAATCTCCTTTAAATCACGTCACACTTCAACAATAATCCAACAACATCCCCGCTTTTACCGTCTGCATGGTTTCAACCCCTACTAACTTCTCAAGAATTGCAAGCCCGAAACAGACAGCGGTTCCCGGTCCCTGAGAAGTCATCACGTTACCGTCAACGACCACTTTACTGTCCTCTCTGTATCCCGGGTGATCGATCTCCTCTTTCGCTCCGGGATAACAGGTATAGTCATTTCCCAGTACCCCTGCCTTTTTCAGGACATAGGGTGCAGCACACATCGCTCCTACGGTTTTCTCTGATTTAAAGCGCTGCAGCAGAGAGATCACTGTTTCATTCTCCGCCAATCCATAGGTACCGTCCCATCCGCCGGGGAGGACCATCATGTCAAACTCATCCGCTTTGATACTGTCGATCGCGTTATCTGCCTCCAGTGTGATCCCGTTTGCACCCAGGACAAGCGATGAATCACCGATATAGGCGATACGGACATCGATCCCTCCTCGACGCATCACATCGATCAGTGCAACCGCCTCAAGCTCTTCAAATCCTTCTGCCAATGGTATCAGTACACTTGCCATCGCATTACTCCTTTTTATCACTATAACTGTAATGATTATAACGATATAAGATCAATAAATGCTAAATAGCAACAGTAAAGCGAATAAATTTGAAGTGAATGTGAAGTTTTTGAAAG
>JBEWPZ010000063.1:0-6501 GCA_047689535.1 Candidatus Sulfurovum kebritense | reverse complement strand
TTGGGGTATCGCCAAGCGGTAAGGCCTCGGTTTCTGGTGCCGATATTCGGGGGTTCGAATCCCTCTACCCCATCCACTGAGGATCTATTTTCCTTATTTTTTTAACTGTCGCGGGATAGAGCAGTTCGGTAGCTCGTCGGGCTCATAACCCGAAGGTCGTTGGTTCAAATCCTTCTCCCGCAACCAATTTATTCCCTAATATTATTTTTAATTATATCACATAGGCTTGATGGGAAAATTGTATCTAGCATTGTTGGGTTTGTCATAATCTCTTTTTTTGACACATAATTAGTCACATCTATCTTTATTTTTCAATTGCTGCAACTCTTACGGCACCAGAGTCAATCAAATTCTTATCTTCATAAATTTTAACCCAAGCATAAAATTTAGGATACGCCATACCAGACCGTGTAGGTGATCGTCTTAATAGTTCATATTTAACTTTAATATCTTTATGAAGTTTTCTAGAAAAGTATATTTGTAAATCATGATCTAAAATTGATTGAAACTTTTCAAATGTGTCAGGCGAGGGTACACGCCCTTCAGATCTTCCTACCGGAACCTTGGAAGGTATCAACGACTGGAAACGTACGGGTTTTGGAGGGCCATGTCCACCGATAGGACGCCATCGCTACTTCTACAAGCTATACGCTCTTGATACAGTATTTCCCGATCTTGGTAACCCTGTTAAAGAAAAACTTGAAGCAGCAATGCAAGGACACATCATCGCACAAACCACTCTTATGGGGACCTACAAAAAGAGTAAGTAGCCTCGTCATCGGACAGAACTACCCACTTATCGGTGGAGTATTGTATTAACGTACCTAGGGCTAAAAAAAGAGAGAAGCGTGTAGGAGGTGAGAAGAGAGCAATTAGCTCTCTTTTGATACTTCTCCGCCATGGATCATCTCTGAGATGATCCCTTTTTCATCCCGGTTTTCTGCAACTACCACACCGATGATATGCAGCGGCACGAAGATCAGTATCGCATTATATACGAGTTCATGTATCTCTTTGATATCATGGGCTGCATCTTTGGTAAGACCGAGTGCTTCATAGAAATGGATCATCAATCCGCTGACCGCCATAAAGAGAAGCACAGCGTAAATCACGATGTACCCTATTTTGACCATCTTTTTGTGAAGGTTTTCCTCTTTGAGGTTTCGGTAGTTCTGTTTTCCACTCCCAGAAAAGAAGAGAAAAATCCTCCAGAGCAGTAATGCTGCCAAAGCATATCCCAGGAGTATGTGCCACTCCCACATGGGTGCACGGATAGCCTTAGCGAGTACTTTTGCCTGCTCTGCGCTTATCTCCAGATTGATCTCGGAGAGCTTTTGAGTAAGTAGTTCACTGTTCGTCCTCCAGCTTAAAAAGGTTTTTCTCAGGAATACAGTTCCAAGTAACCCGAGAACCACTACTGCATGGACCCAGTGCCATACCCTGAAATCCAAACGCCACTTTTTCATCTCTTCCTCCTATATTGATTTGATTTATCTATGATTATATCTATTAAATATATATAATTATATTAATATTTTGCTCTTCTACCGGTTACGACCACCGCCCATTCTCATTGCAGGAGTGTGCATGCTTCCCCTATTTGGGTTTATACCTTGATAAGAGTATTCATTCTTATATCGGTTTTGCTTTTTATACTGGTTTTTAGCCTGTTCTTTCTGCTGTTTCTGATATTTGTACGAGTATTGACTTTTTGTTTGGTTTTCTTCTGCGAATGCTGCCGAAGTAAGCCCAAAACCTGCCAATACCATACTTAAAACTATTTTTTTCATCTTTGATCCTTTCTTTTAAAGATGAAAAATTATAAAATAGGTTTGTTACCCCGCTGTTACCTCAATAGTGGTTACTACTCAATCAAGATACAACCCTGCACAGACAACAACCATTTTGTCCTTGGTCTTGATCTTTTTTGTTCTTACGTTTTACATGTTAACGAAGTAAAGATAGATTTCACTGGGTGACCTCCCATGAGAGCAGCGCCCATTCCGTAAAACTCTGATCCTGTTTAGAATGATAAACATTTTGAAAATAGCGCTTCAGCTGTTCCTCTTCAGAAGCACTGAGCTCTCCGAGGCTCCACTCCACCTTCTTGACAAACCCTTCACTCTCCCTGCTTCTGAATTTGTTGTTTCTGACCCGGATAAAATCAACGTTGGCATAGATGCCCATCTGATGCAGGGTATTGACCAGATAGATATAGTCGGGTCTCGGTATGACCCTGCGTTGTATCTGCTCCAATATCTCCTCATCTACGAAACTTCCGCCGACTTTGAAGGTAAGATAGACCCTCTGTTTTGCTTTCGATATCATCTTCTTCAATGCCTTTTCTATATCGTTGACCTCTACGGACCTGGAGGCGATCACGATATCAGCTTCAGGGATATCACGCCACTCCTCCTCCCATGAACGATGAAAAGTGGTAATGTTCTTCACTCCTTCGCTTTGGCACTCCTCTTCAAGCGTCTTTAGCATCCCGCTGGAGTAATCCAGGGCAAACACACGCTCCAGCTTGTTTGCCAGCGGGAGAGAGAGGGTCCCCGGCCCGCAGCCTATATCGAGCAGTGTCTTCGCATCGGTAAGATCGATCCTCTCCATCAGTGTGTTTATATAGTCACTCTCTCTGGCTGATTCGAGATAATTTTTTGATTTTGCATCCCACTCTGCTACGCTTTTCCCCTGAAACGTAGAGTTTACCATTTGCCGGCTGTAGAGCGTGGAAAAATCCACCTCTGAAAGATTTGTTTTCTCTATTCCCATACTATTCCTCTCAAAATATATTTCACTCAACGATCGCCGGTATCCGATGCAACCCCGGGCTCCATGATCTCGTCAAGCTGTGCATCGTTCAAAGACAACCCCAGAAAAAGTTGGTAGAAATCTTTCGCCTCTTCTCTGATATCAACATGGTAGGCTTCAGGGTGCAATAGAGAGAGCAGCCACTTCAGCCCCAGGAGTTTCATAAATGAAGGGGGCCTGTCGAACCAGCTGAAAGGTCCTTTGGGGATGAAGTAAACCTTTTTCTCTTTCACGGCATCGATAAACTGCCATCTCTTCTCCTGATAGATGCGGTGATAGAAGTTTTTATTGAATACCAGAATGATCTCGGGATTGTACTGTAGCAGCTGTTCAAAACCGATACGTTGCTGTCCAAACGCACTTTGGACGGTACAGTGATGTACATTCTCCCCACCTGCCAGTGTGATCAGTTCTGAATGCCAGGAGCCCTCACACTCTGTCTGCAGCCCGTCGACCCCTTCGGCATAGTAGACCCTGGGCTTGCGGGTAGCAGCATTGACTACTGTTTTTGCCTGCTTTAATGTATCCCGGCCATAGTTATAGAGTCTTTCCGCTCTTGCCTCTTTACCGGTGATCTTCCCCAGGTAGGGAAAGGTTTCGACCAGCTCCTCCAGAGTGTTCGACTTCAGGTAGAAGAGCGGGATCTCCGTATGTCCCAACGCTGCTTTGATCTTGGACTCTCCCATTTTCTTTTGAAAGTCAGACAGCAGTATAAGATCAGGTGCCGTTGCCAGGATCATTTCGCTGTTTGGGGTGCGTCCCTGACCGAACCATCCTCCCAGTACGGGCAGATTCACAAGTTCCTTATCAAGGTACTCTGCTTCGCCCTGCTGAAAGGGAAAGTTCAGTCCGGCCACCTTGCTTCTGTCTACGGCGATCAGTGAGTAGAGAAGTATCGGACTGGAAGCATAGATCTTAGCGATCTTGTCAGGTACTGCGACAGACCTGTTGAGCATATCTTCAATACTTTTGGCATGTAGCTGGAGTCCGAAGAGCACCACTGTCATAGACAGAAGCTTGACTGTAGCCTTTCTCATCGCGATACCTCCTTCATCTTCAGCGGGAAAAAGACCGGGACTTGAGGGAACCCTTCCAGCCTAAAGTCACGGATAAGGGTTTGCACTTCGGATGAGACTAAAAACTGCACCAGGAGCTTCGCACTGCGGTAGCGTTCTTTCCCGATCCTTTCGATGGTGCCTGTCGCTGCCAGATAGGGTCTGTGCAGTGCTTCCGCATCGATCATATACCCTTTGATGTCAGGATTGGAGTGTTTCTTCATCAGATAAGGGATCACCCCAAAGAGCGTATAGGCCTGATGGGAGACCGCATCCTCCAAAAATCCCTGTTTTTTTTCTGTCATAACGATTTTGGGATGAAATGCATATTCACTTCTTAAACGATGAAAGACTTCAAAGGTGCCGCCGCTCAGGTGTATCATAAACGTACTGTTGGAATCCACAATTTTATTCAGCGCAGCCTCCAGGGTGTCGCTGTCGCTGATTTTGGCAGGATTTGATTGCTCCGAGAGAAGCATCTGGGCATTGTGTATCCACGGCGTCAGCCCTTCGATCATCCCGCCCGATGCCAGGTTCGAGATCGTATCGCTGGAGTGCATCGTGATAAAGTCGACAGGATGCTTTTGTGCGTAAGTGCTTAGTATGCCTTTCGGTCCCGTGACGACCAGCTCTGTTGGTATCCCGTATCTCTTTTCAAATGCCTCTGAGATCTCTTCCCACAACCCGCTCATGGTGATGCCACCGATCACCGCAACACGCAGAGGTATGGTCTCCGCATGGAGCTGCAGTGCAAGGAGCAGTGAGAAAAAGAGAACTATCTTTTTCATTAGAACTTATACTCCATTGTCACAAAGAACTCTCTGCCCGGCATCGGGAATGCACTGTCATAGCCATAATATTGATCGGTAAGGTTCTTGACACCCAGTTCGGTCGTAAGATCTTTTATCGGGCTATAGACCACTTTGGCATCCAGGGTAGTAAATGTCGGGTTGATCACGTAGCTGCCGTCCATTTTTTGTTCATAGGCCCCTTTTCGCATTTTGACATTTCCATAGAGTGAGAGCTCCGGCGTCAGATCTTTTTGCACATAGGCAAAAAGCTGATGTCTCGGTACCTCTGTCAGTTTTGCATCGTTATCACTTCTGTTTACCAAAGAGAGATAGGTATAGTTCCCTCCTGCCTGAAAGGTATCATTTTTATAGCTGATATCCAACTCGATACCACGATGTTGAAACTCACCGATATTCCGGTTTTGCGAGAGGTCATCTTTGGTATCATCCGGTGTGTCATTATCATCGATGATCACTTTCTGGATCGCATCATCCACCTGGGCAATGAACCCGGTAATCCCTATCTGTGTATGTTGCAGGTTTTTATGGTAACTGAGCTCATAGTGCGTTGATTTTTCAGAGTTCAGATCCGGGTTCGGAATTGCTGAGCCCAGTCTTCTACTGTATCTGTCTTTCATGGAGGTAAGATAGGTTTTTCTGGCAACACTTGTTCTGAAGAGAGTACTGGTGTCCGGTTTATAGAGCACTGCGACTTGAGGGTTGAAAGTGTCTTGTGTCCCCAACGGGATCCCCTCTATTGCAGAGTCTTCATCATAGGCATACTCTCCCTCTTTCCTGTCATAACTGATACCACCGAGTAGTTCCATTTGTGAAGAAATTTTATACACATCCTCGATACCGAATGAGAGGGTACTGTCTTCATATTTCTCTGTCAGCGTGGATGTCGAGTCTGTTTTGCTGATATCATATCCGCGGTGCAGATCTGTTTTATAGTTCGCCGACAGGGTGATCAGGTGTTTACCGATCTCCGTTCCGTAGGAGAGTCGTGCCCCATAGCTATAGTCATCGTATCTGCTCTTAAATGCATACTTTTTATCGAAACTGTTATAGTTCCCATTATCATAAGAGTATAGAGAATTTTTAAACTTGTCATAGTAGAGCACTGCCTTCAGATAGCTATGATCGAAGATTTTCTGACCATTGAGATAAACGGTCTCTTTGTCCCAGTAGGGCCAGTCCCAGTACTTTTCTCTGCTGTAGTCCGTATCCGTCGCAGGCGGCTGCTGTTTCTCCCCCTTTTGATTGATATATCCCAATGCTAACTCTGTCATCTCATCGATAAAATATCCTGCTTTCAGGTTGACCTTCTTGTCCTCTGTTTCAGAACGCAGACGATCGCCTGATGGCTGGTATACCGTTGGCTCAAAATCATCACTCAGCCTGAAATGGTCCTGGTTGGCATAGTTCGCACCCAACTGGATATAGTAGTTCTCCTGCCGTGTCCCCACATTGAGCGCACTTACCTGCCGTGCGAAATTCACGTCACTGTCAAACACTACATGGCTTCTGAGTGACCCTTCCAGCGCTTTGGTAGGTTTTTTGGAAACGATATTGATCACCCCGCCCATCGTATTGGCACCATAGGCAACAGAGGAGTACCCCTTTGAGACATCGATCTCTGCGATATCGGTAGTCAGAAAACGACCATAGTCAAAGTTCCCGTCATAAGGCACATAGACCGGTACACCATCGATAAAGACCCCTACTCTTCTTGCATCAAATCCTCTGATATAGAGTGTTGACTCGGCTCTTCCTCCCTGTATCTCCTGGGTGACCCCGCTGACATTGTCCAGTGCTTCACTGACAGTGGATGCATTCTC
>JBEWPZ010000062.1:0-6772 GCA_047689535.1 Candidatus Sulfurovum kebritense | reverse complement strand
TGATGACATGTTAGGAACAACTATAACAGTAAATACAAATGTCGAAGAGGCACACAAGTTTATTAATAACTATGTGAATATATTGTTACATTATAGGACCAGCCAATAGTCCTACATATTGTACCTAGTCAAAATGGTACAGATATGATAGTCAAGATAATAAATGGGCTTCTCCTCGATCCCCCTTACTCCAGCCTCTCATGAGGTGGAGCACGATACAGTATTAAAAAAATAGGGGTCTGATGACAATGACAACTTAACGATATTGTTGTTTGTTGTTTATTTACTTCCCACGTTGCACGTGCTAATCCATACTCCAATACGATATGCTAAAATTTAGTGAATTGCTACACTCTCATAGACATTCCCATGAAAATCGTGGGAATGAAAGAAGTCGTAGTATAGGGCATTTTCTTCGGTCATTCAGGGTCGTATCGAATAACAGTGAAATTCAGGGGGATTCTGAATCAAGTTCAGAATGACGAACACCTATCCTTTATGTTCTTTCACAGTCTCATTATGTGGGAATCGGAAAAGATGGGATCAGGCTCTTTCCTGATTGTATAGTATCGGGCTTATTTGAGGGGATCCTCTAATTCAAACCGGGAACCAAAATAACCTTCGCTCTCTTTTATATCGGACATCCCTAAAATATCTTTAACATGAAAGGAGAAGAGGGACTCCTCATCCCAGATATCTACAAAGCTTGACGCGGCTGAATCCGTTTCAAAGGTGATGAGTACGCGCCCATCGACAATCTTTGCATCAAGATGTTCGATGGTGCGTTTAGGGTGGAGAAAAAAGTCACCTCTGTAAAAAAGCATGGCATACCCCTCTTCTCTATCCAGAAACTTTTTTACCTCTTGTGGCTCGAAACGGTTATTCCGGTTTCTATCGTAATCGAGTTTGATCAGTTCAGAAGAGGCATCGTCGATCAACCATTGTATATAAAGCCGTTGCTGTTTTGCATCATACTTGGCACTCAGATCAACAAAAATATGCGGATGGGCGTATATTGACATCGGTAACAACCATATCATGACGAATCTGCAACAGATATTCATCTCTATTTAGCCAAAAGATCTTTTGTGGTTTCTCTCATTATTCGCCTTCAGATGAATCCGGATACGATCTGAAAAAGCAGGATTTTGCTCCTGTATGGCAGGCAGTACCTCCTACCTGTTCAACCGTTACCAGAATGGTGTCAAAGTCACAATCTACTTTGAGATCGATGAGTTTTTGGATATGCCCGCTTGTTTCACCTTTTTTCCAAATTCTGTTTTTGCTTCTTGAAAAATAGTGAACAATTTTTGTCTCTATAGTGAGGTCAAGTGCTTCTTGATTCATATACCCTAACATCAAGACTTCATTTGTTCCATGTTCCTGTGTGATTACGGGAACTAAACCGTTTGATTTTTTAAAGTCAATTTCCATCTTTATTTTTTCCTATTAGTTATTTGCAACTGTATGGGAATGATACTATTGAAGTAGTTAAATGCAACTAAATTGCATTTAAAAGGTGAGTGATGAAAAATTTTTCTCTCTTCCACAAACTACAGTTTGTGCGATACATACACGGGAAGCGAAAACAGGAGAGGGTATACGCTGCGAAGCTTTAGGTTCGCAGCGAGGGTAATAGAGGTTTATGTGGTTATTTGCAGTGAGTTGCAGGTAGATTATCCGAATAACCTGTTGATATCATTGTAGAGTCCGAGCAGCATCAGGGAGAGCAGCAGTCCCCAACCGGTCACGGTCATATAGTACATGGCCGCTTCACTGGGGGCTTTTCCCCGTAGCCACTCATAGAAATTAAAGATGATATGCCCGCCATCGAGTGCAGGAATAGGAAGCAGGTTGAGCACGCCAAGGTTTACCGAGATCAGTGCGGTAAAGAGAAAGAGGGCAACGATACCTACATTACTTGCCTGGGCTGTCACATCGACAATGGTGAGTACACCTCCGAGTTTATCGGCACCGATCGCCCCGGTAACAAGCTTTTCTACACTCTTGAAGATCAACATGGATGCATAGAGCGTCTCGTTCCATGCAAACTCTAGCCCTTCAATCAGTGAAAAGTGTAACTTCTCCTGATTGACCAATGGTCCTACACCGATCAGTTTTCGCTCGATATCTTCACCGAATTTGTTTTTTTGAGTCTTGATGACCGGGGAGAAGTCGAAGTTCATCAGTGCACCGTCTCTTAAAACAGTCAGCGAAAGTGTATGGTTGGTAGTTTGTATCGCTTCACCGACATCTTCCCAGTCCTCTATCTTGATATGGTTAACTTCTACTATCGTATCGTTGATATCCAGGCCTGCGAGTTTGGCTGGGGAGTCCGGGGCAAAACTGCCGATGGTTGCCGGCATATATTTGGCATAGTTGAACACCGGGCTTAAGTGTGTCCCGATCTGTGATACACCAAAGTAAAGGAAAAAGGCAGTAAGAAAGTTTGCAAAAGGACCGGCAAGCAGTATCACGATACGCTGCCAAGGGGTTTTGGTCGTATAGCTGTCACTGTCATAACTTACTTGCGTCGGGTCACTGTCATCTTGTCCTTTCATTTTGACATAGCCGCCTAATGGTATAGCTGAGATACTCCAGACGGTATCACCGATCTTTTTAGCAAAGAGTTTTTTCCCAAAGCCTATACTGAAAACTTCAACCTTCACGCCAAGCAAACGTGCAGCCGTAAAGTGGCCCAGTTCATGAAAAAAGATCAGGACAGACAGAACTAATAGTGCAATAATAATGCTCATAATACTCCCAGTGTTGGTTCAATGGCGCATTATATCAAAAAGAGAGAGATATTTTCAAAAGTAGAGCAGATAGAAAAAGCCTCATCCGGGTTTGGTTGACACTCTCTATTAGAATCTACCGGATGAACCCATCGTCTCCATCGGTTCCAATGAAAGGATCATTGGTGCGGAACCGTTAAAAACTAAATGCTACCTGCAGTACTGCTGAGTCCTGCTTGATCCCGTCATACCCTTCAATGAGTGCATACTCCAGTGCCAATGTTGTATATTGATAGATCTCTCTTGAAAGGGTGAAACTTGTCACGTTCTCAGGCAATCCTGCAAATTCTGCTTCATCTGTTTTGATATAAGAGAGTGCTGTTGTCGCAAATGGGAACTCATATGCTGCTTCGAGATTCAAGATACTCGCTTGCGTATTTGGCCCGGCGATATCATCACCTGCAGTGATATACTCTCCGATCACTCCCAGTTGCCCCATATTTGCAGTAAGTGCCACGCCATAGGCAGCGGTTTTCTCTCCTGAAACCCCAAGTCCGCTTAATGCATCACTAAATCCACCGGCTTTTCTTATATCGCTGATATAGCTCAACTGTGACGACAACGCCACTTCTGAAATGGATCTTTCATACGCAAGTGTAGCACCAAAATAGTCGAGTTCATTGCTACCCAGATCATCTTTATCCATAAATGCGTAGGCATTGAGATTGAGCCCGTTTTGCTCATATCCAACCAGCACGGCATTCTTTATCGTTTCTGCAAAATCGATCGTATAAGGCTCTCTAGCTGTATAAAAATCAAATTTACCGAATGGCAAAAGCATTTTACCTGCCTGCAGGTAGAAGGGGGTCTCTTCACTGTTTCCTATACGGATATAGGCCTCTTCGAGTAGGTTGATCTCTCCATCTTTGCCTATATCCTCAAATATGTAAAGAAAATTTCCACTGACCCACTCATTGACATTGGCTCTCAATCCTAGCTCTATACGTCTTACACCGACATCATTCTGAGAGGGCTCTCCTTCTCTTTTATCATACGTGTAACGTGTCTGCATCAACATAGAGGGCTCAAACATCTCGCTACTATTATTTTCGATCGAAGTTAAAGTATCAAGAGGTTGTGAGAGATTCCCATTATCTGCCATAATTAGCGTTGCTGTGATGAATGAAAGTGTTGCGATTTTTTTCATCTATTGTTTCCTAGTTCTGTTTTATTTCAGTTATTTTTCGACTTCGATTTTTTTTGCCTCTTCGGCTCTGAGTGCTACCAGTGTTCCTTCGATCTCTATCTCTATCGTCTGTTTTGCCAGAGAACAGCCTCGCACTGTAAGGCGTTCCCCTCTGCTGATCCCCATTGATTTGAGACGGTCTTTCAGTGCACTGTCTGCATTGATCTTTATGATCGTAGCACTTTGTCCTTTTTTGAGTTCGGTTAAAATCATCTTATACTCCCGTGATCAGTTTTGTGACATGGTAGGCAATAAAGCTCAATATCCAGGCTGTAGTGGTTGTCATCAGGAAGAGGTAGACCAGATACTTCCATCCTCCTGCCTCTTTGGCAAAGACCATAGAGGCTGCCAGACATGGCAGATAGATCATGACAAAGACGATAAAGGCAATGGCCGATGCAAAGGGAATGTTATCCCGGATCTTTTTGATCAATCCTTCATTCCCTTCATCGACTTCATCTCCCAGGGCATAGAGTACTCCGAGCGTAGAGACTACGACCTCTTTGGCCGCAAGCCCCGTCTCCAGTGCCACCGTCATACGCCAGTCAAAGCCTAAGGGCTCAAAGAAGGGTTCTGAAGCATGACCGATGATACCCAGATAGCTTTTTTCAAGCAGTTTCATATTGAGTTCATTTTGAAGCTGATGCTGCTCCTCTTCACTGACTGACTGCTCTATCTTGGTCTGATAACTGAGTTCAAGCTCAGGATATTTCGGATAGTTGCTCGCAAACCAGATCAGTACGGCTGCAGCCAGGATATAGGTCCCCGCTTTTTTGAGGTAGCTCATCGCCTGACCATACACGGTATGCCAGATCAGTTTAAATGAGGGAGCACGGTACTTTGGCATCTCCATCACAAACGGCTCATCCTCTCCCTTGAAGACAAAGAGTTTCAGGATCTTAGCCATTACCAATCCGAGGAGTGCCCCGGAGATATAGATGATAAAGAGGATATTACCTGCCTGCTCTTCAGCGAAGAATGCCCCGGCAAAGAGTACATAGATAGGAAGCCTCGCTCCACAGCTCATAAATCCGATGATAAAGAGCGTGATCAGCCTGTCTTTTTCATTCTTAAGCGTACGTGCAGCCATATAGGCAGGTACCGAACATCCAAATCCGGTAACCAACGGGATAAAGCTCTTCCCATGGAGTCCGAACTTATGGAAAAACCCATCCAGCAGGAATGCCACACGACTCATATACCCGGTTGTCTCAAGCAGTGCAATACCGATAAAGAGAATGACGATATTGGGCAGGAACATAATGACCGCACCCACACCTGCGATCATACCGTCAGCCACCAGTGAGCCAAGCTGACCTTCACCGAGGATAGATTTGGCCTGCTCTCCCATCCAGCCAAATGCTGCATCGATATAGTCCATCGGGATAGAACCCAGTTCAAAGGTAAGCTGGAAAAGGACCCACATAAAGAAGAGGAAGAGGGGAACGCCCAAGATCTTATTGATCAGCAGATTATCGATCTTCTGTGTGAAGTTTCTTGCCTTCATACTTTTGGTTGACATCACCTCCATCTTTGCCCCTTTCGCAAAGGCAAAGTGCTCTTCATCAAAGATCTCCTTGAGGTCTTTTGTATTGTGATGCAGGTAGAGGTGACCGAGGGCATCACGGACCATAGGAAGCATCTCTATCCAGATCGGTTCATCATGCATACTTTTATAGACCTCTTCATCTTCTTGCAGCAGTTTGACAGCAAGGTGTCTATAGGAGAGTTCTGATCTGTAGTTTTTCTCTTCCAGGAAGTTGACTATATGTGTGATCTCCTCTTCGATCGGGTCAGAGTAGACTACTTTGGCGGTTGTCTCTTTTTTATGATAGACTTCAACGATCGCCTCTTTGAGTTTATCGATTCCTTCACCAGTAGATGCAGCTGTTTTGATACACGGCACACCAAGGATCTTGGAGAGTTGTTTCTCATCTATCTCGATGCCTTCCTCTCTGGCTTCATCACTCATATTCAAGGCGACGATCACCTTTTTACCGGTCTCAAGCAGTTGTGTGGTAAAGAGAAGATTCCTTTGCAGGTTGGTAGAGTCTACTACATTGACGATGACATCATACTCGTCACTCTGTAAAAAACTTTTGGTGACCTTCTCCTCTATCGTATACTCAGTGAGTGAATAGGCCCCGGGAAGATCTATGATATGTGTTTCATAGTTTTCACAGGAAACATCATCACAGATGGTAAATATGATTTCTGTTTTATCGACCGTGACCCCTGAGAAGTTTCCTACTTTTAGTTTTGCATTGGAGATGGCATTGATAAGAGATGATTTCCCTACATTCGGTTGCCCAGCCAACGCTACAGTGATTTTTTCCAAAATATTTCCTTATAATCTTTTATAACTTACTATAAATGATAATAGTTATCACTTTTATGGTGAGGAGTATAATAGAATTCTTCTTAAAGTTTCTTAAAATGATAGTTGTTATCAATAATCTTTTTCCTCTACAGAGAAAAAGGTCAAATAGTATCGCTTCAAGAGAAAAAAGAAGGAATAAAGAATGCTCCCCGGTCACTCTTCGGGGGAAGAGTGGTGTATTCAAAAAAGGAGGGGAGAGTTGAATGAAAAAAATTCTATCATGAATCATACTCATGATACCCTATTATAATATAGCTCATAGAGAATAAACTATTTTTAGTGGTTATATTTTAATCAATTGATATTTGTTTTTTATAGCAAACCACTTATTTAGAGAGGGGGGTAATAGATAAAATTTATAATGGCCTGAATATTTTAGACAGCTAAATCCTCAGATTTATTTCCCAATGA
>JBEWPZ010000024.1:9809-31339 GCA_047689535.1 Candidatus Sulfurovum kebritense | reverse complement strand
TTAGCCATTAGTTTCTCCCTTTAGCGAAAGGCATACCAAGCTTTTCTAAAAGCGTGAATGCTTCTTTATCATCTTCAGTGCTTGTTACGATCGTAATGTTCATACCGTGTGTTTTAATGATCTTGTCAAATACAACTTCTGGGAACATCAATTGCTCTTGAAGACCGAAGTTGTAGTTACCTCTGCCATCAAAACCTTTTCTAGGTGTACCTCTGAAGTCTTTTACTCTTGGAAGTGCGATTGAAACCAACTTATCAAAGAAGTTGTACATATTCTCACCTCTGAGTGTTACTCTGATACCAGATGGAGCACCCTCTCTTGCTTTAAAACCAGCAACTGATTTTTTTGCATTTACTACTACCGCTTTTTGACCAGCGATCAATGAGATCGTCTCTCTCATGTTTTCGATCAGTTTAGAGTCTTTCCCCTCTTCACCGGCACCGACAGAGATTATGATCTTCTCAAGCTTCGGAGTCTGCATCGTGTTTTGGATCCCACACTCTTCACGTAGTGCAGGTACGATGTCATTGTACTTTTGCTTCATTCTACTCATAGGATTATGCCTCTACTTTTTTTACATTTGAGATGTGGATCGGCGTCTCTTTTGTTTCAAATCCACCCTCTTTGTTCTGCTCACTAGGTTTCACAGCTTTTTTAGCCATTTTACAACCAGCAACGATCACTGCATCTTTCTTTGGCATCACATGAAGAACTTCTCCTGTTTTACCTTTGTCATCACCAGCGATCACCATTACCTGGTCACCTTTTTTGATTTTAAACTTCGTTGCCATTACCATACCTCCGGTGCTAGTGATACGATCTTCATAAATCCTGCATATCTTGTTTCTCTTGCTACAGGTCCGAAGATACGCGTACCGATTGGTGATTTTTTATCATCAATAATTACTGCTGCGTTGTCATCAAATCTGATAAGTGATCCGTTCTCTCTCTGGATCTCTTTGTGTGTTCTCACGATCACAGCTTTAACAACTTTTCCTTTTTTTACCTTACCTGTTGGAAGTGCTTTCTTTACAGAAGCAACGATCACATCACCTACAGATGCGTATCTTCTTTTCGATCCACCAAGTACCTTAATACACATAATCTCTTTTGCACCAGAGTTATCCGCTACATTCAATCTTGAAAAACTTTGGATCATACTACTTCCCTTCTCTTCACAATTTCAAGAAGTCTAAATGACTTTGTCTTAGAGAGTGGTCTACACTCAATCGCAGTGATAGTATCACCAACGTTGACATCATTGTTTTCGTCATGTACAAGATATTTTTTAAATCTTTTTACTGTCTTGTGATATCTTGGGTGAAGTACTTTTCTCTCTACGAGTAGAGTGGCAGTCTTCTCTCCAGCCTTTTTGATCACAGTACCTGTTATTTGTCTTTTTGGCATATCAGATCCTTACTTCGCTCTCGCAGCAGTCAATGCTGTCTGGATTCTTGCGATATCTTTTTTCGCTACTCTCAACTCACTTGTGTTCGTAAGTTGCATTGTTCTTTGCTTCGCTTTAAGAGTAAAAAGCTCAAGCTTCTTCTCTTTTAACATCTCTAAAAGCTCTGCTTCGCTTTTTTCTTTCAAATCAGTATAGTTCATTTGTATCCTTTAAAGCGACAATTTTACACTTGAACGGCAGTTTATGGATTGCAAGTGTCAATGCTTCTCTTGCAAGTGTCTCTTCAACACCAGCCATTTCAAAGATAATTCTACCAGGCTTAATGTTCATTACCCACTCTTCAACTGGACCTTTACCTTTACCCATTCTCACTTCTAGTGGTCTTTTTGTCAAAGGTTTGTCAGGGAAAACTCTAATCCAGGTTTTACCAGTTCTCTTAATATGTCTAGTCATCGTAATACGAGAAGCTTCGATATGTCTAGAGTTGATTCTACCTGCTTCTACAGCTTTGATAGCGATGTCACCGAACTCGATCTTGTTACCTCTGAAAGACTTACCGCGGTTTCTACCTTTTTGCTGCTTTCTCCATTTGGTTCTTTTAGGCATCAACATGATTATTCACCTCTTCTTCTAGATGGTCTTCTACCACCTTTTTTCTCTTCTGCTGGCTCAGCTTGGATACCTTTTTGAAGTACTTCACCTTTGAAGATCCAAACTTTGATACCAATGATTCCGTATGTAGTGTGTGCTTCAGCAAAACCGTAATCGATCTTCGCTCTCAGTGTATGTAGAGGCACTCTACCCTCTAGGTACCACTCAGTTCTTGCCATCTCAGCACCACCAAGTCTACCGGCTACAGAGATCTTGATCCCTTTTGCACCTGACTTCAATGCACCCTGGATCACTTTTTTCATTGCACGTCTAAATGCTACACGTCTCTCAAGTTGAGTCGCTACGTTTTCAGCAGCAAGTTGTGCTGAAGCTTGTGGACGCTTCTCTTCTTTGATATTGATCGCAACATCTTTTTTCAGCATGTTAGTCAATGTCGCTTTCAGCTTCTCGATATCCGCACCTTTTTTACCGATGATGATACCAGGACGTGCAGTGATGATATTGATTCTAAGTTTCTTCGCTGTTCTTTCGATGATGATGTTGGAAACACCCGCATAGAAAAGCTCTTTTTTCAGGAATTTTCTGATCTTGTGATCTTCAGCGATGAAGTCTGTTGCTCTTCCTTTTGCCGGGAACCATCTTGATTCCCAGTTTCTATTGATTCCAAGTCTAAGACCTATAGGATTAACTTTTTGACCCATCTTATGCTTCCTTTCCGTTCGTTGCTGGACCAACTTCTACAAGAATGTGTGATGTTGGCTTGATGATTCTAGTTGCAGTACCTCTTGCTCTAGGTCTCCATCTTTTCATCACAGCTGCTTTGTCTACTCTACATGAAGTGATCACTACTTCTTCCGGCTCATACTCACCGTTCGCTACTGCTGAAGCGATCACTTTAGAGATGATCCCTGCTGCCTTGTTCGGCATAAACTCTAGTGCTGCAAGCGCCATTTCAGCGTTCATTCCTTGTACTTCTCTAGCGATCAATCTCGCTTTTGTAGGTGAAACTCTTACGAATTTTAATAGTGCTTTACTCATCTTAACCTACCTTCTTCTGTACAGAACCTTTGTGGCCCTTGAATGTTCTAGTCGGTGCAAATTCACCTAGTTTATAACCAACGTGATTTTCAGTTACATATACAGGTACAAACTGTCTACCGTTGTGAACATTGATCGTGAGTCCGATGAACTCAGGGAAGATCACTGATCTTCTTGACCAAGTTTTGATAGGTTTGTTTGAACCTTCCTCTTTTGCTTTAAGCACTTTTTTCATTAGGTGACCATCGATAAATGGACCTTTTTTTGTCGATCTTGCCATCTCTTAGCCCCTTACTTTTTTCTTCTACTAATGATAAGTTTATCACTAGCTTTTTTCTTACGAGTCTTGTAACCCTTCGTTGGCATACCCCAAGGAGATACCGGGTGACGACCAGAGTTTGTTTTACCTTCACCACCACCGTGTGGGTGATCGATCGGGTTCATTGCAGAACCTCTTGTTTGTGGTCTGATACCTCTGTGTCTGCTTCTACCCGCTTTACCAACTACTTCGTTAGCGATCTCTTCGTTACCGATCGTACCGACTGTAGCCATACACTCACCAAGAACATATCTCATCTCACCGGATGGAAGTCTTAGAGAAACGTATTTACCGTCTCTACCCATGATCTGAGCGTATGCACCTGCACTTCTTGCAAGGATACCACCCTGAGCAGGATTAAGCTCGATGTTGTGTACCAATGTACCAACCGGGATCGCTTTCAATTTCATCGCGTTACCGGTTTTGATGTCAAGTCCTGCCTCTGCTGACATGATCTTATCACCAACTTTAAGCCCTTTTGGCTGAAGCACATATCTTTTCTCACCGTCTGCATAGTTTACAAGACAGATTCTACAGTTTCTGTACGGATCGTACTCAACAGTTGCTACTGTACCCTCTACACCGAATTTGTTTCTTTTAAAGTCGATGATTCTGTAAAGTTTTTTCGCACCAGCTTCTTTATGTCTTGAAGTGATTCTACCGTTGTGGTTTCTACCAGCATGAGCAGGAAGCTTCTTAAGTAGACTTCTTACGCTTGGCTTTGCAGTAATGTCACTGCTGTCAAGGTTAGTCATCCATCTTCTAGCTGGAGTTATTGGTCTATAGGTTTTCATTGCCATCTTCTACTCCTTATACCGCTAGGCTTTCGATTTGTGCATCTTCAGGAAGCTTCACATAAAACTTTTTAAGGTCCGCTCTTTTTCCTTCAACACCTCTAAATCTCTTCACTTTTCCGTTTACTCTCATAGAGTTAACTCTAAGTGGGTTGATCCCGAAGAACTCTTTAAATACTTCTTTAAGACCGTTCTTAGTCATTCTAGGACTTGTCTGTACTACGATGACACCGTCTTCTTGAAGACCCAAAGTCTTCTCTGTATACATGATTGCTTTAATATCTGTAATATCTGCCATCTTAAGCCTCTTTTGTCAATTTATCAAATACAGCTTTTTCGATCACCATAGAGTGGTATGCTGCTGCAAGGTAACCGTTAAGTTCATTTGCTTCGATCAGGTAAGCATTTTGAAGATTTCTGAATGCCAAGAATGTTTTGTCATCGATCATCTCTTTTACTACCAATACATCTCTTTGTCCAAGACCATCTACGAATGCTGCTGCATCTTTTGTCTTACCAGATTCGATGTTTACCGAGTCAACTACAAAAAGTTTTTCATTTGCAGCCATTTCTGCCATAGCATGCATCAAAGCAAGTTTTTTCTGCTTTTTGTTCACTTTTTGGTCGTAGTTTCTATTCGTACTTGGACCAAATACAACTCCACCACCTACAAACAGTGGAGATCTTAATGAACCTGCTCTTGCACGTCCGCCACCTTTTTGAGCCCATGGCTTCTTTCCACCACCGCTTACGGCAGATCTGTTCTTAGTTTGCGCAGTGTTCGCTCTAAGACCAGATGCATATGCTTTACAGTAAAGGTAAAGGTTGTGCGGGTGCACTTCCAAAAACGCCTGTGGTAAATCACTTGTTTTAATTACTGTTGTACTCATTATTTCACTATCCTTACCAATCCACGTGAACCGTTAGCTCCTGGGATTGAACCTTTCAATACTAAAACTCCGTTCTCTGCATCAAATGAGATCACTTCATTTTTTACTGTTACTTTTGCGTTTCCGTACTGACCTGGCATCTTCTGTCCCGGTTGTACACGACCTGGCCATTCACACATACCGATTGAACCGATTCTTCTACCGAATCTGTGTCCGTGTGATGCTGGTCCACCACCAAAGTTGTGACGCTTCATACCACCAGAGAAACCTCTACCTTTTGAATCAAGTGAAGTTTTCACTACTGCTGCTTCAGCTAGTGCTGCTGGGTTAAGCTCACCTGCTTCTGTGCCTTCTGCTACAGAGATCGTCATGAACTTGTTAAACTCTTTGCTCACACCGTACTTAGCCTGCTGGCCTTCGATACTTTTGTTAAGCTTTTTGCTAGAGTTATACGCTACAAGTGCTTTTCCGTCTTCTCTTACTTCACATACTTTTGTATCAACAACCTTAAGAAGTGTTACAGGAACACTTGGTACATCAACAGTTCTGCTCATACCAATTTTTTCAATAATAAATTCCATGCTCTACTCCTCTTACTTGTCCATTGATCTGATTTCTACTTCGATTTCAGGTGCAAGATCCAACTTCATTAGTGAATCTACAGTCTCTGAAGTCGCTGAAACGATATCAATCATTCTTCCGTGAATTCTGATCTCAAACTGCTCACGTGAATCTTTGTTTACGTGTGGTGATTTAAGAACAGTGTAACGCTTAAGTTTAGTTGGCATTGGGATCGGCCCTCTAATCTCAGCACCTGTACGTTTAACTGCATCAACGATAGCAGCAACAGATCTATCCAGTACTCTGTGATCATAAGCTTTAAGCTTCAATCTGATTTTTTCCATTTTTTTACCTTATAAAGAACTCGTTAGCCAAGCGATTGCCGGGTGCCTAAACACAGGACTATTTGTCCCCTAACATATATTTAGGAACGCGAATTATACCCAAAATTTCTGATAGCCTCAATACTTTTTAACCAAAAATCGGTACAATTTAAAAAATTATTTCCTTTTTAGAAGGAAAGAAAGGCTCTAAAGCGATGGAACTTCTCGAATATTTTCACTCACAACACTATAGCAGTGAAAAATATATCCCTAGAAAACTACACCTTCCCGAGAAGAGGAATATCAACCTCTTTGGTGTACGAGGTGCAGGTAAAACGAGTATGGTCCTGGCACATATAGATGATATCAATGAAGAAGAACGTCTCTACATCGATCTGGAGGATCCCAATCTTATTTTTGAGAGACTCAATGCAGCGACTCTACAACAATATATTGACCAGTATGGCATCACACTTCTCATACTGGACCAATATGAACAAGGATATCTTGAACGCTTCCCTAACGTTGATCGTCTTATTGTGATCTCCCGTATTCCGTTACATGACCCGCAGTTGATACCTGTAGAGCTCTTCCCTTTGGACTATGAGGAGTTTTTAGCATTTGAAAGCTCTATTTCAGCCACCAATGCCTTTAACCACTTTCTGAAATCGGGAACTCTCCCTGCACTGGCCAAGTCCTACCGCGCTACACTAGAGCCCATGAAACGGTTCTGGCAGAGTCACTTCACAAGCAATGAACAAAAACTCCTGCTTATTCTCGCACAACACCATACCAAACACCTGACGACCCACCAGATCTATCAGTTCGCAAAGGAGCGCTTCAGGGTTTCGAAAGACTGGCTCTACAAGACCATTAAAACCTTCACGGAGGAAAAGCTCATACACTTTGTCAATGACCGCTACCAAAAAGGCGGGAAGAAGATGATCCTGTGTGATTTTGCATTTGCCAAATACCTTACCACCGGTCAGCCCTTCATCACACAGTTTGACACGATGATCGCCCTAGCCCTTCTCAAACACAACATCGACTTCGATACCCTGGGAATACACGGCTATATCACCAAAGAGGGAGAATTGATCATCCCCGCCCCATTTGAAAGCGAAGAGAGTCTCTGGGCAAAGTCCCAAACCAAATTCTCACTCTACAAACAGCATAAGGTCAAAAAGATCACTATCGTCACTGTTGCGAATAGCTATGAATACGACATTGAGAAGCTCCACTTCGAAGCCCTTCCCTTCTATGAGTGGACGGTACTCTATGATGAAGAGGAGGAATAGATAGGAGATAGGAGATAGGAGATAGGAGATAGGAGATAGGAGATAGGAGATAGGAGAATTTTGCACAGGTTGCTTTATTGCAACCTTAATTGATAAAAGCTTTTCATAGAAAACCTACCTCATCTGCTACCTACTCTCTACTATTCACTATCTAAACTGGATCATTCCCTTGACCCATAAGTATTTCTCTGCTATAATTCGCGTGCCTCTTTTCAGACCTGTGCAATGGTACTGGGAGACAGCGGGTCAGGATGGGAACATAGCAGCCCACCTTCCTTTACTGTGTGCCGCAGGTATCTGGGGGAGGTATTATACAGTGTAGAATTAATAATTATCCATTACATTTGTTTTTTACTTAATACAAATAATGCGACTAGTCGTATGAGCCCACTACTGAAGTGAACTCAGCGTTAGCAATCAAAATATGAGCAAACGTGCTCTAATGTACGTTTTCATAATTTGACAAGTTTGGACTTTGTTCAAAAAGCGTCCTATCAATAGACAGGTGGCCGAGCGGTTGAAGGCGCACGCCTGGAACGCGTGTATAGTTAACGCTATCGAGGGTTCGAATCCCTTCCTGTCTGCCATACATTCATTATAGATCCCCACAAATAACCTAAATTAGTTACTAGATAGACCAATCACTGTAGGTTTGACAATGCCAAACGCGTAATAGAAATTTCGAGTTTCTATGAAGCATGAAGATTGGTGGAGAACGTTTGGCGGTGCCAAACCTACGGCCCCTCAGAGTTACAGCGTGCAAGTAGGGTATGATAGAAGAGAGGTGTAGGTCGGGGTGCCCTCACCCCGACATCAATGATAGTTTCTCCCTTAAAAGTGGATGTCGGGACAAGAGTATCCCGACCTACAGAAAAAAGCGATGTTTAGATCACCGTCATTCCCTGCTGTACCCAGATATCCGCCTCTGCTGTACCGCCGAGATCATAGGTATCATAGATCACGCCATCCACTGTCTCTGAACCGGTGAAGACCTCTTCTCCGTAAAGATGTACTGTATCCCCACTGTTACCTGTCACAAAGAGCGTGTCACTTTCATTTCCAAGATCAAGGATATCCTGATAGCTTACCGTCAGTTTATTGTCTCCACTTCCCGTAATATCTATATGCTCGATATCACGTATGGTGAAATAATTCTCTGCCAGATCAAGATCGATATTTTCACCCTCCAGATAAAGGATATCAAATCCTGCTCCCCCGTTAACGCTGTCCAGCAAGTCATAGAAGATGATATCATCCCCATCACCTCCGTCAATCTCATCCGCACCATCTCCCCCGATAAGCAGGTCTGCACCGGCACCACCGTATAGGGTATCATCCCCCTCTCCGCCGTCAAGCAGGTCATCTCCATCCAATCCTGTAAGAAGATCATCTCCTCCGAATCCATAGAGACGGTCAGGATCATTCGTTCCCAATAAGGTATTATTCTCCGAATTTCCCTGATTGACGGCACCATCATACTTTTTTTCGAAATCTTCTCTGCTGACCGAACTCTCCTCATCCGATGGTTCTGGTGATTCGGGCATGGAGGGATCAGGTGCATAGGAGTCAGAACTACTGTCGGTACTTCCGCCACTCCCTGCCAACCCGGCAACGCCACCGACTCCCAGAAGCGTACCGACTAAAGCCATCGTAGAGATCCCTCCATCCTCCGCCAATGCACTGGAAGATCCCTCTCCGCCTAATGCCTGGCCGGCTGCTGTACCGTTATCCAGACCACTCAGGGCATCGGATAGCTCTGCATTTTCAGGAATGTAGGCATAGTAGAGCCCGTCTTCTGCCTGCCCTACGATGTACGCATCACTTTGGTCATAATATCCTTCGATAATGACATCCGGATCATCAATGTCACCCCCTTCAAAAACGATATAAAGATCTTTCCCGACCCGTTTTACCACTATATTCTCCGGCGCATAACCATTGGCTTTTTCACTTAATAGATATTTCACATTCGAATGTGCCTTGACATGCACTGGATGTACTGCACCTGTTTTTACATGATGCGTTTCAATGGTTTTCTCTACAGTGTTGATATGAATAATGACTTCTCTTCCCATCGTCTTTCCCCTTCTACTTAACTTCTATCTGATGCGTACCAAGTTGTGGATACTTATGTTTAGGAGCATCGGCATTGTGTTTTTTTGATACTCTCTTTTTTTTCAAAGGTACTCTGTTTTTTTGCTGATTAGGCTGTAAGCACACTTTTCTATCCAGACGTGAAATCGTATGGTTTTGTCTAAGCGGATTATCGGAGAATATGGAAGAGACTTCCTCTTTGGTCAAAGGCAATAGTCTCCATCCATGAGAAGCATGATTGGTGACACGGTAAAAAGATACGATCGCTGCTTTCAAGCCTACACGTTTACCTTGGCTTCGCTTTTCCCGGTAGCGCGTTGCAGGGTTTGTATATGCAGTAACGATCTGGTGATTCCCCGGACATACTATGGCTTGGGTATAAGCTCCAGGCAGCAACGATGCTTGATACTCCCCATCAATATAGACATTGATTGCTTTCCCTTTTAATTCAGAAGGTCTATAGATCACAATACTTGAAAGTTTTGTATCCGGAACAGTGACATTTTTTGGTACAAATTCATCCCACTCTTCTAAAATATCTGCTTTGGTCTGATCTTTTTTTACACCCTCTTGTGCTTTTCCCTCCACACTAAACAGTAAAAGACAGACAACCAGAAAAGAAAACACCTGCTGTGTCCCAAATGGCTTAATATAAGATCCCCTATCCATAATGGCCCCCTTAATTTTATTTGATTCTCATTTCACTGATATGACATGCTCTAAAATAAATCATTTTTCTTACAACCTGGCATACCGCTGCACGCTTCTTGCTTATTTTCACAGATGTTTGAGATATTTGTTATCACACTTGACAATGACTTATCCCTCTACAGCTAGAAAAGCTCACAATGACACTCTCATCATAGTTTGCAGGAGCACTGGAAAGCTGCTTTTTTATAAACCTATCCGAATTTGTAAAGATTTTAGATTGAAGTTGTTGATTTCCGATTTGTGAAGCAAATAGAAAGTATGATTCATAAAAGATACTATGCTGTTTTTTATGAACTTCGATACGCTTCATATATATCTCTTCCCTCTATTTTTTCATCCAAATATACAAATGAAAAATTCAATGACACTTGGTAATGCGACCCGGTTATCTTATCTATTAGTAGCTTTCCGCCCTACCTGCGCAGAATACTTTGGCTTTAAATGTCTTCTTGACCTACGTCCATCTATAAGAATATCGAAAACTTAACATAAATACTCTTAATGTGAGGAGAGTGTCCAATCACTTTTTATCTCTCTTGATACAATGGAGGTATGAACTATTTTAAGTCTTCAGTTTCACCTAATCTATCCTTGGATAAAATCCTTTCGATATGCAAAAGGGGAATTAATCGCACAAAAAACATGTATCATCCGTGGTAGAGTATCTTCAGCATTTGAATTTTTGACAAGAGATACAAGCGCATAAAAGAGATAGATCAAGTCAATACAGATGCTACTTTCTATCGTGATTAAGGCTTTTTATCATACAAACGAGTGATTGTTGTGCTCGATATTTTTATTTGAGGGGAAATATGAAAAAACTGCTACTTACACTTTCCGCACTTTCAATTATGGCAATAGGCGGAGATATTGAGAATGCTCAAAATGCCATCAAAGCAAAACATTACGACAAAGCGCTTAGCATACTTAAAAAAGCAATGAGAAAAGGGAATCCTCGGGCATCCTTTCTTTTGGGTAAACTCTATTTAAAAGGCATTGGCATTGATAAAAGTAAAGAGAAGGACCTACTGCTTTTGAAACAATCATCTCCCGGAGATACAGATGCACAGTCATTTTTGGGTTTATTGTATTTTGAAAGAGAAAACTATGACAAAGCAATAGCGTACTTTAAAGCTTCAGCTGAACAGGGAGATACTATCTCACAGGTATATCTTGGGGAGATCTACCAAAATGGGATAGGCGTAAAGAAGGATTATAAAAAAGCAATACACTATTATAAAAAAGCGATTGCTCAAGGCGGCAACTATCCAGAAGCCTCTATCCATGCACAGAATAATCTTGCCGATATGTATCGTAGCGGGCAAGGTGTAAAGAGAGATTTTCAAAAAGCATTAAAACTTTACGAGAAAGGTGCCAAGGTGGGTGATGCGACTTCACAATATAGTCTTGGAAATATGTACGACCTGGGAGAAGGAGTAAAAACAGATCATAAAAAAGCAGCTGAATGTTATACCATGGCTGCTAAACAAGGGATAGTATCCGCTCAAATGAACCTTGGCATCATGTATCAACATGGCAACGGGGTCAAACAGGATTATAAAAAAGCAGTGAAGTGGTACCTAAAAGCAGCCGAACAAGGACTTCCGCGAGCGCAATCTATGCTTGGAACGTTATACGAGAAAGGTCTAGGGGTAAAACAGGATGATAAAAAAGCCGTGAAATGGCACCAAAAAGCATCCGAACAAGGAGAGGCTAAAAGCTTAAATCGTCTTGGAACGATGTATTATACCGGTAAAGGGATAAAGCAGGATTACACAAAAGCCGTGGCGTGTTATACCAAAGCAGCTGACCAGGGATATGCTGTAGCCCAAACCAATCTCGGGATTATGTATTATCTTGGGAAAGGCGTCAAACAGGATTATAAACAAGCTGCACAATGCTATCAGAAAGCGGCTGATCAGCAAGATTCACAGGCCCAACATAACCTTGGACTTATGTATGGAGAGGGTCAAGGGGTGGCTCAAGATTATAAAAAAGCTGCAAAACTGATGCACAAAGCAGCGGAACAAGGATATACCCCGTCTCAATTCAGTGTCGGTGTTTTATATTACAAGGGACAGGGCGTAAAACAAAATAAGATAAAAGCGTATGAATACTGGGTAATGGCCGCCAAAGAGGGAGATATTTCTGCTCAAAAAAATCTTGATATGCTTTGTAAAGAGAGCCCTTGGATTTGTAGGCAATAACAGAAATATATCAGAGAGGGCGACTGATTCTATATCAACATATTGGTTCAAGATAAGATATCCATCAAACCTGTATTGTGGACGGCTGCTGTATTTACATACCGTTAGTGTAGACCATGTAACATTCTGACATAGCAACCAAGAACCTGAAACCCAACTTTCATGTTAACTCCTCCTTTTCACTACCCCTTTTAAATTGGTTGCTATCCTCAAAGAGCTAATCCATTACTTTTTGAATCCCATTCTTTCACCTCTTACAAGGTAAGGCATTTAGATTTTTTATATCACTCTATGGAATGAGAGGAACGATTCCAGGAGAAGAGCTTTCATCTCAAACATCTCTCTAAGCTAAATCTTTTGCCATCGTCCCACACCGAAAATGAGACGACATCAAGGCAACCGTTTAAATTACCGTAATATCCTGCTGTATCCAAATATCAGCAGCATCTGTTCCTCCAAGATCATAGGTATTATAGATTACACCATCCACTGTCTCTGAACCGGTAAACAGTTCTCCGGAGAGATCCACCGTATCACCGCCATTACCTGTCACAATGAGTGTATCATTCTCATTCAGTGCGAGCAGATCACTATAGTTTAGTATGAGTGTATTGTCTCCGCTTCCTGTAAGGTCTATCCTCTCTATACTGTTTATCTGTGCATCATCAATAGAGGTAAGATCAAGAGTGATACTTTCACCCTCTACATAAAGTAGATCAATGCCTGCTCCTCCATCAACACTGTCCAGTGCATCAAAGGCGATCATGTCATTGTCATTGCCTCCGTAAATGGTATCCGTACCATTACCGCCAATAAGCAAGTCTGCACCCTCACCCCCTTCAAGCGTATCATTGCCATCGCCACCGCGAAGCAGGTCACTTCCTCCGGAACCTGACAAGCTATCATCTCCTTCATAACCATAGAGTCGATCAGCGCTTTCTGTACCCGTTAATGTATCAACTCCTAAACTACCTTCCTGGATCGCTGAGTTATCATATTGTGTGGCAAGCAATCCTATGTTAAGCAAATCACTGGAGGTATCACTGCTTACTACTCCATCTATATCAGTGGCAGTGATAGTCAGGGTATCCCCGACACCAACATCCAGAAGCGTATCTTCAAAATGTATAGTACTCAATAGTTCATTGAGCTTAACATTATCAATCGTACCGCCATCTATCGCTGTAATTGTAATCGTTGATTTTGATGCAAGCAGACCAAGAAGGCCTGGGTTGTTTGTAATGGTTAGGTTTAAACCAAGTTCTTCTGCCATCTCCTGGGATGCGGCCAGTTGATATGTACTTACATTTAAGAGCGTACTATAGGTCACTTCTACTTCTTCAATATTATTGTTTAGATCGATGGCTGCTACTGCCTGATTTGAGATATCAAGTAAACCTAATGCCTCTACGCCTACAAGACCTAATAGTGTAGAGTTCTGGGCATAGACGACCGGTTCCTGGTTCGGAATAACACTATCACTTGCGGTAGGGCCGACATTTCCTGCAGCATCATGAATAGCGCTACTGACCGTAAGGGTCTCACTCCCCGCAGGAAGTGTAACACCTATAATGGTTTCCGTATCACCGGCATTCGTATCGATCCCTACGGTATAGGTAGCAATCGTATTACCGGTCAACTCATTCGTGATGGTGATCACATCACCTGTCTGGGCATCTGATGGGATACCAACCATCACATCGGTTGCAGTCGCTGCACCCTGTTCTAATGCGCTGATAGTCCCGTCATTATTGCTATCAAGCACAATGACTACGGATGCCGCCGACTGGGGAGCTGTCGTATCAATGGTGATGAGTTGGCTCTCTAGCGAGCCGTTATTATCGACTGCATCTACCACTTTCATCTGTACCGTTGCAGTACTTGTCAACGAACTATCTTCATAACTGACAGTTGTTCCGCTTACTGAACTGCTGATATCACTCCAGGTAGCGCCACCATCATTACTGTACATAAGTTTTTCTCCCGCCTCCAAGGATACTGAAAGGGTCGCACCTACGGTTAAACCGTCGTTGTCATCGGTAATGAAATCTCCTACGATACCACTGTCATCAGTGATACTGTCAATATCTACAGTAGTGGTGGGACCTTCAAAAGAAATTGTAATGAGTTGACTCTCGATTGGAGCACTATTGTCCGCTGCATCTACCACTTTCATCTGTACCGTTGCAGTACTTGTCAACGAACTATCATCATAACTGACAGTTGTTCCGCTTACTGAACTGCTGATATCACTCCAGGTAGCGCCACCATCATTACTGTACATAAGTTTTTCTCCCGCCTCCAAGGATGATGAAAGGGTCGCACCTACGGTTAAACCGTCGTTGTCATTGGTGATGAAATCTCCTACGATACCACTGTCATCAGTGATACTGTCAATATCTACAGTCGTTGTTGGTGCAGTCGTGTCTATGGTTATCGGCAAATTGTCTGTTGTCGTATTGCCGGCGGCATCTGTCTCTGTCACCACTGCCGTATAGTTACCCTCAGTAAGCGCTGTTGAGGGGGTGACACTCCAGGTACCGTCTTCTGCAACGGTAGTTGTCAATATCTCTCCATTCAGCTCAACACGGATAGCACATCCTGCTTCCCCCATCCCGCTGATCGTCGGTGTGGTATCATTGGTGATACCGTCCCCCACTACTCCACTGTCTGATAGAGGGTCAAGACCTTCTGCTAGACTCGGTGGAGTGGTATCGATCGTCAACGGCAGATCATCTATAGTTGAGTTTCCCGCTGCATCTGTTTCTGTCACCACTGCTGTATAGTTACCATCAGCAAGTGCTGTTGAGGGGGTGACACTCCATCTGCCGTCTTCTGCAACGGTAGTTGTCAATATCTCTCCATTCAGCTCAACACGGATAGCACATCCTGCTTCCCCCATCCCGCTGATCGTCGGTGTGGTATCATTGGTGATACCGTCGCCCGGTGTTCCGCTGTCTGATGCAGGATCAAGCGTTACAGTGAGCAGTTGCGGTGCTACTGTATCAACTGGATTATCTTTATGATCTTCATCACTACCACCACCTCCTGCCGCAGCAGCCAAGCCTCCGAGTGCAACTACTCCGAGAAGATAAGGATACCATTCCGTATCCGAATCAGAATTTCCCAGACTCTGGTATGATACATCACCGTCATCCAGATTTGAAATATTCAGTTCTCTATCGGCTTCCTGCGGAACAAGGTCGTAGTATTGCCCATCTTCCGCCAATCCGATCAGCTTGCCCATACTGCTGTCATAATACTCCTTGATAATAATATCAGCAGGAGCATCGAGTTCACTCTCTTCACCCTCTACCTCAATTTTTATCAACAGATCTTTTCCCTTACGTTTTATCAGTACCTGTTGCGGTGCTACATGACTGGCAGCCTCCCTCAGTTCGTAATCAACCCCTTCCCGTGCCTTGATAACCAAGGGTTTACCGGATACTCCGGCACCTGCGTTCACAGTTGAAACATGATCGGTTGCACCTTTGATGATAAAGTGAATTGTTTTTCCCATTTCCTTCTCCTAAAACTATAAACTTATGCTATCTCTACGTTTTTCTTTGTCTTTTTAATACTCGATAACGACTCTTCTATCAGGCTGCAGACATTGGATTAACTGAGGTGAAATTTTCCCTCTACACTTCGTTGTTACAGGTTCTCTGGAACCACGACCTTCTACATCCATAGGGATTTTAAGGCCATGTTTCATAAGATACTCCGCTACCACCTGCGCCCGCTTTACCGATAGTTTTTCATTCACTTTTTGATTTCCTATCCTGTCTGTATGCCCTATAACTTTGATACGGTTTACCTGGTTCGGACACATATTGATATCCCGGATCAACTTATCCAATGTCGGATATGATGAATGCAACAATTGAGTACTGTTAAATACAAATAAACTATCTGTACCCAAAGATAATTTCGGAATATTACGATTTATTACATTATCGGTTTGATCGATAGTTTGAAGCACTTGTTTTGCTTCAACACTATTCACAACCAACGGGATAAATATGTTATTTTTTGTTTTTTCTATTTTGATATAAGTGATAGCGTTTTTGTGGATATCAATCCTCTTTAACTCTCCCTTGGCTACGACGTCTCCTCTTGTTCCGATACGAAGTTTTATATTGCTGTCACAAACTCTTGTTTTGGCATATTCTCCGGGCAAGAGTGAAGCTACAATACGATCATTGATAAAGACTACCGGTAAGCTCTTTGTATCATTGCTATTTTCCCGATAAACAATAATCGATCCCTTATTGGCTGCAGCATTTGCCTGCCCTCTCTCAGGTCCATGTAAAACTTCCTCGGAAAAAGTATGCGTCGTGACGACCCCCAATACTAAAAAAGCCCTCAAAATGAACCGTATAAATTTAAATTTCATCTTTTCTCCTTATCTTTAATTACAAATAAGTGAGGCATAATAATATAAATAATTATATATTATATTTATCGTCTATACATTATTATACATCACAAAGTGTTCCCTAAAACTCACCTATGACATAGAAACTACCACTTACATATATTATATAAAAAACTCTATTAAATTAAGTACAAATTATAATTTATATAATCATTTCTTGGCTATTTTATAAATATACTCTCATTTATTTAGTCATTTTATGGTCATTAAATAGATAGTATATACTCTAAAGTTACAGGATCTCATATTGTTTCACGATGAATTGTCACGTGGATATCCCTCAATATACCCATATTGTGAAAGATAACAGATCGCTCTGCCATTCAGATCATCTCACCGTTTCAGTACTATCCTCACGTGATACACGTATGCATATAAAATAAGATTATTTTTTTTATAATCTATTGTTTACATTCGATTTACCATTACAGAAGATAATTGCGGCCATGAAAGTTATAGGAATCTTCATTTTAACACTACTATTGACACTGTCTACCTTCAGCATTGCCGAGACGATGGCAGGTGAGCCAGGAAAAACCTCCGAGGTGTTTACCGTCGATTGTGAGGAGACATATTCCAGTGCCGATATAGAAGATGACAAGCACTATCTTACATTTTTTCATACCTCTGACGATACCCTGACAGGTCAAGTTGACAATGAAGAACAGACATGCTTTCAATCCTCCAGTTTTTCTCTCTTGAAACCCCCGAAAACACTTTTTGCATAAAAACAGAAACACGATTTAGATTCAAACCAACATAAAAATTTATATGATAAAGGGATAATTATGCAAAAAAGTCTACTGCTTCAGGGAAATGAAGTATTTCAAAAAAGTTATTTTAAAACACATGAAAAAGCGCTGCTTGACCTAGCAACAAAAGGGCAGCACCCCAAAGCTCTGTTTGTAGGGTGTGCAGATTCGCGTGTCGTGCCAAACCTTATTACCGATACACCTCCGGGTGACCTCTTCGTCATCCGAAATGTCGGGAACTTCGTCGCCCCCTACAAGCCTGATGAAGATTACCACTCTACGGCTGCAGGGATAGAATATGCCGTCTCTGCGCTGGAAGTCTCAGAGATTATTATATGCGGGCATACCCATTGTGGGGCGATCGCATCACTCTACAGCGATATCGATGAGAAGCCGTTTATCCACACGAAAAAGTGGCTCTCTTTAGGAGAAAAAGCGAAAACTCACTCCATGTTAGCACTGGGTAGCGACGCATCCAGAAGTGAGTTATGCCGTCTGAGCGAAAAACTCAATGTGATCTTTCAGATCGAAAATCTACTGACCTACCCCTACGTCAAAGAGAAGGTGGAGGCGGGAGAACTGCATATCCACGGATGGCTCTATGATATGGAGAAAGGGACGATAGACTATTATGACCCCGATCTCGCTACCTTCTCTCCGATAGAAGCTCTCAAAGATGAGGAGCAGTGATATGGCACTGGGTATCACCTTTAAAGAGCTGAAGAGCGACCTGCCTGCCAGTGTCGTCGTCTTTTTCGTCGCTCTGCCCCTCTGTCTGGGGATCGCATTGGCTTCCGGCGCACCGCTTTTTGCCGGGGTCATTTCCGGGATCATCGGCGGTATCGTCGTCGGTGCGGCAAGCGCTTCCCGGCTTGGCGTCAGCGGCCCGGCTGCAGGTCTGGCGGTGATCGTATTTGATGCCATTGCAACACTGGGTTCATGGGAGCTTTTTCTTGCGGCAGTGGTGCTTGCGGGAGTGTTTCAGATCATCTTCGGGTATATGAAAGCCGGTTTCATCGCCTACTTTTTTCCTACCTCCGTCATCACAGGTATGCTTACAGGTATAGGCTTTTTGATCATTCTAAAACAGATACCTTTTATCTTCGGGTACCGGTCGGGCTATCTGGGTGAAGAGGCCTTTTGGCAGATCAACGGTGAAAACTCCTTTACCGCGATCGAACGCGCATTGGGCCTCTTCTCCCCTACGGCTATTGTCATCTCAGTGGTTTCACTGGCGATCCTGATCGTCTGGGACAAGTATCTGACAAAAAGAAGCAGGCTCTTTGAGATCATCCAGGGACCTATCGTCGTAGTGCTCCTTGGTATCCTCTTTACCGTGATACTGGGGCAGTATGGTATTGCCATCCCCAAAGAGCAGCTTGTTTCCCTGCCTGAGATCACAACGCTGAGCGAACTGAAAAATGAGTTTACCACTGCAGATCTTTCAGGGATCGGAATGCTTGCTGTGATCAAGATCGCGCTGGTCATGGCGATCGTGGCAAGTATCGAGACCCTGTTGAGTGTAGAGGCAACCGATAAACTCGACCCTGAAAAGAAGGTCACCCCGACAAACAGGGAGCTAAAAGCACAGGGCCTTGGAAATATCGTTTCGGGAATGATAGGGGGACTTCCGATCACACAGGTGGTGGTACGAAGCTCTGCCAATATCACGTTTGGCGCCAAAACAAAACTTTCGGCCATTCTGCACGGATTCTTCCTGCTGATCAGTGTCGTGACCATTATCCCTCTCTTGAACCTGATCCCTCTCGCTTCACTGGCAGCGATCCTGATCGTAGTGGGATACAAACTGGCAAAACCAAGCATGTTCGCCTGGATGTACCATAGAGGGTGGGAACAGTTCATACCGTTCAGTGTGACGATCATAGTGATGCTGGTAAGCGATCTTTTGACCGGAGTGATGTTCGGACTTCTTGTGAGCGTCTTCTTTACGCTGCACCACAGTTACCGAAACTCCTATCACCTCAAAGAGAGTGTGAAGGATGAAAACGGACTGGCAACACACCACATCGTCTTTGCCGAAGAGGTATCGTTTTTTAACAAAGCAAGCGTACTCAAAGTACTTGACTCCATCTCGGAGAACTCCAAAGTCATTTTGGACTTTTCAAACTCCAAATCGGTGGCACATGATGTCGTGGAGCTTGTCAAGGACTATACCGTCCAGGCAAAATATAAAAATATACAGGTAGAGACTGTAAAGTTCCGCTATCCCAAAGAGTAGCGTTACGGCGTTTGCCGTAACACTGCCGAAGTGAAATCCCAACTATATTTTTGGTAAAGGCTTCGGCTTTGGCAATGGTGTCAGAGGCAAAGGCTTCACTACAGGTTTACAGCTGTTGTATCCCTTGTTCCACCCTTTTCTGTAGCTCTTATACTTGTTGTATAGCGTAATATTTTTTCTGACGCCCGCATGCCGCTTCGTCCAGCAACCGTCATTATACCCCTTACTATAGTAGTTTACACCCGGTTTTGGTTTACAGTTGTGGTATCCCTTGTTCCACCCTTTTCTGTAGCTCGAGTACTTGTTGTAGAGGTGGTGGTTCTTTCTTTTCCCGGGATTTCTCTTCGTCCAGCAGCCGTCATTGTACCCCTTACTATAGTAGTTTACAGCCGGTTTTGCTTTACAGGTGTTATATCCTTTGTTCCACCCTTTTCTATAACTCTTATACTTGTTGTATAGATGGTGGTTCTTTTTGACCCCTGCATGTCGCTTCGTCCAACAGCCGTCATCATACCCCTGATGGTAGTAGTTCACCCCCGGTTGCGGTGATGGCGGCATCGGTGCCGGAGCACACCCCGTAAGGTTCAACGAAACAAACAGTGCGATACCCATCGCGACAAAAGACCATACTCTCATTTTCTCTCCTTTTATACTATAAAAGCCCCTTTTTCAGTGACACTTATCTTCTCTTCGCTGTTTCTACTGTTGTAGATACTCCTATTATATTCCGTCAATCTTTAATTGAAAATAAAAAAGTCTCCTTTCTTATTTCGTTCCCATGCACGTTGGAATGACTACTGAAGATTATTTTACCCATCTAGTGATTGATTTGTACGGGGATACTAAAGTGAAGTATGCATTACCACGGACACCATGGTAACGAGGAATATCTATTATCAATTCTATCATTCTCATTTAATATTCTCTTTTTATTTATATTTACATCATCAATACAATTTCTATGAATATAGTATAGGTTGGTTAAAACCACATAACGTATCGTAGATAATACAAATAGACTTTTGGTTATAATCAAAAAAAAGAGGAGTAATAGAATGAAATCTTTTAAGTTATGGACCCTACTGCTGATCGCTTTTACTACCATCACTGCACTTAGCGCGGAGACGAAACGCTATGAGGTAAAATCCGGAGTGATCGAATATACCATCACCCACAACGGTAATGTGATGGGGATGAAAGTCCATGGCAAAGGACATGGGAAAACCGTTTTTAAAAGCTGGGGAGAGGTAGAAGTACACTCCGAAGAGCTTGAGTCAAATACAATGGGAATGAAAGAGCGTGAACAGCAGATGACCAAAGTGGATCATGGAAAGGTATTTGTCGTAGACTTCGATCAAAAAGTGATCTATGTCTATACCCCTGAGACATTGAAACACTCCGAATATAGAGACTTTGCCAAAACAGGCAAAGAGATGCTCGAGTCAATGGGCGGCAAAAAGATCGGGGAAGAGAGATTTATGGGATATCCCTGTGAAATATGGCAGATGATGCATGTCAAGCTCTGGCTGCACAAAGGTATCATGCTCAAAAGCGAAGCGGAGATGATGGGGATCAAACACACCACGACAGCAACCAGGATCGATCTAGGTGCATCGGTATCCGAAGATGAGCTTAAACTGCCGGACTACCCTGTCAAAACGATGGATCAGATGATGCAGCAAAAAATGCAGAACCCCGGCAATAATGCGCCTGCGCAAATGCCGCAGATGACACCGGAACAGATGCAACAGATGCAACAGATGCAGGAGATGATGAAGAGCTTCTCAGGAAATTGAGTGCTGCACCCCAAGGGCATTTCCTCCCTTCGGTCAGGGCAAGTGCCAGA
>JBEWPZ010000024.1:0-9709 GCA_047689535.1 Candidatus Sulfurovum kebritense | reverse complement strand
AGTGCTAAGTGCTAAGTGCTAAGTGCTAAGTGCTAAGTGCTAAGTGCTAAGTGCTAAGTGCTTCTATGGAAGCATTGCATACTCTATGTCCAGTGTCAACAGCTGTCAAAAAAATTTACAGTTTTCAAACAAACTTTCGTCATCCTCGCGGAGGCGGGGATCCACAGGTTGGAGTGCATGAATGTTGGTGCGTGGCTACGCACCCTACGCGAACAATCACCATCAGTTCACCTCTCCGGTATCCCGACCTACACAAAACACAAATCACAAATGCCCGGAGGAAATGCCCCTGGGGTACACGAATTTCTAATTTCCAATGCCATCCCCGGGCGGACACGACGGTACCGCCCCTACACACATCACGAATAACGAATTACCAGTTACCAACTACTAATTCCTCATTCTCTACACCTCTTCATACTCCAGCTCATAGAAGTACTCCGAGAAATTACGCTCCAGCATGGACTCGATCTGCTCTCTATACTGGGCAGCCCTTCTGGCATCATGAGAGAGGTATACAAAGGAGACATCTGCCTCCTGGGCATACTCCCCGCTGATATCCAGCAGTGACACATTGAACTTTTTGAGCTTCTCTTTGAGGCTGTTGAGTACCGATCTTCGTCCTTTGAGCGAATGGACTTCAGGCAGCTCCATATGGAGATGACAGTTACTTAGAATCATACGGTTCCCTCCAGTCTGATATGTGTGATCTCGCTGCTGGCCCCCAGTCGCATCGGCGGCCCCCAGAACCCTGTTCCTTTATTGACATAGACCTGTGTTTTGTCACTGTGTCTATGCAAGCCGCTTACATAGGGCTGCTGAAGTTTCACCAGCGCCTTGAACGGATAGAGCTGACCGCCATGCGTATGTCCGCTCAGTATCAGATCTACCTTTCCGTCAGCCTCTTCTACAAAACGGGGTTGATGGGAGAGCAGTACGGAAGGAGAATCCTGCTCCGTCCCCCGAAGTGCAAGATCCAGATCCGGCTGATGGTGTTTGATGCGGTATCCGAAAACATCATAGACCCCAACCAGGTTGAACCCCTCCCCCGTTTTACCGATATAGAGGTTTTCATTCTCCAGTACTCTGATCCCCAGACTTTTGACATGTGCCATGATCTCTTCGATCCCGTGAAAATACTCATGATTACCTGCGATAAAGTAGGTCCCGTAGGTCGACTGCAGCCCGCGTAAAACCTCCAAGGCTCTTTCTGCCTGGGACAACTTCACATCCACCAGGTCACCGGTGATGACAACCAGGTCAGGGTTCAGTGCATTGACACGCTTGACAACACTCTGCATAAAGTTTTCGTTGATCAGACCGCCGATATGGATATCACTCAGCTGTGCTACGGTATAAGGCTTGACAAGATTTGGGATCTTGACATATACCTCCTCGAGCTCTACGATACGGGCATTATAGGTCGCCTTGCTACTCACACCGAAGGCTATCCCCAATGCACCGATATCCAGCCCTTTTTTGAAAAAGTCCCTGCGCTGGGGCTCCATCGGTACGCCCAGCATCCCCACTCTGAAGATATCATAGATCACTGCGGTACAAAAGAGCAAAAAGAGTATGCCGATCGGCAGGGAGAGCAGAAAGTAGAGCCAGTTGGGGGTATCGCTGAAGTAGCGTGCCAGCATATAACCGATAATGCCCAGGTAGTTGAGCACCAGAAATAGACGCAGATAGTGCTTGACCCGATCACCTAGGTGCAGATGTGTGATCAAACGCCGACTTATATAGAAACTGATCAGGGCAAAGACCCCCAAAAAAACTACGACAAAAGGCAAAATATTCATACTATGATTATATCCAAGTGTCTACAGCTGTGCAATAGCTCCTCCCGGTTATTTCAAAAACCCTTTAAGCAGGCCTTTGATCTGCTCGCCTCCCTTATCTTTGAGCTTCTTGTCTATCAGGGTATCTACTTTACCGTCAAGCTTTGATTTGATGAACGAGGAGGTATCGAGCGTAACTTTCGGCCGCTTCAGCGTCCCCGTGATCTTCGCGTTCAGTGATTTCTCTTTATACCGCATATCTACAGAAGCATTGAGCCGCTCGCTTCTTTTTTCCAGGATACCGTTGAGGATCTTGATATGACTGACAGGGTTTTGGGCAATGAAATCGAAATTAAACCGCGTCGGTGTCATCGTCGAGACAAAAGTGGCCTGATTGTAACGCTCTCTTGTCAAGTCTATCTGCAGCACCTGTTTCAGCAGCATGGTCAGTTGATTGGGGAGGATACGCGCACTGTCAAGTGTTGCATCCACCCTCCCTCTCTCTGTAGCAAAGTTATAGTCCACTTTAGCTTCGCTCAGGGCTTCAAGCACTTGCGGATACCCCAGCATATACATCACCTTGGAGACGGTTGCACCGTGCACATCTGCTTTGATCCTCTCATTGACAAGCCGATACTCCACGCTGCCGTCAAACTCTTTCCCCTCTCCTGTAATGACAAGGTCCTTCTCTTTGCTGATCTCTCCTTTGAAGTCCATATCACCCCTGTATGGTTTCCCCGTAAGTGGCTGAAGCTTTCTCAGGTCAGGGATATAGAGATGGTAGGAGGAGTGGAGGCTCCCCGGCGTCAGAGCATAGACGATATCGGGCATACTCAGTTCTGCCATCGTAGTATCGAGTTTTGTCTCTGCATAGAGTTTTGCGTCTTTGATCTTCCCACTTGCAGCAATGTCATAGTTGAACTGCTTTCCGAGGTTCAGGTCCAGCGCCTTTTTGACAACCGCACGCTCTGCCCTTCCGCTGCTTTTAAGGTCAAACCTACCGGAGGGCTTCTCCAGGCTGTTCAGGTTCAGATTGGCAGAGAGTTTTCCTCTGGCATACTCGGGCTCTCCGATCATCCGCAACACCCTTGCAACTTCAACCTCTCTCATGGTAGCGTTCAGCGATTCATTCTCATACATAAACCTGCTCTCTCCGCCAAGTGAATGCGTGAGACCTGTGGCCGTAAGCTTTTCTCCAAGAAGTGAGGCTTTCCCCTCCAGGTTCAGCTTGCCTCCGAGCGGTGCATTTAGCACGTTTTTGAGTCGGCTCAAATCAGGGATATCCAGCAGATAGTTCGTATCCAGTTTCCGGGTTTCTATATGATAGCGGGTCTCACTCAGAGCGAGCGATGCCAGTGCTGTGATGATATCCCCTTCTGCCAGGATCATCTCACCCTCTGTCCGGGCAGTGATATCTGCCTGCAGTGGGGTATCTGACGGCAAGGTGATCTGATGCACTTCTTTGAGCATCGCCGCATCAATGACGGCATCCTTGATCTTTAGACGCGCCTCTCCCTGTGGATGAGCGGGGTCCAGTGTCGGCATATTCACATCGATACTCATACGCCCTTTTGCATACGGTTTCTCCCCTGCCACAGCAAGCAGCTCGGCGATACTTGCATCCTGAAGATAGAAGGTGATATTTTGCGGCTGGTTCTCCTCAAGGTTCAGATCATAATTGATAGCCGAGGCGAAGGCTTCACCGCTACCCGTGATATGCATATCCTCTGCTCTCCCTGTGGCCTTTCCCCGGATATGCAGTGGCTTGTCGATCCTAAACGCTTCCGTCTCCACCCTTTGAGCATCCAGGGTATAGCTCAGATCAAAGCTTTGGTCAAAGAGGTCAATAGGCCCTTCGGCTACTACATCGATAGAGTCATTCACCTTTGCAACTGCTGTGACAAACCCCGGTTTCAGTGATAGCTTCAAGAGCTCTACTTTTGCCCCCTTGACATCCTCTTTCAGGTGACTATTGATATAGGGGAGGAAAAGGGCATTTCCGCTCGGGGTAAACGCCAAAAAGAAGACACCACCCAATAGTGCTGCAAGCAGGAGTATCCCTATCACAATTTTCTTCATCATTACAGCCTCTCTTTTTTTCTATATTACTCTCTTGTCGGTTTGATCTTGTTTACTACGGCATAAAGCGCAGGGAGATAGATAAGGTTGAGTACCGTACCCCAGAGCAGTCCGAACCCGAGCGAGATCGCGATCGGCTGCAGGATCACCGCCTGGCCCGTGGCATAGAAGATCAGCGTAAAGAGCCCCAGGAACGTGGTGATAGAGGTGATCAGGATCGGTCTGAGCCTCAGCTTTGCCCGCTCATAGAAGGTGTCGGCATTGTGCGTACCATGGAGGAAGTCAAGCATAATGATCCCGTCATTGATCACAACTCCCGCAAGCCCCAGCATACCGATCACGGAAGGCATCGAAAGGTTGATATCGAGGATCAGGTGCCCCACAAGTGCTCCCAGGAGCGAGAACGGGATCACCGACATGACCATCAGTGCATACCGGATACGAGGGAAGATAAAGAGCAGTGTGATCAGGATCAAAAAGAGCGCGATGACGACAGCCCGCTGCATATCGTTCTTCAGCTGTTCATTCTTTTCACTTTCACCCTGCAGGGTCACGGTGACCCCCTCTGACTTGATCTCTTCAAGCAACGGCTCTATCTCCTTGAGCACAACTACCGGTGTGGTCTGCTTTTTATTCACATTGGCAAAGACCGACTTGACAATGTTCCCATTGTACTTTTCGATCTTCTCATAGGCTCTGATCTTCTCGATATCGGCGATCTGGGTCAGTTTGACGAACGATCCGTCCGGTGTAGGGACCATGAAGTTCATCAAAGTATCCTCGGAGTCCTTGCCCAAGGCACGGGTACGTATCTCCATCACTCCAGATTCCCCGAAGGTCATCGCCTTACGGCTATCCAGAAAGTAACCGGCCAAAGTCTTTGCAACCATACTCTCGCTCAGTCCGAGCTGTTCACCGTAGCTGTTGATGCGCAGCTTATACTCTTTTTTGCCCAGCTGCGCATTATCCGTCACATCCTTCACATGCGGAACGGTCTCAAGTTTGGCTTCTATCCTGGTGATCGCATCAGTGATCTTTTGGCTCTCTTTGCTGCTGAGATTGATCTTGATATCACTTTTGATCAGTCCCGGTTTCTGCTCCTTGACGCCAAGCTCTTCCAACCCGTACTTCTCCTGGAGCGGTTTGATCTCCTCTTTGAGCATCTGTGCGATCTCATAGGTATGGTGCTCTCTAATGCGCTCAGGATCATTGAAGTTGAACTCAAAGGTGAGGATCGGGTTCACGATCGCATCGATAAAGTTCTGGGGCTTCATATCATAAAGCTCCAGCGTGATATAGAGAAGGTTCTCCCCCTTCTCACTCTCCCCCGAAAGCGCTACCCTGCTTCCCGCCACGGTCGAGGTCGCCTTCAGTGCATACTCCTCCTTATGCTCGATCACAAACTGTTCGATCTCCTCGGTGATCTTCTGAGTCTCCTCGATAGGGGTATCGATATCGGCTTTCCCTGAAATATAGAGATAGTTCCCGTCAAAGCTCGGAAAAAACTGGAAATTGAGCATTTTGATCGTCAAGATGCTCAACACAGGGATCAGCACCACAAAGGTAAAGAGGAAGATATACTTAAAGTGGATCACCTTATGCAGGAGTGCCTCATAGAGCTCCTGGAACTTCGTCCAGTCGATCGTATTTCTCTGTTTTTTCAGGATCTCCTCAGCATGCAGCGGCAGAAAGAAAAAACTCTCGATCAGGGAACCGATCAGGATCATGATCACCGCGATCGGGATCAGGATGATAAAGTTCTTGATCTCGCCTGTCATCATAAAGAGCGGCAGAAAGGCAGCGATCGTCGTAAGCGTCGCGAGAGAGACCGGCAGGATCATCTCTTTGACCCCGCGTTTTACCGCCTCTTTTTTCTCCAAGCCCTGATTGATATAACGCTGGATATTTTCACCGACAACGATCGCATCATCCACCACGATACCGATCACGATCAGTCCGCCAAGCAGTGAGACGATGTTGATCGAGTAGCCCATAAAGTAGATAAAGACCAACCCTACCGCAAACGAGATAGGGATCCCCATCGCCACGACCGTAGCGATACGGACATTGATCAGCAGTGCCATGGAGCTGAAGACCAGGATCAGCCCGAAGAGCAGGTTCGAGATTACCACATTCAGTCTGTCCTTGACAGGCTTTGAGGTATCCTGGTAGAAGTCAAAGAAGATCTCAGGGTACTCCGGGGAGAGTTTCTCTTCGGCAAACTTCCTCAGGGTCTTGGAGAGTTCGATCGCATTCCCTTCAGGCCCCTTGGAGATCACCAGTGTCATATTGCGGCGGCCGTTAAAGGTAGAGAGCGTCTGATCCTGCGGATAGGTGATCTCTATCTGAGCGATATCACCCAGTCTCACCTGATGCTCTCCGACCTTGATCAGGGTAGACTCCCACGCTGCCTGCCCCTCTTTCCCATGTACGGTAGAGAGGAAGATATAGTTCCCGCTCTCTTTGATGTCCCCGATCGGATAGATATAGGAGAGATTGGAGACTGCCGAGATCACCGCTGAAGGATCAAGGCCATAGGCACGTACCTGCTCTTTCTGTAGGCGGATAGAGACCTCCTGGTCCGCATCCCCGTAGATATTCACTTCACTGATGTACCGCAGCCTGGCGATCTTGGACTTGATCTCTTTGGCACGCTCGATCAACTCACCCTTGCTGAGCTTCTCACTGGAGAGCGACAGGCTCATCAACGGCCTATTGTGATTGAGTATCTGAGCGGTAGGTTCCACCATATCCGAAGGGAGGTACTGTCTGCTTCTGGCGATCGCATCTTTGGCTTTGTCCAGTGCATCGCTCTTATCCGCGCCGTTTTCCAGGTTGATGAGGATCGAAAAATTCCCCGGCCGTATCACCGTCTCGATACTCTCCACCCCGTTGATATTACCCAGCTCATCTTCGATATCCCGTACCGCCATTTTGTCAAGGTTCTCTGCACTCGCCCCGCTGTAGGCACCACTGATAGAGATCTTATCGAGTGCGATCTCGGGAAAGAGCTCTTTAGGGATACTCTGATAGGCATTCATACCCAGGAACAGAAGAAAAAAGAGCAATACATAATTTAACCTTTTATTACGTAGAAAATACTCTATGATCCTCATCATCTCTGATCCTTTTGCACTAAAAATTGGTGCATTATACCCGCCCAGACGGCTTTTTGTCAATAACACCCGTGATCCTGCCATAGGATTTTTCACACCAAAGTAAACCCACAATGATTTCATTGTATACTACTGTCAGATATAAATCATACAAACAAGGTAAAGCACATGAAAAAGTTCTCGTTTTTACTCTCATTTCTACTTGTTTTTCTGTTTAACGGATGTAATGGTACAACCGCAAGCAGTCTGAGTCCTAAAAAAGATGTTGTGGATGTCAAAAAAGAGTACTACACCGGCGGTATGCTGCGTTCTGAGTTCCTGATGTATGACAAAACTGGGATGAACGGTTTGCGCAAAATATATGGCTATAATGGAAAGCTCACTTCAAAGGCAGAGATCCAAAACGGCGTAAAGCATGGGAAGGAGACTGTCTATGATGACGATGGGCGTGTCCGCCTGGTGAAACCCTATATCAAGGGACGTATCGATGGTGTCGCAACGGCCTACTACGACAATGGCTCTCCGATGATGACCATTACCTATCTCAAAGGGGTCAAGCATGGACCGGCAACCAAGTACAACAAAGATGGATCTGTGTTTGAAAAAAAGGTATTTACCCACGGAAGAATGACCCGATAGACGCAGATGCTCCCACTGTTGCCTCAATATACCCATATCATCGATCCCGGGTTGAAACATATTTACCTCAGGTTTGATGATGCGGGCAATCTCATCATTAAATCCCCTAAAGTCTCACAACGCAAGATTGAACAGCTCCTGCTCAAAAAATCTGCCTGGATCAACCGTGCGAGGGAGAAGATCGCCTCCCAAAAAGGCAAACGTATAGACTTTTCGGAAGAGAGTGTGCTCTACTACCTTGGCAACCCCTATCCTCTTCGTCTAACATCCTCTGAGAAAAAAAGGACAACGCTTCTTTTCGAAGCGGAGTGTTTCAGACTCCGGTACCGCGACTATGACGAAGCACGCTTTGAGGAGCATATCAACCGTTTCTACAGAGTGGAGGCAGAAAAGATGGTCCCTCCGCTTGTCGAAAAGTGGGCAGAGAGGATGCAGCTTTTCCCTACAAAGATCACTTTTAGAAAGACCCGGCGTCAATGGGGAAGCTGTTCATCCAAAAATGCCCTCTCCTTCAATACCATGATGATGAAGCTGCCTCAAAATGTGATAGAATACATCATCGTTCACGAACTGGCGCATATCGCACACAAACATCACCAAAAACCGTTTTGGGAGCTGGTAGCCAGACACCTGCCGGAGTATAAGATGCATATCGCCACACTCAAAACCTATAGATAAAGGAGCTGGGATGGATACCCTCTATATCATACTTTTTATGCTCATCGTTCTTATCGGTTCGGTTATGGGCTATATCTACTATCTCAAAGAGAAGAAAACACAGCTTGATGCGATCAAAAGGGGATTTTGCCCCTCCTGCAAGCAAAACACCATCGAGATCACCGACCAGCGTTCCAGCGGATGCTGCGGGCCGAAAAGTGTTACTTTTGAGTGCAGTAGCTGCGGCTATACCAACACATTCTCCATCGAACAGGGGTGCGGCATTAAGTAGATAGTAGATAGTAGATAGTGAATAGTGAATGATAGGGGCGGCTGCCCAGTGAGGAATTAGGAATTAGGAAGTAGGAATTTGTAGGGGTGGATCGTCGTGTCCGCCCGGAACGGATGGGGAATTCGTGTACCTCAGGGGCATTTCCTCCGGGCATTCGTGACTCGTTTTACGTTTTACGTTTTACGTTTTACGTTTTACGTATCATGACAGGGATCTGAGAGTATGTCAAGTGTTTTCTATCATTACTGTATCGCGTAGGGTGGGCTTTTTAAGCCCACGCTGTGGTCAAAGTTATTCCGTTCGACCTGAGCTTGTCGAAGGGGCACAGAGTTGGAGAGCATGGTTCGACAAGCTCACCATGAACGGAAATGGCGGTAGTTAAAAACCTTTTTCTCTGTTCCCAACCTATAGATCCCCGGGTGCCCGAGGATGACGTAATTAGCATTTAGAGATTTTACGTTTACTTTTTCATCGTTCGTCCTGAGCTTGTCGAAGGATCAAAAACCACCTTTCATCGATAAAAGCTTTTCAAAGAAAAGCCTACCAAAACGCCTAACTCCTAATTTCTCACTTCTCACTAGCAGCAGAGCTGCTCTCTGCCTAGTCAAAACGCTTGACACGCCTGTGACAATAGGGACGGGTGCCTTTCCGTTCGTAGTAGTCCTGATGATACTTCTCGGCTTCATAGAACGGTGAAGCATCGAGCACCTTCGTTGCGATCTTGTACCCTTTCTTCTCCAGTATCCCTATCAGTTTCTCTGCCACCTGACGCTCTTTGTCGCTGTTGACAAAAATGGCAGAGAGGTATTGACTCCCGATATCAGGTCCCTGCCCGTCTCTCTGTGTAGGATCGTGTATCTCAAAAAAGGTTTTCGCCAGGGTTTCAAAAGAGACCTCTGTAGGGTCATAAACCACCTCAACCGTTTCGAGGTGTCCGGTATCCCCGCGTACTACATCGTAATACCCCGGATCTTTCACACTCCCACCCATAAATCCGGAACGCACCTCACTCACGCCCTTGATCTGCTCCATATAGTACTCCACGCCCCAGAAGCATCCTCCGGCGAAGTAGGCTTTTGCCTCTTCTTTGGTGTCACTTTGCTTTTTGTCAAACACAAGGGAGACAGAGTTGACACAGTGGCGGG
>JBEWPZ010000061.1:0-7407 GCA_047689535.1 Candidatus Sulfurovum kebritense | reverse complement strand
TATTGTTTTAGCATGAAAAAGTTGTTGTTTTTCAGAGTTTTTAGTAATTTTGGAGATAAAAACTGGAAAATATATCACTTTTAGGTGGGGCTAAAGCCTCCACTTCCATATTAATACAATTTCTTTCACACTCTCTGGAGCTTGGGGACGAGGAGAACAAGGAAAAATGTCTCCTCGCGTAGGTCGGGGTGTCCTCACCCCGACACTATGGTTCATCTCTCCCTAAAAGGTGGATACGCGTAGGGTGCGTAACCACGCACCGAAAGAGAAAATAAGACATAGCATCTCTCTCAGGAAAGAGAGCACCATTCATTACGGTTTTCCACTGGGCCCCTGAACTCCATAAGGGTATGCTCCTCTCAAGAGACGTTTGGCAGTGCCAAACCTACGAGTTAATAAATATCAAACAGTGTACATCCGTCATACATACTTGCATCTGTTATATAACCATCGTTATCTGTAACTCCAGATTCATCAAGTTGTCCGTCATAAAAACATTCAAAGTATATACCGTCTGCACCAGCTATTGTATTTGGATCATTATCAAACTCAATATAAACATCATCTACAATATTATTTGTTACAAAATCAAAATTACAATTATCACCTCTCAAATCAAATGTAAATGCGCCCTCAAAGTTTGTTATACCACTTAATCCACTATCGCAATGGTAAATAATATCAGCCACACCATAACCATAACTATCTGTGATGAAATATGTTTCGGGAATAGGACCATCATCACTCCCTCCACCCCCACATCCACTCAACGCAAATACCGCAACCGCTGCGCTTAGAAATCCTGCTAGCTTTTTCATCTATACGCTCCTTTTGCTTTTTCATCTATTTTACCAGATTATCACACCAACGTGTTACATTTGTGTAAGCAGCGCTGCGATCTTTCTGCTCCCCTCTTTCTCAACTGTCTCCATCAGTCCTCTGCTTTTGCTTTCCAGGTCCTCGTCCAGCAGTGCCAGGACCTTCTCTTTGTCTATCTCGTTTTCGCGCATCACCCATGCCAGGTTCTGCTCCACAAGGAACTTCGCATTGTGGTACTGGTGGTCGCTGGCTGCATGGGGATAGGGGATAAAGAGTGTCGGCAGTGCTGTGGCCGAGAGCTCCCAGAGTGTTGATGCCCCGGAGCGTGCCACGGCGAAGTCCGCCTCTTTCATAAAGTCAGCCAGCTTCGTGGTAAATCCAAAGACCTCCGCCTCGATCCCCAGTTTTGCATACGCTGCTTTTACCGCATCGATATTGCGCTCACCTGCCTGGTGGATGATCCTGATCCCGCGCGCTTTCAGTGTCGGTGCGAGGGAGAGTGCAAGGTCGTTGATCGCCTTGGCTCCCTGGGAACCGCCCAGAAAGATGATCGTCTCTACCCTGTTTCTGATCCGGGCATTCTCGAAAAACTCTTCTTTGATCGGATAGGCCTTGACCGGGCTCTCTTCAAGATAGGAGGAGATAAAGAGATCGGCATAGGGCTTGAGCAGTCTGTTGAGCGAGCCCAGTGCGGCATTCTGTTCATGTATCACCAACGGAACTCCTGAGAGCTTAGCCGCAAGTGCAGCAGGTGCTGCGGAGAACCCTCCCACCGAGAAGACGACCCTGGCGTCATGCGCTTTGAGTATCTGGCGTACCCTCAAAGCGGACGTAAAAATCTTCCAGAGTGAACCGATCTTCCCAAGCAAGCCCTGGTTGACCACTCCCCTGCTCTCCAGAAAATAGGTTTCGGCAAAGTCGCTATCTTCGGCAAACCATGCCTGATCCTGGCCTTTGGTAGAACCGATATAGATCAGCTCCTCCTCTTTGAGGTGCTCTTTGACCGCTTTGATGATCGCTAAGTGGCCGCCTGTCCCTCCGCCTGTCATGACGATACTCATATAGTTCCTTTTCGCTTTAGATTCATTGTTGGATTATAGCATCCGTCCTTGTGCATCCCTGGGCACTTTCTTGGAGATCATCAGTACCATGCCGATCGCCAGCCCTGCGGCCAGAATATGTGATCCCCCGTAACTCAAGAACGGTACGGCGATCCCTTTGATCGGAGTGATCCCGGAGATCCCGTAGGCATTGAGTATAAAGGCAAAAGCGATCAAGAGCCCGACACCTACACTGAAAAGATAGTAGATGGGATCTTCGACCTTGGCAGCGATCTTAAAAATACGGTAGATGATAAAGAGTATCGCAAAGGTCACCAGAGCCAATCCTGCAAAGCCGAACTCTTCGGTAATACCTGCCAGGATAAAGTCGGTATGGACTTCAGAGAGATACCCCAGTTTAAACTGTCCGTTTCCCAACCCCTGCCCGAAATATCCGCCGTTGTGGATCGCGTTGAGCGAGTTTGAGATCTGATACGGCTCTTTGGCCGCATCGACACGAAGATTCTGTACCCCTTCAAACGGCAACAAAGAGAGGATATTATCCTGCACGGTACTCCACCAGCTCTTGATACGGGCGATCCTGTGAGGTGCAGCGAAGATCAGTGCAACAAATGCCCCGAATGCTCCGGCTACCAGGGTCAGGAAAAACTTGTAACTGCTCCCGACCAGCAAAAAGAGCACCACCAGTGTCCCCCCGAGTACCACTACCTGTCCAAGGTCTTTCTGGAAGATCGCGATCAGTGCCACGGCGATCAAGAAGAGTACGATATAGGGGGAAAAAGCCTTGAGCTCTTCTATGAAGCTTTTCATGTTTTTGCTCTGGAACTTTCTGGCAAGACTCCATGAGAGGAAAAAGACAAAGCCGATCTTGAAAAACTCTACAGGGGCGATCGATATCGGCCCCAGGTGGATCCATCGCTTTGCACCTCCGACAGCCTTGACGAGACTTGAAGGGAGAAACTGCATCACGATCAAAAGAAGAAAAAATGTGACAAAGAGTGCCATGCTCATAGGCACGAACCACTTGTCCGGATCCATTTTACTGACCGTTATCATCGTCATCAAAGCGATAAAGATGGCAATAGACTGTCGTAGAAAAAAGTGGAAATCACTATAGTGAAAATGGAGTACGGTATAGGTCGAAAGCGAATAACTCATCATCAGTGAAAATGTCAAAAGTGCTACGACTGCGGCTAAAAGCGGTTTATCTATCATAATACAGTATCTCTCAATGGAATGCTATTTTTGAATTAACCTGTTCGTCCTGTAAAAATTCAACGTTGCCTATGAAAAATTTCGTAAAACTGTAACTAGGATACGACATCGAACCAAGGTTAAAAGGTATTTTATCAGAGTTAGTAGATAAATTTGATAAAATCACACTATATTGTACGAGTTGAAGGGTAGACAGAGAGCGCATGAAACAAGCAGTCAACAACCAAGCGATCAAGAAAAAAAGCAGTAAGGTCCTGACACTTTTTTTGCTTTTGGCACTTCTCGTTACCATTTTTCTACTCTCCGTACTCAATACGATCCACTCCGACCGTCGTATCCCCAGCGAACATGCAAAGATCCATGACCGCTCACTGCGCGGCTCCATCATCTCTGCTGACGGCTATACCCTGAGCTACTCCCAGAAAACCTACCAGGCTGTCGTACGCGGTGCCAGTATCAAACCTGAGAAAAGAGCACTTTTTATCAAGTTTTTCAGTATCTACAGCGGCATCCCTATCGAAAAGATACGAGAAAAGTTTACCGACAGAAAAGGCCGGCCCGTCAAAGGGAATATCATCCTCTCCAAAGAGCTCAATGCCAAGTCGGCCATGCAGCTCAAAGAGCTGGCATACAAGTTGAGAAAACTGGGCGTCTTCCAATGGGTGGAAAACAGCAGCGGCGTCAAAGTACTCTTCGGACTGGATATCATCGAAAACGGAGAGAGCAGACGTTTCCCCCTCAAGGATGTACTCAGCCCGACATTGGGCTATGTGGGTGACAGACAGGAGGGACGCTATATCCGTCCACAGGGTAAAAAAGGGCTGGAGAGAGAGTATGAGGAGCACATCACCTCCAAAAAGAACGGCTACTTCCAGGGGAAAAGAGATGTCATCGGTACGATCATTCACGACAAGAACAGTATGAAGATCAAACGTATCGACGGGCTCGACCTGCACCTCAACATTCCCCTCTCCCTACAACGGCGTATAGAGCTCATGCTCGATGCCATGAAGACACAGATCGAGGCGCAGGAGATCATTGTGGGCGTAATGAAGAGTGAGACCGGAGAGCTGCTCAGCCTTGCAAGTTCTGAACGTTTTGACCCTTCCCATATCAGACAGAAGGATATCCCTGCACTCAATCCGAAGTTTGCAGAGTACCCCTATGAAGCGGGGTCGGTCATGAAACCGCTCACCCTCTCCATCGCACTCAAGCAGGGTGTGATCACGCCAAGCACTATGATCAACACCGAAAATGGCCGTATGAAGATAGGTCGATATACCATCAGAGATGATCATAAGTATGAGTCTTTGGATGCGGCAGGTATCATCATCCACTCTTCCAATATCGGTAGCTCCAAAATATCATGGAGACTGACAGGAAGAGAGTTCCGGGAGGGTCTGCTCGCATTCGGTGTGGCAAAACCTTCCGGCATCGACCTCTCGCGTGATCTGCCAGGAAAGCTCAAGCCCCTCTATCTGCTGAACCATGAACTGCATCGTGCCAGTACTTCCTACGGGTACGGTATGCATATCACCTTTGCGCAACTTTTTAAAGCCTACTCTGCGCTTAACAACGGCGGGACAGCCATGACACCGAGGATCGTAGACTACCTTGAGGATGCCAAAGGCAACCGCTACACGCTGGATCCCAAGGTACCCGACCTTCATGCCATTGACCCTAAGACCGCTCAGACTGTACATGATATACTGGTCCGTGTCGTAGAAGAGGGGACAGGGAAAAAGGCACAGTTCCCGGGACTGGAGATCGGAGGAAAAACAGGTACGGCCCATATCGCCAAAAAGGGACGCTACCTGCGTGAATACCACAGCAGCTTCTATGGATTTGCCAATGATAAAGAGGGGAACAGATACACTATCGGCGTACTCGTGATCAAAGCAAAAAAATACCGTAAATACTTTGCTTCTCAGTCGGCCGTGCCGACCTTCAGAAATATCGTAGAGATACTGGTCGATCAAGACTATCTCAAACCTGAGGTCAATGAGTCCGAAGAGATAGAGACGAACGAACTGCTCTACCAGATAGAAGAGGAGGAACCTGCACTACCTGAAACCCCTGCTCCTGAAACACAAGAAGTCAGCAATAACCCTGTGCCGTCACAACCGAAAGCATCAAATAGGACCGACAAACCCAAGAGATCGGTCAGAGAGCTCTTTGAACTCAAAGAGAAACCCAAGCCTAAGCCGAAACCGGTCCACCGCCCCGTAGAGAAACCGGCCCCGAAACCGAAACCTGTACAAAAGATACCTCTGGAAGCGCTTGATCAACAGCTCTTTTAGTGAGAGCTAGATCCAGATATTGTCGATCAGCCTCGGTTTCCCTACCAAGGCAGCGACTGATCCCTAGACTTTCAGTTGCGTCTTGGATTTTGGGTTTGCTGACATCTTTTGCCTCTCTGCTATCTAGCGATGGATTTCACCGTTACTGTTTGCCTGACTTCCGTATGCACTCTCATCGGGGACGAATGGGAGCGAGGTGAAGATGATATTTACATTAGCATACTCCTTTTAAATAGCCAGATGGTACATAACCTGTATAAACTAAAACAATAAAAAAAACTAATAATAAAGACAAAGCTGTTGTCATGATACACTGAAAAGTACGAAATGAAATTGGGTTCTTCACACCATGAGTTAAACTATCATAAATGTAAGTACCCCATATCCAAGGTAAAATTAAAATTATCATAGACATCGGCATATAAGAAATAAAACATTCTGAATCAAGTCTATAAAAATGAATTAAGCTTATTAATGCCGCTGCTAAAGCTATTAAATATTGATATTTTTTATTAAAACACATATTTTACTCACATACAGATGGTGGTGGAGTATGGGGTGGTGGAGTACAAGTGTTATTTGCAGGAACACCATTAAGTCCTATTAGAGCATTAAGTCCAATTCCTCCTGCTTCACCTGCAACAGCACCAAAAAAACCTGCTCCACTCGCAAATAAACCTGCTAAAGCCCCTGTTGATACATTCATCCAAAATATTTCCCATGCTTCTCTCATACATCTTGCATTAAGTGAAGCATCAATAATTCCAACTATTGCTCCACCTATCGCTCCAGCTCCTATAAACCCAGGAACGTGTGCAGACTCACCTGTAGGATCTAAAAAGTTCACTGGATTATTTAGTACATACCCATATAGGTTGCTATCACCGCCAGTAAATCCGATTGGATCCTTAGCCGTCCATTTCCCAGTATAGGCATCATAATCTCGATACCCAAACCGTGTCAATCCTATATCACCATCATAAAGACCACCAGCAAATCCAAACGGTACTTTGAAGTCAGGGTTACTGTCACTCACTATATTACCGAAAGTATCGTAAACAACTTCTTTTACGATTTGTCCATTTGTATCACTTACAGCTCTTAGTGATCCCACCTGATCATAGTGTAAGTAATATTTTGTGCCGTTTGAGTTCATAGATACAGGCATACGCTGATCGGCATACTCAAACCTCTGTAGGAGGTTATCATTTGCATCGTATATAGCTAAAAGCGTAGTCAAATCTCTCCACAAGTATTTTTCAACAGTGACACCATCCACCAACTTTGCCACTCTCTGATTAAGAGCATTATGTTTATAACTGATCGTATGGTTTGGTGTGATGACTTGCAAGAGTTGACCCATAGTTCCGTAACTGTATGTCGTCGTACCATCCGGCGTGATCTTCTCTATCAAATACCCGTCATCATCATATCTATAGCTATTGTCCCCATAGACTTCCAGCTGATCATCTAGTGTATAGGACGCGGTAGTGGTTTCTCCGTTTACGGTTGTAGAGAGTCTGTTGCCGTTGTTGTCATAGGCGTAGGTTTCGCACATTTGGTGGGTTCCACCCACCCTACAGGCTTCTGTAAGTCTTCCTAGATCATCATAAGTGTAGTTGTAGGTTGTAGTAGTGCCATTGAGCGTCTCACTCTTTTGTGTGATGGCTCCTGCATTGTCTCTATTTGTCAACTGATAAGTGAAAGTGTTATCACTAACTTCTGTGATTTCTCCGTAGCTGTTATAGCTTCTGTTTTGTGTCAGGGTGCCGTCAGAGAGCTGTGCGACGTATCCGTTTTGTGTATCTCTGGTGAGTGTATAATCCCCGCTGCCTGTGAGCAGCCCGTCGTTGTCGTAACTGTAGTTCTCCGTCACTCCTGCATAGGTACTTGAAGTGACCTTGAAGTCATTGTTGTAGGTATAGTTGATCGTATGGTTGAGCAGACCGCTTTGGGCGATGCTTGTAAGCAGTGTAAGTTATCAATCTACATCAACCGACTCTTACAGTTTT
>JBEWPZ010000023.1:0-31967 GCA_047689535.1 Candidatus Sulfurovum kebritense | reverse complement strand
ACTCTGAAACATATCATGATGATACGGTTTGTTTTTATTCAGGAGGTATAGATAGCACCTACTGTATTTCAAAACTATATGAAGAGAATAACCCTCCTTCTTTACTTACTGTTCATGGCATGGATTATTCTTTAGAGAATGAAAAGTCTTTTAGCGATTTTATGCAAAAAACCACACCTTTTGCCGAAAAATATGGGGACAAAAGATTTTTTATAAAGACGGATGCTTATGATGTCTATCAAAAATATAAGGTAAATAAAAATCATCATCATGTTACTCATATCTTTGCACTAGCAGGATGCGGGTTTTTATTTTCCGGTTATTTTAAAGAAATTGTTATCGCATCTGACGATAGATTAGATCAACAGTTTATGTCATATCCATATGGGTCAAACTCTGCAACCAATTATTTATTTGATGATGGAATCACATCACTTAAAACAAAAAATGATGATATCACGAGATCTGAAAAGCTTCCTTCATGCCTTAACTCAGATTCAATTTTAAACTCTTTGACATTTTGTCCTAATAAAGAGAGTCAACCAGAAAATTGTGGTGTATGCAAAAAATGCACACGAACAAAATTAATGTTTTTGGCATCAACAGGGACTATTCCAGATATATTCATGAGCAAAGAAATCAGTAAAAATTATTTGACTTCAATAAATATTAATAAAACAGCTGAACAAATTTTTATTTTAGATTTATACCATACGGCTAAAAAAAATAATAGATTAGACTTAATTCCTGATTTAGAAAAAGCCAAGAAATCAATCATAAAATTAGCATTAAAGAATAAGCGTTTCAATAAGTTTAAAAAATTCTTTCTACGATAGTTTGTGGAGTATAAGTAGCAGAATTGTCATATAGCTGGATTCGTGGAGATCTCAATGAAAAAATTACTTTCTCTTTTCATATCATTATCTGAGTATTTCAAACAGCCGATTGCCTATATCTGTTTAAATAGTGATGAAAAAGCCTTGGACGATAGAGGCAAGCGGTCTGGGGGAAAAAGTGTTTTATGCAATCCATATTGATATATAGATACTGACTCTCGGGATATGAACCCGAAGGTTATAAATGATGTTGTAACACTAAATATCCTGACTAAAATAGAGTATGAACTTATTATACGGCTTTTCATATTGATATGTCAGTTTAAAGTGATGATGTTCCAAAATCCGTTTTACGATATTGAGCCCGAGGCCGTAGCCCGGTTTTGTTCTTGAGCTCTCTCCCTGGGTAAATGTACCTGTATAATATTCCAGGTCATGAGAAAGCGGTTTGCCCATATTAATGATCTCTACACTCTCCTTTTCTATCTTGACCTTGACTTTGCCGCTCTCTTTGTATTTTATGGCATTGTCTATGAGATTTTTTATCGCAATAGCCAGATAGTTGAGATCGGCACTGCATGAGAACTTCTCTTTCATCTCAACCTCTATCTCATCGTCATCAATGATCATCTTTGAGAAAACTTCAGCCATGATCGTATCGATTGAGTATTTTTTAACGTCTAGCTTTAGATTTTCGGCATTAAGTTTTTCCAGTTCAAGCAGTTCATTGGTCAGCTCATCCATTTGGGTGATTGCTTTTTTGAGTATCTCTTTGTATTTACTGTCATGGATCATCTCCAGTGTTATTTTCGCCTTTGAGATGGGGGTTCTAAGTTCATGGCTGATGTCACTGAGAAATTGTGTTCTGGCTACGATCAACCGCTCAAGGTTTTCAGCCATACTGTTGAAACTGGTAACCATTTCAGATATCTCGTCATTGCTTTTTGTTTGTTTGAGCCGGTATGAGTAATTACCGCTTCCGAATTTCTTGATCCCCTTGGAGATCGTTTTCAGCGGAGAGAGAATCTTCAGGATGATAAATAGCATGATGAAGAGTACGAAAATATCTGCAGCAATGAGATTGTTTAAGAGCTGTTGTTGTGCTAACTCCTCTTTTTGGGATGTATCAAAATAGAGTAGTTCGTCATCGAGATACTGCATGTAAAGAAGGTAAATATCATTTTTTTTATAGATTTTTATCGATCCGAAAGAGATTTTATTTTCATAGATCAACAGGGAATCCTTATCGAGCATAGTGAGCGCGACTTTTTCATAACCCAACGCTTTGGTTTTGGTTTCGATACCGGCGGTATCGTCATCAATGAGATAGTGAAAGATCTCTTTGGAGGCTTGTATATATTTTTGTTTATGGAGAAGTTCTATTTTTTCATCGGTAAGCGAATTGGTCTTTTCAGACAAATAGAACATCAGGGTGATGCTGATCAGAAAGAGAAAAACAATTTTTGTTAGTATAGACATACTTATCCTATGAACTTATATCCGATGCCCCAGACGGACTTAATATATTGAGGAGCCTTGGGGTCGTCAAAGATCTTGTTTCTTATATTGGAGATATGCATATCTATGGCACGGTCTTTGATATGTGTATGCGCATTTCCAAGGTGCTGTGCTATACTTTCCCTGGAGAGGACCTTATTGGGGTTGTCCAGTAAGAACAAAAATATCTCATATTCTATGCCTGTCAGCGGAAGCGGATGTCCATCCTGGGATATCTCAAGCTTGTCCTCATCGATTTCAAACTCACCGATTCTTTTTTGTGAGACATGCTTGGAAGTTCTTCTGAGTATTGCATTGATCCGGATGATCAGTTCTTTGGGTTCATAAGGTTTTGCAAGATAATCATCCGCACCATATTCAAATGCAGCTACTTTATCACCCAGGTTCCCTCTCGCACTTGAGATGATGATAGGAATGTCGCTGAATTCTCTTATCCTTTTGCATACATCAAAGCCGTCGATACCCGGCAACATAAGATCAAGTACTACGATATCATAATGGTCGTTTTTTGAGAGTTCCTGCAACGCTTTGATAGGATCATCATAGGCAAATACATGAAACTCATAGTTTTTGAGATAATCTTTTAAAAGTTCCTGCATATCAAGATCATCTTCGATCAGCAATATATTCATTCTATCTCCCACTCATCGATATGTTTGATAAAAAGTTCTCTTTGTTCTTTGGTCAGTGTATCATGAATATGGGTTAAGAAATCTGCCTTTATCTTTGCAGCTTTGTGCGCTAGTTCAAGGTCCAGGTCAATGAGGGTTTTGGGGTCTAAGTGCTCTTGCTCAAACAGTGTTTGTTTTGCGTCTATGGTATGTTTTTTCAACTTTCTGTATCTTTTGAGTTCTTTTCTATACACTTTGAGCAGCTTCTTGACGCTTTTTCGCTGTGCATGGCTTAGGTCAAGATAGCTTAAATCCTTGCTGTAGTAGTGATGGTGTTCTTCTTTATGGTCATCGGCAAACGTAAAGGTAAATAGCAAGAGAACAAACAATAGATATTTCATACTTTAACCTTTTATTTCAGGGACCTTTATGAGCCTATTCTCTATGAGTCCATATTCGATATTTTGATGACAGGCACTGCAGTTTGCCCTGCTTTTTACATCCTGGCTCAAAAAAATCTCTTTATCCACATGCTTATGGCGGCTTTTCCAATAAGGCGTTTGGGTTATTGCTATTGTACTATCATTCTCTTTGAGACTTTTTAATATCTTGAAAGCGGCTTCATGGGTAGAGTTCTCCGCACTGTTGGCTTTGAGGAAGGCCAATATGGAAAGATTGGTCTTGTTATCGATGCTTGCATCGTCCCCGAAATGGTTTTCCAGATCCTGCATCATCGCTACCCACGACCTCTTGGGGAGTAGATAGGGTGGGTAGGTAATGTGACAGCTTCCGCACTCATTTTCAAACTCCGGGTGGATCATGGCATAGTCCTGCTGCTGATAGGCACTGGCGATCATGATATTGTCATTTTTTGTCGACAGCATGTAGTAAAAGGCAAAAATAAACATCAGCACACTTGCCAAAGCAAACATTTTTTGAAAGATATTCATCTTTATCTCTATATGTGACGATAGCGTTTTGTAACCGTTTATCATAGCGTCTATCGCATCGCCTTTTTTGATAAACCTGTCTATCAGACTTCCCGCAGCATGTATCCCTATCACGCCAAGCAGTAGATTGGCAGATATTTCATGCATCTCCTCAAATATTTCCATCTGTTTGAAAAAATCACTGTGCAGAAAGGAGAAGATCCCGTGATTCTTCTCTATCCCGTAAGCAAGCATTCCCGTCAGTGCCGTGAACACTCCGAGTATCATCATGGCAATGATCGCATAACTCGAAGCGGGATTGTGTCCGATGTACTCTTTTACATGGCTCAAGGGTGATAAGAGGTACGCTTTCAGGTCACTTCTGTTGAAATTGAAATCTTGGAACTTTGAGTATTTCGGTCCTATAAACCCCCAAATGATTCTGATGACAAACAACAGGGCAAAGAGTATCCCGAATATCGCATGATAATCCAGGAGCTCATCCATATCCCCAAGAATAAAACTGATACCAAAAAAGAGTATCAGTGCGATATGAAGCACTCTGTTGAAAAGAGGCCATATATAACTTTTAGTCATCCCATCTTCCGTAGTTTGGTATCTTGATTGCTCTTTCATTGTATACTCCTTTGGATGCAGTAGTGTGACATGCTGTACAATTGCTCAGACTTGAGACCTCTTCTTGCATGATCACTCTTTGAGGTATTCGTCTGTGTTTTCTTACAAAATAGGGAGTGTCTGTTATCTTTTCAGCTGTTGAGCCCGTGGCAATTGAGTTTACGATCCTGCGGCTTCTTTTGTACTGCATCGCATTTTCAGCAGCATTCTCTGTCAGGTATTTCAAAAGGACTTTTTGGTCCTCGGGTTCAAGTGTGGCATCACTTCCGAAGTGATCGGTCAGGTTGTTCATCATCTTAATCCATGATTTAGTAGGCAAAAGACCGGGCTGAAATGCAAAATGACAGCTTCCGCACTCCATGAGATAGAGCTGGTTTGTGACAGCCTTAACCCCGCTTTTTCTTTTTGTAAAGTAGTCGTCATCATTCGCAAAAAGTGTCGAAGCGAGCAGCAGTACCGATAAGAGTAGCTTTTTCATTGTATCTCCTTATTTTGAATTGATGTAGTAGAGTACATCACCTTTTTGTATCGCATTACCTTCTTTGAGATATACATCCCTGAAGTTCCTTCTCAGCCATTTTTTCACCTCTTTGACCGAGGTGAGCCGCTCTTTATTGGCGGTAGGCGATAGAGGTTTGATACGCTTATTGGTAAAGACATTTTTCCCCGCTTGAGTCAGGTCAAGGTTGTGACAGCTGGTACAGGATATCTCTTTCCCTTTTTTACCGATATGTTTTGAGGTAAAGATCACTTCACCTCGTTTGCTGTCAAAATCCTTGAAAGCAGGATCGATATTTTTTGCTTCCGCCTTTAACTGGTCGATGTACTCTTGCATCGGGGCATTAAAGTCATTTGCAAAAATGGATAGCGGAACCAATGATACAAAAATAAACTTTTTCATCTTTTCTCCTTTATTATTTGATATTAAAATCATAATAGAGGTTTGTAAAGTCTGAAAATACATCTCTTTACAATTTTTTTACAATTTGAGATTGGGAAAAGGAGAAAGATGAATAGGAAGTTTTCTATAATGTAGTAGTTTATGATATTAAACTGATTGAAGAAGAAAAGTTTTCACGAAAAATCTTTGGGTCATAAGCCCAAAGATCGTGAACTATATAAGTTTGCTTCCGTGGTTCACTGTGTTCGGATCTGCCTTCAATGGTGCATTCTGCACATCATTTCCGGTTCCGAAGCTAAAAACAACAAGCAGTTGTTGTCTACTTTACGCTTCTCATGGTTTCGAACCTATAAACGTGAGGTTCACTCACGTTTATTTAACGGTTTTGCCTTCACGGCTTCGCTTCGCTACGACCGTTCCGGTTTCGAACCTAAAAACGTGAAGCAGTTCACGTTTTCTTGACGGTTCTCACCCTTTTACCATGTTTTCGATCTTCTCTACCACTGAAGGATCCTCTAGTGTTGAGATATCCTGAGTGATCTCCTCGCCTTTTGCGATTGCACGGAGGATACGTCTCATGATCTTACCTGAACGTGTCTTCGGTAGACCCGGAGCAAAGACCATATCATCACACACTGCGATATTTCCGATCTCTTTTTTAATGATGTTATTGATCGTTTTTACCTCTTCCACTTCATCTGCGATACCTTCATCAGACTTGAGTACGATATAGGCAAAGATCCCTTCACCTTTGAGCTCGTGCGGTTTCCCGACGACGGCTACCTCTGCAACGTTCCAGTGTTTTTTGATCGCCGCTTCTACCTCTGCCGTACCCATACGGTGTCCAGATACATTGATGACATCATCCGTACGACCGGTAATCGTAATGTATCCCTGCTCGTCATACACAGCACCGTCTCCGGTAAAGTAAACTGCTTGACCCTCTTTTTTGACATCCCCGAAGTAGGATTTGATATAGCGTTCCGGATCACCCCATACACCGCGGATCATTGACGGCCATGGTTTGGTCACACACATGTATCCGCCCTCTCCGACTTCTACTCTCTCTCCCGTTTCGGGATCGAGGATCTCTGCCATGATCCCCGGTAGCGGAAGTGTCGCACATGCAGGTTTGATCGGTGTCGCCCCCGGAAGCGGAGATACGATGTGTCCTCCTGTCTCAGTCTGCCAGTAGGTATCTACGATTGCACATTTGCTCTGCCCTACCTCCTCGTAGTACCATTTCCATGCCGGAGGATCGATCGGCTCACCCACCGTACCCAATACCTTGAGTGATGAGATATCATACTTAGCCGGCTCATCTTCACCTGTTTTGTGGAGTACACGGATCGCTGTAGGTGCCGTATAGAATTGGTTGATCTTATACTCTTCTACCATCTTCCACGGACGTCCTGCATCCGGATAGGTGATCACGCCCTCGAACATCACTGTAGTTGCACCCATCGCAAGTGGTCCATAAACAATGTAGGTATGCCCCGTGATCCAACCGATATCGGCAGTACACCAGTAGGTATCGTTCTCTTTGACATCAAAAACCCACTCCATCGTCATCTGTGCCCAGAGGATATACCCTGCCTGATTATGCTGTACCCCTTTTGGTTTACCGGTACTTCCCGAAGTGTAGAGGAGGAAAAGAGGGTCCTCGCTCTCCATCGGTTCTGCTTCACACTCGGCAGATTTGTTCTTGATCAATTCGTTGTAGGAGTAGTCACGTCCGGCTACCCACTCTACATCTTCATTGTTGCGTTCAACGACAAGTACCTTTTCCACAGGGCTCTCACCTTCTGCAAGTGCTGCATCTACCACAGGTTTGAGCATATACGGTTTGGTCTTTCTGTACGCACCGTCCGCAGTGATGACCACTTTTGCTTCTGCATCATCGATACGGTCTCTCAGCGCATCCGCACTGAATCCGCCAAATACGATCGAATGGATTGCACCGATACGTGCACATGCCAGCATTGCGTAGGCAGCTTCGGGGATCATCGGCATATAGATAACAACCCTGTCCCCTTTTTGAACACCGAAATCCTCTTTCAGAAGGTTCGCAAACTTGTTGACCTGGTAGTAGAGCTCAAGATAGGTGATGATCTGCTTATCGCCTCTATCTCCTTCGAAGATGATCGCTGCTTTATTTTTACGCGTCTCGATATGACGGTCGATACATTGATGTGCCACATTCAGCTTACCACCCTCAAACCATTTCACAAAAGGTGCATTGGACTCATTGAGTACATTGGTGAAGGGTTCGAACCAGTCGATCTTTTCATTTGCAAATTTGCCCCAGAACCCTTCATAGTCCTCGTTTGCAGCCTCTACAAGATCGTTGTACTCACACATATTTTTGATTCTTGCATCTTTTGCAAATGCTTTGTTCGGTTGATATAGTTCTTTTAACATTTTTACTCCTGTTTAGTTGTTTAAGTTTTTAATATTTTTTAATTTTAAGTACATCATAGCTGTCATTACAGCATCATTGAGCGCATTATGCGCCTTTAGCCTCGGTAGAGAGAGGTCCTCCAGGATGGCATCGAACCTGAGGTCGATATTGCCTTGGGGGATTCTCTTTAACTTTTTGTCATAATAGAGCGCTGAAACCTCCACTTTCGGATTTGGAAGCGTAATTCCCAGCATCTCTTTTGTGTATTTGTTGATCATCGCTACATCAAACTCAAGGTAGTATCCTACAAGCCTTCTGTTGCCGATATAGTAGAGAAACCTCTCTATGGCCTCTTCCAGTGTCACTGCACCCTCAAGATCACAGTTACGTATCTTGTGTACCGTGATGCTCTTGGCAGAGATCTCCCTTTTTTGTTTGATGTAGAGATGGATTGCCTCATCAGTCAGTATCCTGTTGCCTCTTATCTTTACCGCACCGATGGAGATGATCTCATCCCTTTTGGGGTCAAGCCCGGTTGTCTCGCAGTCAAAGACCACGATCTCATCGTCACACACTTCATCGAAGAGAAAGGCAAAGCGCTCATCGGTCAGTCTTTTACGGTTCCGCTTACGTTTTAAAGACTCAAACATCATCTAACCCACGATACTCAGATGGAAATGGTGTACCACAAGCTTTCTGAACATCTCTACACTCTTGAGCGCATCTTTCAGCAGGTCACGTTCAAGCTTGCTTAACTTCTCTACAGGGATATAGTTATCTATCTCTCTTTCTTGATGTGACTTCTGGATCTGTGCATGCAGACGGAAGGTATTGAGCACCTCCAGTGCCTCCATCAGTTCCGTGGCAGTCTCTTTATCGATAAAGCCGGCATTATTGAGCGCTTTGATACGCAGTGTCGTATTCGTAGCGTTGATCCCGTACTCAAGTGCCAGAGCCCTGCATCCATGTACCAGTGCAAAAAGTGCACCTTTTTTGATGTCTATCTCATCTTTATGACCCTCATCCTTACTCACAAGGCGGGAGAAGAGCCCAAGCGGGGATTCGAAACTCTCGATCGCTTTGGCAAAATGGGTAAGGATCGCGTCATTGTCGGCAACACGCTCCGTCAGGTGGTTTTTAACCTCCTCATGCAGTGATGTGTTCCCTGCGACAGCCACCGAGTCAAAGAGAATCGCAAGATCCATTAAGCCTTCATACTCTGGATGCTCTATTTTCCTATCGATATCAGCTTTGTAAACGCTCAGCGGTTTTCGCCATTTTTCGTTGATGACCATGACACCGCCACCGCATCTTGGAAAACCTATCTCATCCAGTATTCTGATAAAGCGTTCGCTTACCTCTCCTGCATCTTCGGGTTCAAAACCCTCCTCAAAGATCAAGGCATTGTCCTGATCGGTACGTATGATCTGCTCACTTCGTCCTTCACTCCCCAGAAGTACCAAGGCGGATCTTTGATGCCATGACTCGGGGATCACCAACTCAAAGATCTTTTGATACATCTTTTTGTTGATCTCAGAGACCAGCTTGGCAATATATCGGCTCTTCACCCCCTTGGCATGCAGTGTTTCGATCAGGATCGGTACTCTTTTTGCCGAGGCAATCAAACTCTCCAGATCATGGGCTTTGTCCATCTGTACAGAGATTAGATGTGACTGGTTGGAGAAGTAGCTAAGAAGGTCTATAAGTTCAATTACACCGGCAAATACTCCTTTCTCATCGATGAGCGGCAGGTGCTTGATTGAGTGTTCAGTCATCTTAAGCAGGATATTGAATAGCAGTTCGGTTTTTTTTGCACTGATGACCGGGTAGGTTTGTATATCAGAGATGCGTTCCAGTTTCGCGTCCTCTTTATGCAGGATATAGTCCCTGAGGTCTGCATCTGTAACGATACCGTACCCTTCTGCATTCTCTATGATCAAGCAGTTTGACTTCTCTTTCTCCATGATACGAAGTGCCTGGATGATCTCCGTTTCTGCAGAGACGAGAGTTCCCCTACGTATGATCTGTTCATCTACTCTGGCGATCATGATATCACTCATCAAAGTAAACGCTTTTTTTTCTCTGAGCAGATCAATACGTTCAACGATAGAGGAGAAGAAGTAGTGTTTAAATGCTTTATTCTTCTCTGCTAGATCGATAAAGGTCTCTTTGGGGATCTCATAGCAGATGAGCTCTTCTGTGACTCTGTAGCTGTACTCGGAAGCACGCTCTTCGATAAGTTCTATACCGCCAAAACTGTCATTGGCGTGGTAGAGATCAATCATCTCATCTTCACTGGCAGCTTCCACGGTACCTTTGATGATAAAGTAGAGGACTTCGGGCTTATATGAGGGGGAGATGAGTGTCGTATCATTAGGGTAGTATGCGATTTGTGCAGATCTTTCTATACGTTTAATAGAGATCTCATCCAGATAACTGAAAGGCGGATGTGACTTTAAATTTTCTAGTAGTTCTACCACTTCTGTTTACTCCATGATATCTCAAAGCCCGAAGACTTTGAGTCTTTTTTTAATGTGCTGACGCACCTTCTGCACCGATACCTGTTTGAGATCTGATATTCTGTGCGTCGAATGCCTCGATCTCCTCTTGCGCCGTTTGAGACTTATCTGTGATCGAGAAGAACCAGATCGCTACAAACGCTACTGTTACAGAGAAGAGCGCCGGATATTTGTACGGGAATACCGCTTCAGCATTACCAAGGATATCTACCCATACGATCGGCCCGAGGACGACAAGCAGGATTGCTGTCGCAAGTCCAAGGCTACCACCGATCGCTGCACCTCTTGTCGTAAGCTTCTTCCAAAACATAGAAAGGAAGAGTACCGGGAAGTTCGCTGACGCTGCAATCGCAAATGCCAAACCGACGACGAATGCAATGTTTTGCTTCTCAAATGCGATACCAAGGATAATCGCAACGATACCAAGGATAATTGTTGCGATCTTGGATACCTTCATCTCTTGCGCTTCTGTTGCATTTTTGTTAAATACATTCGCATAGAGGTCATGCGATACCGCTGATGCACCCGCAAGTGTCAACCCGGATACAACTGCCAGGATCGTAGCAAATGCCACTGCCGAGATAAATCCTAGGAAGAAGTTACCGCCTACAGCATGTGAGAGGTGGATCGCCGCCATATTCTTACCGCCGATGATCGGAGAACCGCCTTCGATCGCCTGTTTTGCTGCATCAAGGTATTGCGGGTTATTGAGTACCATGACGATCGCACCAAAACCGATGATGAAGGTGAGCATATAGAAGTACCCGATAAATCCTGTAGCAAAGAATACCGACTTTCTTGCCTCTTTGGCATCAGCAACGGTAAAGAATCTCATCAGGATGTGAGGAAGCCCTGCCGTACCGAACATCAATGCAATACCAAGTGAGATCGCTGAAACAGGATCAGATACCAGTCCACCGGGAGCCATGATCGCATCCCCTTTTTCATGTACCTCTACTGCTTTAGCAAAGAGTGCTTCCAGACTAAATCCAAAGTGACTGAGTACGGCGATTGCCATAAATGTTGCCCCTGAAAGAAGCAGGATCGCTTTAATGATCTGTACCCAGGTTGTTGCCAGCATCCCACCGAATGTGACATAGAGGATCATCAATGCACCGACCAATACCACGGCATACTCATAAGGAAGACCGAAAAGCAACTGGATCAGTTTTCCCGAACCGACCATCTGCGCGATCAGATAGAGGATCACTGTCGCGATCGAACCGAATGCAGCCAATGTTCTGATCGGTGTCTGCTTCAGTCTATAGGCTGCAACGTCTGCAAACGTATACTTACCGAGATTTCTCAGTCTTTCAGATACCAGGAAAAGAATGATAGGCCACCCTACAAGGAAACCGATCGAATAGATCAAGCCGTCAAACCCTGCAAGATAGACCAGTCCTGAAATACCCAGGAATGATGCTGCGGACATATAGTCACCAGCGATCGCCATACCGTTTTGGAAACCTGTGATCCCTCCACCTGCCGTGTAGAAATCTTTTGCTGTTTTCGTTCTTCTTGCCGCCCAGTAGGTGATTCCGAGTGTACCACCGACAAAAAGCAAGAACATAATGATCGCCGAGACATTGAGAGGCTGTTTTTCGACCTCACCTTCCAATGCACCAGCGGCAAATAAACCTGCACTGAGAAGCAGTGCCATCCATAAAATTCTACTCATTATCCTATACTCCTTACTTCAGCTCATCTTTTACTTGCTGAGCCAATTCATCAAACTCACCATTTGCTCTTCTTACATAGATACCTGTCAGTGCAAATGCGATCACGATGATCGCAATACCTATAGGAATACCGATCGTCATTACACCGTCACCTGTTTTTGCCCCCAACACTTCAGGGTTAAATGCAATGATCATAATAAATGTGTAATAGATCACAAGCATGATCACAGAGAGCGTCCATGCAAATGAACTTCTCTTACTGACCAGCTCCTGATACTTCGGGTTGTTCTTTATCTGTTCCACTTGTTCATGTGTCATTATCTTTCCTTCACTCTAGCAGTATGGTATGGTTCAAACCATACGCTAAAAATCTATATTTAAAAGTTATAGTTTACTATAAATCTATACTCATCCCAATCATATGAGTCTGATGGCGTACCGCCAAACGCATTCGGGAAATTTCCTCTAAATCTGTACTGAAGATCTTCAGTCGCTTGATAGATGATATCAAAACCACTTTCTGTTGAATCCAAACCGGCTGCATAGGTAGCACTCTCTCCTACATCAAATGATGTATAGTATGCTGTTGCCTTCACGTGATACTCACTAAAGTTGTAGGTAGCTGCAACTTTGTAGCTATCCGTATCAGAGAAGAACTGATGTCTGGTTACCATGCCCTGGGTAAATGCCGGCATTCCTCCCCATGGAGTGAGGATACCGCCATTTTCCGCACCGTCACTGTCTGCAGTTTGCGAATAGGCTACATATCCGCTCAGGTTACCATACTTGGCACCCAACTTTGCACCCCAGTAGTTGCTGTCCACGTTTCCTGCCAGCGCATCACCTATATCACTCTGATTGATATACTGGAGTGAAGCATTCATTTTCACTGCATTGTTCAGCAGACAGTCCCAACCGAAGTCGGCCTGCAGATAGAGTGCATTGAGGATATCATGTGCATAGTAGTCCCATGCCTGAAGTGTTACACCATCAATACCTTTATAGATGGCTGCAAGTGCAGTAACACCTGCTGTATCGTTTCCTTTGCCTAGTGCGATCTCGCCCATATTGGCAAAATCACCGTTCGTACCGAGTTTATACCCATACCCGTAACCACTCTGGATCGCCAGTGAAGGCAGGCTTGTCGGATAGACGTTACCGAATGTCCCTACACCCTCTCCTATGATATGCGCGGCGATCAATGTCGTATCTTCCACATCATTGTTGGTTACCACTGCTGCTTCGAAAAGATTCGGAAGCATTCTCGCATCATCTGCAGCGGCAAGCGGCGTATTGAGCTTTTGACGACCGATTTTGATTATGGTATTCTCATAGAGATAGTTCAGATATGCTTCGCCGACATAGAGATAGTTTTTAAATCCATCACCATAGAGTGCCGGATCGTAGCTTGAACTCCCTGCTACCTCTGCATCTTCATCGTGGATATCAAATCCATAGACACCATAGAGTACCACAGCAGCACTCAGGCCGTTGTATTCAGGTGATCTGTAGCCGATATATCCGCCTGCAGCAAGGGAGTTACGGTTGTTTTCGATAGAACCCTTGTACGTTCTATCGATGTAGAAAGTACGTGATTGTCCGAACACGGTACCGTAATCCACTCTGTCTTCAATTGCAGGTGCGGTTTCTTCAACCGGTGTGATCTCTCCAGCGGCAGCTGCCATACTGACGGCAGATGCGGCTGCAAGACTTATCTTGATCAGTTTCATTATTCTCCTTTTTTCGGAGTCTTTTATCTGACCTTCAATGAACATATGAGATTTGCATAGATAAAATTTTATAAGAGGGTTTTGGGTTTCATCCAACATACTATGCTTCTTAAAGGTCATACAAAAGACTCCGAATTTTTTACATTCACATCATAGAAACTGAACATAGCATTAACATAGCATGATCATTTTTGATAAAAAAAGGGGACAAAAAAGTAGTAGGTGTATAAAATCGTTACATCATTATAGCGATCATAGAGAAAGTAAAGAAATATAAAAGCGAATTATGTCTTGAGTTGTGTAGGATCAGTGCTTCGTCAATTTATAGCCTATCCCTTTGATACTTACGATCAACTCCTCTTTCAGTGCCTGGCGTACCCTATGCATCTCAGCCCGGATCGTTGCAGCATCCACATGGATATCATCCCATACATAATGCCTGAGCATATCAAAGTCCACGACTCTCCCTACATTGGATGCGAGTAGATGCATGATCTGTTGATGTTTGGGTTTCAGTTCTTGTTCGACATTATCAAAGAGCAGTCGCTCCTTTTCAAGATCATAGCTGTACATCCGACTGAGTTTGACCATGCTTTTAGAGTGAATATCTGCCATTTTGAGCAGTCGATCGATATGCAGTGTAAGCTCTTTGAGATGAAACGGTTTTTTGAGGTAGTCATAGCATCCAAGTTCATACGCCTTGGAGATCTGTTCGATCTGAGTGATCGCCGAGATAAAAACCGTAGGGATATATATCTTCTCTGTTTGAAGTTTTTCGAGCAGTGTGAGGCCATCTATAGAGGGGGTATTGATATCGAAGATAAAGAGATCATAAGAGGTTTCTTTGATCTGCGCGTAGGCCTCTTCTCCATCTTCAAAGGCATCGACGATATAACCGGTGGAGGTCAGATACTCAACGATGGCACTTTGAAGCATCAGTTCATCTTCAAGCAACAGTATTCTCATCTTTTTCTCCTCTCTTGAAACGATAGCTGAATATCGTTATCTCTTCCGTTGAATCAACATCGATCTTGATATCCTCTTTTTGACAGATCTCTCCAACAATTTCAAGTCCGAGCCCGAACCCTGACTTGACCTTATCTTCTCTATGGAATGCCTCAAAGATCTTCTGGGTATCCTGGATCATCTTTGAGTGGGTGATAAAACGCATCATGACATCTTTACCATTTTCATAGAGTTCGATTTTGATATCTGTACCTCTCTTTGCATATTTTATAGCATTAGAGAGATTGTTGTCAATGATACGTTGCAGTTCAAGTTCACTGAACCATATTTTCCCGCACTCCTCAAATTGTCTCTTGATCTGATGGTCATTACCCTCAGCGATCTCTTCGAAAAATTTTGTGCGTGAGACCAGATATGCTCTGATATCTATCCACTCTTTTTCATAAGCCAAACGATCTTTCTTGACCATATAGCTCAGATCCTCATAGATCGTAGAGATCATTTTCGCTGCTGCTTCGATCTTCGTAAGATATCTATTTTCCCCGTACTTCATCTTATAGATATCGATATGGGTCATGATCACAGCCAAAGGCGTATTGACCTCATGGATGGAGTGTTTGATGAAGCTGTCCTGTGCAGCCACCAACTGTTCATTATACTGCATCTGATCTTGAAGTTTGGCAGTTTTCAGCAATACTTTTTCTTCAAGCGATGCATTGAGCTCTTGAAGTTCTCTATTCTTTTTATGAATAGCACTTACCATCTCATTGACATAGGCTACAAGTACCTGAAACTCCCTGATCTTGATCTGCCGCTTGTCGATCACGATATTGTAGCGTACAGACTTCTGAAAGAAGTCCCTAAATGTAGACATCTCTTTTTGTATCACACCGTTGATCAATTTGATCCCGCCCCATGCGATCCAGAAAAGGATAGCAGAGAGTGTAAGGACTTCCATGACATACTTGATCAGACGATCTTTCATCTGTGCCTCTTTTTCACTGATCATGGCATCGATCTCATCAAGATAGACCCCTGTTCCCACCAGCCAGTTCCACGGTCTATAGACAGCACCGTAAGAGATTTTAGTAGAGAGTTGGGCATTTGCAGGATTATCCCAGACATACTCTACATACCCTCCTCCGCTTTTAGCCTGATCGATCAACTCTTTTAGGATAAACTTGCCGTTGATATCCCGGAGGTCTATCATATTTGTACCGCGGTTATGTGGTTTATTGGGGTCCGAGACATTGATACCGTCGAGTGTATAGATAAAGATATAGCTGCTTCCGCTTTTACGGTCAAAGAGGTGCTCTATAGAGCTTATCACATGCGCTTTCAGCTCTTCCTGGTTTAGGCGCCCCTGCATGGTACTGTAGGAGTAGTCGATATAATGTATGACCCTTTCGGTCTCCTCTTTGGCTTTGGTTTTTTGTTCGGCAAGGTAGGCATTGCGAAGATGGATAGACTCCTGCTCAAAATCCCTATATTGTTCAAAGATCACCAGGAAGGTAAAAAGCAGTGCAAAGAGGAAAAGTACAATGATCCCTAAAAAGTTGATCGAGTGGAGGCTCAGATTGCGTAGAAGTTTTTTCATTGTACCGCTGTAATGCTCTTAGATGACGATCTTCTCTACTACATCCAGCCCAAATCCTGCCAAGCCGACAAATTCGGTATCTTTATTGGTTGTAAGGAGATTGATATCCTTGATACCCAGGTCTTTCAGTATCTGTGCCCCTACGCCAAACTCCTTGGCCTGCTCATGAGAGATCACTTTCGTATCCAGGAAGATCAGTACACCGCCATTCTTCTTGAGATAGTCGATCGCATTGTCAAGTGCCTGATAACGTCTGTCATCGAGGACAAGATCGATATCTGCTCCGATATTATGAAACTTTACATTGGAGGTCTTATGTGCTTTATAGAACTGGATCACAGTATGTGTACGGTTCAGATGGTCACTATAGGTGATCTTCTCGACCTTCATGCCTCTGAGAAGAGATTCCTCTTCACTGACACGTTTCACAAGTTTCTCATTGGCCAAACGATACTCTACGATATCCGAGATATAGACGATCGGCATATCGTGTTTATCTGAAAATACTTCGAGATCATCCATACGTGCCATCGTACCGTCATCTTTGATGATCTCACAGATCACTGCTGCAGGTGCAAGTCCTGCCAATTTACATAGATCTACAGAACCTTCAGTATGTCCGGTTCTTACAAGTGTTCCCCCATCTTTAGCGATCAAAGGAAAAATATGCCCCGGACGTACAAAATCCTCAGGTACGGTTAGCGGGTTGGTCAGTTTGCTGATACAGTCATCTCTTTCGGCTGCAGAGATACCTGTAGAAGCCGTAGCGGAATCAATAGAGATGGTGAATGCCGTTTCATGTGCAGAGACGTTTTTGTCTACCATCGGTACCAGGTCAAGTTTTGCAGCGATCTTTTTGGTGACAGGTGTACAGATAAGCCCTCTGGCTTCTTTTGCCATGAAGTTTACAAGATCCGGTGTGGAAAAAGTCGCAGCATAGACAAGGTCGCCTTCGTTCTCTCTATCCTCATCATCCATCATAATGACCATTTTTCCGCTTTTGATCTCTTTGATCGCTCTCTCTACCCGTGCTATCGCTTCAGCTGACATTAAATCTCCTATCTTTATATATACAATTTCATCAAAAAGTAGAGGTATTATACCTTTTCCTACTTCATCTACCAACTCTGCAGAAAAAAAATTTAATAAATTTTAAAGAATTCTCAAAAATCTCTTGACAATATCTCTCATTTGGGCTATAATGCCGTCCACATAAGCAACAGAGGCTTATGAGAGACAAGATGTTGGGGTATCGCCAAGCGGTAAGGCACCAGTTTTTGGTACTGGTATTCGGGGGTTCGAATCCCTCTACCCCATCCACCTAAGGATCTATTATCCTTATTTTTTAACTGTCGCGGGATAGAGCAGTTCGGTAGCTCGTCGGGCTCATAACCCGAAGGTCGTTGGTTCAAATCCTTCTCCCGCAACCAATCTTCAATATATAATTTTTAATCATTTTATATAGAATTAACTGTCGCGGAATAGAGCAGTCTGGTAGCTCGTCGGGCTCATAACCCGAAGGTCATTGGTTCAAATCCTTTTTCCGCAACCAATTTAATCCCATAAAATTCGATGTTTCAAAATATTTCAACAAAATTGCGATTTTTTAGTGTCACCATGCATGTCACCGCCATTTTCGAGCGGATTGAATGACCTACGAATTTTCATATGTTCACCTTTGATAAATCGTGCATAATTCTCAAGTATCATCTTAGAGTTAGTATGTCCTACGATCTGAGCGATCTCCAATACACTCAGCTCTCCAGACTTCAACATAGCCGTTACAAACGTATGCCTTGTATTGTAAATCTTTCGATAGGGTATCTCCAAAGTACTTAGCAGTTTAGCCCAAGCTCCATAAAATTTAGAACCTCTGATAGTATCCACACTATGAAGGTGTTTTCCATTGTTGGAAAAGAGGTAAATACTCTTTAGTGATCTAGCAGTCTCTACTTAAAAGCTTAGATAGCATTAGCATTATTTAAAATGAATAAAATTTTGTATTTAATTTAAAATTGTATGTTGAATAATTTCTTTTATTTAAATTAAATAATGAAGCTTATCATGCCCTCCATCAATATCGACACTTTTGTGAGATCTGGATGGTTCTTGATTTTTCTGTTGTAATGAACCACCCTTTTTATTTGTTGTAGCAGGACACAAAACCTTATAAAACATATAACTTTATAAGGTTTATATCCGAATGTATTGTCAAAAAGTATCATAAAAAAATACTTTTTGGTATCACATTAGTTGAACACAAACATGATACTGTTTAGTATCATTTAACTTATACTAATACTAAGTTCGATACATACCATGGGGGGGGTACACCAGAAGAGCTAAAATGTCTGTCATTTACAAGAACAAATGTAAATTTTATAATAGGTTCAACAGCATTATTTCTAGAGTGAATAATATTTATATCGTGATGTGTCATGGAAGGTTTACTGATGTATTTTCCCTCTCTCCCATCTAGCGATGGATTTTAACGTTACTGTTTGCCTGACTTCCGTATGCACTCCCATCGGGGACGAATGGGAGCGAGGTAAAATAACCATCTTACTCACGTCTATGTTCAGAGCCACAGTAGTTGGCACCATTCCAGTTAAAGACCTAAGATGGTGCAAGAGACAGAAGCGGCAATTCAGGTGAAGCTACTTCAAGCCGACCCCTACAGCCACACTTCTGCCATTCGTTTAGTATATCACATTTGGTTTCAGTATAACTTTCTACAAATTACTCTATCTCTTGCTAAAAACAATGATAGACCCCTTACTTGAATGGGCGAATCTCTGATAGCTTGATTGATCGTCTCTCCATCGATATTAACTAGATAGTTTTCTCCAATATCTCTTGAGCAAACCAATCTTCTACACATCCAAAACCTAAACCTCCAGATACTGAGGAACTTTCTACATATATATGAGTTTGGTCATTAGAGTCCATGCTTATTTTATAGCGCTTATCATCTAATTTATCTATCTCTATTTTAAAAAACTCTAGTTCTCTAAGTGTGCTCTCGTCAGTATGAAATTTATCTATGGTCAACTTGCCATCAACAATAATTGTTATCCCCATTGAAGCAATATTTTTATTTTGCTTCATCAGTTTTTCACTTGGATTATTAGGCATTGGTAAAAATATTCTAAATTCTATGGTATTTCGATCTACACGCATATTATCTAAATGAAAATACTTTAATTGAAAAATATCCTCATTTTTATATATTGTCTTAAGAGCTTCAGTCCCTTGATGAATATTTTCTAAAAAATACATTTTTACTCCTTTCAATTATTAAATGGATAATGTTCTTCTGTACCTGGTACATTCCCTGTTCTAGTATTTTCAACAGGGCGTACATTGAAGTGAGTACCTTGATCACCAATTCCCTCTTCGCCAAATTGATGTCCAGCACTATGATCTTGTATAATAATCTTTGAACCATCTTCTCTTGTATACTGATACTCCTTTGTCCAAATATCATTACCATTTTCATCCTTTATAATATTACCCTGTCTATCTTTCATTAATACACTGTTGTATTGTTGATATTGACCAGTTCTTTGATTATACACCATATCAGGCTGTTGACTCGCCGGAATATTAGCATCACGTTTAGCCTGCTGAAAAGCTCCTTTTCTATTAACAAGTATGACGGCAGCTATACCTGCAGTAGGTGCTATATCTTTAATAATCGTACCTGCACCATCACCATAAATTCCATCAAAAATTTCTTTATCTGTTTCACCTATTCCTAAAGTAGTTTCTGCATAGTTGGCTCCATCTTTTGCAGTATCTTGAAAACGACCCAATGTAGCATCATAGGTTGTCTCTTCTAAGTTTTTGTCTTTATTGGCATTTATCTTGTCATTGGCATATTCAAGCACATCATTCAAATTTACATCAAACTTCTTTTCTATTGCATCTTTAAGCTTATCCGGATTACTTAATAATTCTCCTGTTTTTTCTTTGGCTGTTTGTTGTGCGTTTTGATAAAGTTGTGGATCAGCTTGTAGCGATTGCACCGCGTAGCGGCTTGGATCATAAAAATCTCCATTTTCCGTTGTAAAAAATACTTGCTGTTCTCCTCTAGTATTTTCAAAAGTATCATTTTCACCTATCTTCTCAGCAATAAATGTTTGTGCAACAGCATCATCTTCACCCAAAGCAATATTCCAAATAGCATCAACGTCTCTAAGAGCTTGTTGTGCTAACCTATCTTTAGCTTCTTCTAAACTAATACCTTCTTGGTCAGCAAATTTTTTAGCATTATCATTTATCCACGTTATCTCAGCCTGATGCAGCTGTCTGTTATCCTCCACAGCCACACTTCTGCTATTCGTTTAGTATATCACATTTGGTTTCAATATAACTTTCTACAAATTACTCTATCTCTTGCTAAAAATAATGATAGACCCCTCTATCTACATACTCATCGATGCTTGGAGGAAAGAACATCTGTTGTTTTCGGTTCTGCCCCTCTTTATAGATATTCCCCATATCTTAAAACCTCTTCAATCCCCTGTTTTATGGGCTATTTATAGGTATAATTATACCGTTTAGGGGCAGTTTTCGGTGTTAAATATCTATTTTTTAGACGCTTTTTTGGGGAGTTCTTTCACAGTCTCAGGAGATATGGAACGAGTTGAGAAGCCAAGAAGCCTCTTTTTTTTCTAGATACATCTTTTACTTTAGTGACTGACAGCCAGGATATTTCATATTTATTTCACTATCACAGGCATTCCTTTTTGGAAAATCAATATCTGTTAATTCCTGCCAATATGTTGCAGAATATTTAAAACCTTTATAAAGCATACATTGTTCCATTATAATTCTAAGCTTTATGTATTCATCTTTGGTAGCATAGTTCCTAATTGGATATCCACATTTAGAAAGTTCTATCTCATTCATCCTTTGCGTATAACCCTCTTTTTTCCAACTTAATGCTGCAGGAGCATTAGGTGCATCTATATATTTCAACCCACACCCCACTAACAAATATGTCACAACTAAATAAATTATATATTTAAACTTCATCCCTTATCCCTTGCTTTAATTAATTGGTTGGTGAAACTAGAATAGTAGTACTTTTTTGTCCATCACCCCAAGCTTCATCTGTTTTTTTCTCGTCGGCATTTGATCCATAACTACTATGCGAATCTGGGAATCCATAACTATCAAGTCCACCTGTTGGCTCATTGCTTCCAATTGACGTACCAACCAAATCTGTTGTGTGTGTTGACTGATATACCGTACCTTTTCCATTTGTTGCTGTATTGACCATGTTTGCCATGTTCTGTGCATTTGCAGCAGCTCCATTAAAGGTTGCCGACTCTATAGGCAAATTGGTTTCGCCATTATTGAGTGAATCAGCAATAGCGTTACTATCTGTTAACGAGCCCCTGGAATGATCTATAGTAACCACAATGCCTTCTTGTTCTGTAGCTATATCTCTTATATCTTGATTTACTTCTGAAGCATTACTGATAGGCAAAATACCTCCTACTAATTCATTCAATTTATCATAACCTGCATACAGCACCTCTGCTACTGGATTACCGGTATGGGGATTGATGATTATATACACACCTTGAGCATTTTGAATATCATTACTTTGCTGTGCAGCATTTTGCAATGCATATTCTTTATTATTGAGTATACCATGATTAAAGATATAGATTTTTCCATCTTCTCCTATTATGATATCCTTTAAATCTACTTCTTGTTGTGTACAGTTCTGTCCACCTGTATCACATTTTTGGAGTATAATTTTTTTATCTGCTGTTGCTGAACGTTTTACTAAATCTATCTGTGTTATAGTTTCAGCAGCCAATAGTATATCACTACTAGCCCCAGAATATATCCCTATAGCAACCATATCCATCCACATGACTGTCTGTTGTAAGTTTTGTGCTTCTTCATCAAGTTTTTTAGACTCTTCTGTATCTACTCCATTATTTTCCATACGTATATTCTTAGCTTCTTTTGCTTTCTCATTTGCCACAATATATATAGTTTCTTTAACTTCCTGTCTGGTCGTATCGAAGGTCTGTGTGACCCTTGTCTGCACATCCAGTTCTTTTTGAACTTCTGCTGCATCGAAGTTGTTGACCAGTGCACCGCTGTCGGTTTCAAGTGTACCTGTCGTGGTATCGGTATGTACCTGTGCGATGATCTCTTCGGTGCTTGTATCTGTAGCCTTTTGAGCTTTCTGGTCGGTGACCTTGATGTTGGAGGTATTGATCGCTGACTTGGTTATAGATGTCTGGCTCTCGCCCTCGCTTCCGTAACCTACTGATTTGTTGACCCCGAACCGGCCTTCTTTCTGTCCAGCTTTCGGCGTGTCAGTAGTGGTAGTCTGTCCGGTCTGGGTTTTAGGGTCTTTAAAGCTGTAGCTTGCCGTTGTGCTGATACCAAAGGAGTCACCTTCATAATGCATATGGTTTTCTACATCACTTACACTCAGTGTACCTGTAGAAAAACTGTTGAGTCCTTCAGCTTCAGCTTTTTGTGTAGAGGTAATGATACCGCCCTTCAGGTCCGTATGCTCTGCTACAGTTACCTGATAGCCTCCGTCACCCGCGACGACACCGCTTTGTTCATTCACACTTGCATAGTCTGCATCGATATTGCTTTTTGAATAGCTTCCGCTTGCGCTAAATCCATATCCGAAGGTGACTTGTGCGCTTGCATCTTGTTGTTTGCTGTCGTAGACAGAGGTGTCTTGGAGGGACTCTATAGTCAGATTTTTGGTATCGAGGGTAACATTCTCTCCTATGACCTGTCCGCCTTTGATAGTTGTCGTTTCACCTGCTTGTACCACAGTGCTACTGGTAGTTGAACCTACATGTGAATTGGTATAGGTCGTACTCTCACCGTCTCCATGCCCTTTGCCCGCAAAACCGCCTGCTGTGAATCCTGCTGCAAATCCGTTAGCCTCATAGGTAATGGCAACCCCGGCATTCCATCCGCTTGATTTATTGGAAGTGTGTTGTTCATCCGTATTGGCTGCTGCCAGTATATTGACATCGTTCTGGGCCGCTACCACGGTAGAGACGCTTCCTGCCACATCTGAACCTATGATGTTCACATCACTCTCTTCTCCTGCACCCGCAGCGATCACGCTGACATTTTCACCGGCTACCGTACTGCTAACGGCCTGTGTCCCTTTATAGGACATCTTGCTTTCGGATTTCGATGAACCGACAGTGATAGAGACACCTACACTTGTAGGATCTGCTGCTGCTTCCTGTAGCGCTTCTGTTGTCTGATAGGCATTCCATGCCGTATTGGCTGCGGCCATGGCATTGACCCTTGCATGTTTGGACTCCCCTATATCGCTTGCCGCATTTGCGGTATCCTGTGCCGCACTCACTATATTAGCAACCGTTCCGGTCAAAGCAACAGTAAGTCCCGAACTCTTTGATTTGGTGACACTGCTGCCATTATACGTATCATAGCCTGCTTCGATATTGACTTCCTGAGCAGCGATCGTGATATCACCGTTAGGAGACATGACCGACGAAGCCGTCTGTTTGTAGTTGTTACCCGCTGCGATCGTTGTATCTCCTTCAAGGCTTCCTAGTATAGACCCACTATTATACGTAGCGCTCTCTTTGCTGTCAGTGGAGTTTTTGGTACTTCCGATCATAAATCCGACACCACCGGTCCCCATCAGACCGGACTTTTTGACCTCATGAAAGTGCGTATTTTCAACACTTTCTTCTGAAGCGGTGATCTTGACATCATTTGCTGCAGCAATAACCGTACCGCTATCTGATATCACGTCACTGCCCTTTATCGTGACGTCATTACCGCTGTTTAGGAGTACTTTGTCTCCGCCTATGTATGCACTTTGGGCAGTTACGGTATTTTCCGTATCGATCGTAGTTCTTTTCGATGAGCTGAGGAACCCGCTTGATTTGATATACGTTGCCTCATCATAGTTGGTGGTATAGATGCCCGATTCTACGTTGATATCATTCTTGGCATCAAGACTCACCGTACTGCTTGCGCTTTCAATAACACCGGCTTTTACATTGATATCGTTATTGGCAAGCACCGTGATATCACCGTTTGTTTGAATATTGGTACCTATCTGGCTTGTATAGCCTTCTTTGTAATGGTTTTTGCTGTCCCATACGGCATTGTTCTGCTCAGAGACCGTAACGGTAGATACATTGACATTATTACCTGCACTCACTACAGTCAGGTCACCCTGATTTTTGATATCGGCTGCGTCTAGGGTGATATCATTGCCTGCATTCATCAGAAGCAACCCGTCAGGATTCTCAACATAGACCGTGGCTACATTCTCTATCCCTGTTCTACTGAAGCTGCTTTTGCTGATAGTGCTTGAACTCCCATAGGCGCTTGAAGCGATATTGACATTGTTCCCCGCATCAAGAACCATGGCATTTTGCGCATCGAGTGTACCGCCGACATTATTGATATCGTTTTGCGCATAAAGCGCAAGGGTATTTGCCTCTATCTTCCCACCGAGATTTGAGATAGAACTCTCCGAGCTGAGACTGACAAGATTGCGCCCATGGATCGTACCGCTGTTGATCAGTTCGTTTGTACCGTTTGTAATGACATTGTTCCCAGAAAGTAACGCACCGTTTCCATCTAGATCACCTTCTTTGGCTACCACATAAAGTTTTGGTACCAATGCCGTTGTAACTGTTCCATCCGGTAAGGTAACCTGCTCTTCAACCAGCCAGACGATATCGCTTGTAAGCTGTGTTATCTGTTCTGCACTCAAAGCAACCCCTGGCGAAAGACTATACTTTTGGGCAAATGTAACACCTGAATCCATTAATGCTTTGTACTGCTCCGTATCACTGCTATAACCATCAAGATAACGCTCTCCTGTAAGCTGTATAACCTGATCCTGAATCAGACGCATTTCATAGTAACCGTCCCCAAGACGTTTAATGATTGTATTTGGATCCACTCCGAGTGCACTGATCATCTCGTCACTGCTAAGCCACTGCGCATAGTCAGTAAATCTTGAATCAGTCTGAATAAGCGGAGCAATACTTTCAGGCCCATCTACACCAATACTAAAGAGCGAACTTGTCGGCATAGCCAAATTGGGTGCAGCTTCTCTGATCTGGATATTTACAGGCTGCATCACTGCATCATCGCCTGCCTGCTGTGTATTGGTAGATGAACTTGCAGGCGTATAGGTATTGTATGATTGCGTATTTCCTATAAGCTGAACGGTGGCATTTTCCTGATAAACCATTGTCGGCAGATCATAAAGTTCACCGTTGACCGGCTCGATTTCATAAGGTGCCTGTGCAGACCATTTACGACAATGACTGTTTCCAAACAGACCACAGGCTTTCACGTAAGTACGTTGTATCGTACTCCCATCATACGAGATAATCTCCTGCCCCTTAGTCGCTTCATTGACAGGATTTTGTGTCTTCTCCAGCTTGCCGGCTGCTATGACATGACTGTCTTTGTTGTATAGTTGCCCCTCAATGACCAAATCTCCTACGGATATGATCTGCGAAGGATCGGTCGAGATGACTTCAGTGTGTGAGGTGGTAGTATATGTTCTTACTACAGAGTAGTCTTCAAATGTTGCAGTATTAATAATGTCGGTAAGTCTTTTATATTCCGGATCGTTATGATAAAGTTCGGTTTTAATAACGTACTCTCTGAAAATGTTATTACTATTAGAGAAAGGATTAGTTTCTGATTCTGCCAGAGCTTCTTGAAAAATAGCATCTCTCAACGCTATTTCCTCATTCACTCCACAGGTATTATCATCCTGCCCTCCAAAGATACCGGTACACTCACTCCTATTAAACCACTCTCCTTTCCCGGCCCCCGATGCAGGTTTCACTAAAACACCATCAGTTGTCCCATCAATTACCTGCATTGTTTCAAGGTGAAGGTTAAGGTTATTGACCTTTTTTGCACTCAGGTACATATTACTTCCGCTTTCTATCCTTGCTGAAAGGTTGTTAAGGATATCGGCCTGCCCAACCGCCATGTTGTTTGCATCCAGTTCTCCCCCGATATGAAGTGTACCCAGGCTTAAAAACTCGGATCCTTCCTGGTTTATAACCGTCATTGCGCCAATATCCAGACGTTCTCTTGCCGCGATCACTGCACTTTTTGTGACGGAGTCTATCGTCTCTTCTTTGTTGATCAGGGTATCGGCTTCAATAGCGATATGATCACCGTAGATCACGCCCGAACCGATATTGCTGATGGCAGGTGCATTCAGCTTTGTAATGGTTCCGCTATTGATCGTTCCTCTGTTCTCTATGGAACTGCTGCCTTCAAGCAAGATCTCGTTTGAAGCGATCTCTCCGGTAACTTCATTAGAGATATTCTCTGCACTCAGCCAAAGCATATCTTCTGCAAAGAGCAGTGCATTGTTTGTAAAATCTCCGAGCGTCTCAAAGGCAAGTGAAACCGAAACGCTGAGTCCGCCATCATTGACATAACTCTCTTTAAGAGAGATATTGATGCTGTTTCCTTCAGCTACTCCATCATTGCCGAGTGATGCTGCATCGATTATCGTTGAGTCTGCAGAGATCAAACCATTTGTATTGGTAATTGCGAGCATTTTTCCCAATGGTGCCGCACCATTTGAATCAAACAATCCAAGCGTACCTTCTGAAAGTATTTCACCATTGGTATTGTCAATTGCCTGCAACGCTGTAATAAAAAGAGATGAAAAAGCATTGATACTTCCATTGGTATTATCAAGTGTTGCCGTAACAACATCAAGAGTATTTGCACTGATCCCTTTACCTCCTTTGGTGCCAGTATTGTCTATGGTCTGCGCATGGATATTCATTATTTGATCACTGACTATAAAGCCATCGGCATTATCCAAACCGTCTGTTTGTATGGTAATATCACTATTTGAGAGTATCTCGCCGCCATTATTGGCGAGCGTTTGGGTATTGATCTCCAACATTCCCTGAGAACTTATCTCCCCGCCGTTAGTCACCAATGTTGCCGCATCAATTACCTGTGCGGTAACAGAACTTAATGTCCCTAAATTGATAATGGAGTCTGCTTTTATATGCATCATATCTGCACTGAGGATCATCCCCTCACCATCACCGATGTTGAGGGAACCCGATTCGATATCCATCTCTCCGCTGCTTTGAATAAGTCCGGAAGTGTTTTCGATACTGTTTTCTGCACTCATATAAAGCATACCTGCAGAAGCAATTACCCCATTTTTATTTTGGATACTATCCTGAGCCGTGACAGAGAGATCCCCCTGGGATGAAAAGATCACTCCCAAAGTATTATCTAGAGATCCTGACAGGGCATTCAGTTCTAATATATCCGTTGATTGTATAAGCCCCTCTTGATTGATGATACTGTCTGCATTGATACCCATCGATCCATATGATAGTAATGAACCTTTGGTATTGTCAAAGCTGTCTGCAGTGATCAGGAGCTCTCTATTGGCTTCTATTTGAGCATCGAGATTATTGAATGCTACAAGAGAAAGTGAGGTGAAAGTATCTGCAAAGATAGTCGCATCCTGATTTTGCAGGGTTGTACCCTGATGATTCAACGTAGCTACATTGATCAGTGATCCGGAATCGTTCAGGAGGGTATTATCGACATCTAAAGTGACATCTGCTGCACTGATCTCTCCTCCGTCATTAATAATTCCCTCTTCAACTACGATAGAACCTGCCGCCAATGGTTCCCAAGTTACAGGCGAGGTTGTTGATACATCTACCTCGCCTGTCGTAACTGTTGCACCCGAATCTGTCGTATCTTCAGAAGTGGTATCCTCAGGATTCGTCTGTGCTGCAGGGTCTTCTTCATGTGATCCCAGAAGCGCAGCATTGGTATTGATGATCTCTGCAGCGCTTAGAGTAAGAGAATTGAGTCCTGCCTGTGCTATCGTTCCACCGCTGTTAGTAAGGTTCTTTGATGCAATATCCAGCCTGGAAGCTTCAATCTCACCACTGTTGTTCAATGTTTGGGTAGTAACTTTCACCTCTCTTAGAGCACTTATATTACCTTGATTGTCGATCTCGTTTTGGCTTTTGATCGCTATATTGTTATTGGAAGCGATGGTTTTGGTATTAGTTAAAGATGCAGTATTGATCTTTACCGTATCCTGTGATGCAATAGTGCCTGCATTGGTAAGCTTTCCATCCGCGCTAAGTGTAAAATTTGTAGCAGCGATCACACCTTCATTATTGACCCCGACCCCTCTCTCCGTTGAGACCAGAGTGATCTGTCCCGCATACATTCCTCCAAGCGCTTTGGTATCGATCGAAACCGTGGGGACTAGTCCCTCTCCGCTTTGTGCTGTGATCGTTGAAGTGGCTTTGCTTACTTTGTTGGCTCCCGTAATTACCTTGAGATCTTTGGCATGAATATTGGCATTAATTTCGGCTGCTCTGGAGATAATCTCTGTATAGTCCGCACCACTGGCATTGAGTCCTCCCCCTTCTACCTTGATAGTTCCTTTGCTCACATCATAGCCAGTCACACTACCCTCTTGGGTTTGTACATTTCCTGTAGTGAAGGTCATGCCTGAAGCATTGAGGATGGAGACGCCATCCATGGTTATACCGCTTGGGTTGGCAATAATCACATCGGCTTTACTACCGGCTACTTCGATAGTTCCCTGAAGCAAGCTTGGGTCATTGGAGTTGACCTGGTTTACGATCACATTGGCTTCACCCGTTGCAAGCCACGGATTTCCTTCAACCCATCCTGCACTTTGTGTCTGGGCATTGCCCCTTGAGTTATTGAGTACCGTACCGTTGGTCTGTGTATCAAACTGGGAATATTGGTTCATCGAAACACCTGCCTGAGTAGGTGTCTGGATATTGACCTGCGTTGCACCGCTTGCAGTGTTTAGAATAGTAGGCTGCTGGCTGAGCGGGGCATTCGCATCTGCAATGATATCTGCTGTTGCCAGTTGAGGAAGCATACTTAGCAGCGCAATAATGGACAGAGTGTGCCTGGTTGAAAGCTTTAAATTATCCAAAAGAGTGCACGAGAATCTAGTGCTTACATGTGAGCGTTCATCACTTGAAACAATATTTGATGATGCCAATTCACTCACCACTTTATTGGCCCCTAAAAAGCTCTTATGTTTGATTACTTTAAATATTTTATTCACGTTCTTTCCCCTTTTTAAAAACTGTAAATTACTGAAAAACCACCTACAATATCATTTCCCGGTAAAAAGTCCGGTTTCTTTATCGGTGTCCCCAGAAAAAGGTCATAATTCAAACTGCCCCACTTTTTGAAAGTTCCTCTGAGTCCCAGTGCAGAACCTATAAGCATTTTCGAAACTTCTGAATCGGTGCTCTCACGGCTCACATGCCCTGCATCAAGAGCAAAGTAGAATTTATGTGCCGGCAGATAAGACCACTCGAGCTCATTTCTACTGATCCACCCTTTATTGCCGCTAAGCGTATACTCCCCGTCAAACCCTCTGACCGTATATCGTCCCCCGATTGCCAGTTTATCCTGAGGTGTAAGCTGTGTGCCGTTGTATTGGAATTTAAGTGAACTGATATAGGCAAAATTCTTCTCATACGCTGCAAAAGGGGCAAAAAATGATGCACCCAGCGTATAGATCTCCATCCTGCTTGTTCCTTCGCCAAACGCTTCTTCTGGTGCCCGCAAGGCTCCTCTCGCTCCAGTTCCCTTTTTAAAGTAGGCACGCAAATCCAAAACGTTGCGATCATAATATTTCCTATAATCGATACCCACTTCATAACCTGCTGTTTTCCTTCGCTGTACCGTAATCTCCGCATCATCAATAAAGTTATCTGAAAAACGTTCCCAGCCTTTCAGTGTCATTGAAAATTTGGAAGTACCGTCTCTATAAAGTACCCTGCTTAAAGCGATATCCCGACTTAGGACTTTCCCACTATAGGTATAGATCTGTGAAGCACCTGCAACCTTTTGTTCATAGTTATATTTACTCTCATTAAAAGAAAGAAGCCAATATCTCCATGGAATAGAGTAGTGGATCACCCTGTTATTCGAACCTCCCTCTTGTGTCTGGCTATCCAGATGTGTAACTTCACGATCGGCAAGGTCTCGTGTGAAACCAAAATAAAAAATATCATTCAGCCCTAAAGGATTGTCCCATGCTATCGTAGTTCCACCCTGTATCCTCCCGGTGGACTTTGATCCCGCATCATCTACGCTAAATGTGACTCTGAAAGGAGTTGCCTGTGAATAATCTATGAGAATATCAGAATAGCCCAGTTTATTTGAGGGTGTGATCTGCATGAGTGCTTTTGCAGTCGGTACTCTTCTTAAATTCTCAAGTCCCTGTTCGATATCCCTCAGGTTTAAAAGCTCATCTTTTTCAAGAGGCATGGCATTGAGCAAAGAGGTTTTGTTTTGTTCATTTGTATGTTTCAGTTGCTTTACTTTACCCGGTATAAGGGTATAAACCAATTTACCGCCAGAGAGATCTTGGGGCGCAACTATTACCCTGGTAGTGACATACCCATCTTCAATGATACGGTTTTGCATCGCAGCGAAAATCGCATTGATCCCCTGTATCCCTACACATTCCCCTTCCTTCGCATAGGAGAGCTTACTGAGTACCTCTTTGAGTACATAGGTAAAATCACCGGCACCTTCTCCCTTAAGTGAAATGTTTTCTGGCTTGATATGAAAACAGGGCTTTTCACCTTTTGGAATGGAAGCCAACTGTTTTGCAGTACCTTTCAGCTTCAACATGACATCTTCGGATTTCGGTTGGATATCCTCAACAGCAGCAGCTCTCTCCTCTGCCTTTTGTAACTGGAATGTTACCGCATCTTCAGTAGCCGAGGCACCGAACAGACAATACGGTATTATTAGCAATATGAATGTAAACTTAGTTTTCAAAATTCCCCTCTTCCCTTGAGTACTATAAGAAATATTTGGTAGTATGATTCGAATTAATCAAAATAAGTGTACTTAAGATTATAATGTTTGATGAAAAATTTAAAAAAATATTGAATAATAAATATATGCAGGATAAAGTTTTTTAGAAAAATAGAATATGTCTAAATAATTATATTGTTATAAATGTAAATGTGCATCTGGTACGAGTCAGCCCATATAGTCACACTATTTAAAGGATAGTTTTAAGGGAATAACTTTTGAAATAAACATAATAAAACCGCTTATATAAGATCTTCAAAGCCCCGAGGAAAACCACATACAAACATCGGAAGAGTAAAATAAAAACTGTCAGTGGAATTGTCAGTAAAAACGCCAATTATCTACTGACATTTAATTTTAAAATCGCTGCAAAGCCCATATTTTAGGGCATTGTAGCATTTTAATCTTCTCTTCAAGTCCCCGAGGATCATTACAAACTTTTGTATAAAACAATAGTGGTTTGTGGTGACAATTTGTATTTAATGCCCTAAGATAGGGACTTTAATTCGCTCTCATAACCCGAAGGTCATTGGTTCAAATCCTTTTTCCGCAACCAATTTCATCCCATCCATTAAAAAATTAGGTCGATATTTTCAAATTTCATTGACAATATCTTTCATTTGGACTATAATGCCGTCCACATAAGCATTACAGCCTTATGATAAACAACTGATTGGGGTATCGCCAAGCGGTAAGGCCTCGGTTTCTGGTGCCGATATTCGGGGGTT